>DDPD01000048.1 GCA_002342025.1 Moraxellaceae bacterium UBA2477 | reverse complement strand
CCCACCGGGGTGGAAATGGAGGCGCTCACAGCAGCATCGGTGGCGGCACTCACGGTGTATGACATGTGCAAGGCCGTGGATCGCGGCATGGTAGTGGAACAAATTCAGTTAGAAACCAAGTGTGGCGGTGCCAGTGGTCATTGGCAGCGCGATGCCTCTTTAGTCCGTTGATGAGAAGTTGAATCATGGCTCCCCGCATTACTGTTCGATATTTCGCGCGTTTTCGAGAAAAACTGGGTCTGAGCGAGGAAGTGATTGAGCTCAGGCCGGACATGCAAACAGTAAGGACCTTGCGTGCCGATTTGGCCTTGCGCGGCGATACTTGGGCGGCGCTGGTGGGGCCCGAGGCGAGCGCTGTGATGGTGGCGCTGAATCAAAACCTACTGAATGTGAGCGGTGAAGTAGAGTTGAGCGACCACGATGAAGTCGCGTTCTTCCCGCCAGTCACCGGAGGCTGAGTGATGACTCAGGAGCCTTGGCGCGTTGAGATAGCCGACAAGACCCTCTCACCCTATTGTCCGGCGGTTGAAGCCTGGCAAGCGCTGGCGGGCGTCGGTGCCACCGTGACGTTTACCGGTCAGGTGCGTCGAGCAAGTGCTTTGGGGGATGTGGACGCCATAGATCTTGAGCATTATCCCGGCATGTCCGAGCGCGTGTTAAGGCAACTACTGCGTGATGCCGAGAGCCGATGGCACATCGTTGCCGGCGAAATTGTGCATCGTATTGGCTATGTGCCAGCGGGCGAGACCATTGTGCGCGTGAGCGTGGCATCGGCGCATCGGCGTGAGGCCTTTGACGCTGCGGCGTATGTGATGGACGCCTTGAAAACCTCGGCACCGTTCTGGAAGCGCGAGTGGTTAAACGGACAGGCGCATTGGGTCGATGCCCCAAACGCGCACTTGCCTAAGCCCCAAGCGTAACTCCCGCCTTCACGCGTCGGCTTAACCTAAAACGGCGCGAGCCTCGGCGGTAGGAATCTCGCGGCAAGCGCCCACCGCTAAATCGTTTAGCTGCCACGGGCCGATGGCGACGCGAATCAGGCGAAGTGTGGGCAGACCTACGGCGGCGGTCATGCGTCGCACTTGGCGATTACGACCTTCACCCAACACCAAGGCAATCCAGCTCGTGGGAATAGCAGCGCGATGGCGTATAGGCGGTACGCGCTCGCTGACCACGGGCGCATTCAAGCGGGTCGCTTGCAAGGCCACGGCGGGTCCATCATTGAGCATCACGCCAGTGCGTAGCGCCAAAAGTGCTTCATCAGTGACCACACCCTCAACCTGTGCCCAGTAAGTTTTCGGCAATTTAAAGCGCGGATGCGCAATGCGAGCCTGCCAGGGGCCATGGTTTGTCAGGATTAAGAGGCCTTCCGAATCAAAATCTAATCGGCCCGCAGGGTATAGGCCTGAAAATTGCTTGTCCGCGCCGCGTTGTCCCGAATAGAGCACATCGGCAAGCGTCTGTTTGCCCTCATGCGCACTGAACTGGCTCAAAACCTGAAACGGCTTGTGCAGCAACAGCAGTCGTGCAGGTTGCTGTGTATCCGCTGGCTGAGGCCGTGGTCGATTATGCCGGTTAGAGGGTGTGCGTGTGTGCATAGGAACTCTTGGGGGCAACAAAACGGATGAGTATACTCGTCTGAAACAAGAACGATTTCATCAATCGCACCTTGGCGCTACACGCGCCGCACTTGAGACGGAGTACCTGCAGAATGGGTTACCAAAAGATCACGGTTCCGGCCGACGGCGACAAAATCACCGTCAACGCCGACCTGTCGCTGAATGTTCCAAACTATCCCATCATCCCCTTTATTGAGGGCGATGGTATCGGCGTTGATATCACGCCCGTCATGAAAAAAGTGGTTGATGCCGCAGTCGCCAATGCCTACGGCACCAAGCGCGCGATTTCTTGGATGGAAGTCTATTGTGGCGAGAAAGCCACTAAAGTTTATGGCCCCGATGTATGGATGCCCGCTGAAACCTTTGATGCCCTGCGCGAATACGTGGTGTCTATTAAAGGCCCGCTGACGACCCCCGTGGGTGGCGGCATTCGCTCGCTGAACGTGGCCCTGCGCCAGGAGTTGGATCTGTACGTCTGTATCCGTCCGGTGCGTTGGTTCCCCGGTGTGCCCAGCCCGGTATCACACCCAGAGCTCACCGACATGATTATCTTCCGTGAAAACTCGGAAGACATTTACGCCGGCATTGAATGGAAGGCGAACAGCCCAGAAGCTATTAAGGTCATTAAGTTCCTCAAAGAGGAAATGGGTGTTACCAAGATTCGCTTCACCGAAAATTGCGGCATCGGTATTAAGCCGGTGTCTAAAGAAGGCACGCAGCGTTTGGTACGCAAGGCCATTCAATACGCCATTGATCATGATGAACCCTCGGTGACCCTAGTGCACAAAGGCAACATCATGAAGTACACAGAAGGTGCCTTCAAAGAGTGGGGCTACGAGCTGGCGGCAGAGCGTTTCGGTGCCACCTTAATCGACGGCGGCCCATGGATGAGCCTGAAGAATCCTAAGACTGGCAACCCCATCATCATCAAAGATGTGATTGCCGATGCGTTTTTGCAGCAAATCCTGATGCGGCCTTCGGATTACTCGGTGATCGCCACCTTGAACCTTAACGGCGACTACATCTCCGATGCCCTTGCGGCGGAAGTGGGCGGTATTGGTATTGCGCCCGGTGCCAACTTAGGCGGTTCGGTGGCCGTGTTCGAAGCCACGCACGGTACTGCTCCGAAGTATGCTGGTCAGGACAAAGTTAACCCCGGCTCCATCATTTTGTCGGCGGAGATGATGCTGCGTCACATGGGTTGGTCTGAGGCCGCTGATCTCATCATTCAAGGTGTTGAACGTGCGATTGCTGCGAAAACAGTGACTTACGATTTCGAGCGTCTCATGCCCGATGCCACCCTGCTGCGTTGCTCTGAATTTGGCGATGCCATCATCAGCCATATGTAAGTCCACGCCCTCGCGTGAGTGAACATAAAAAGCCTCCAATCGATAAAAAGTTGGAGGCTTTTTTCATTTTAGGGGCTTGTCGTCAGGGCAAAGACATCTGTTAAAGTCTTGTCATGCAGACACGAAAGCAAGAAACCACCATTCTTACCCTCATGAACGATTCCATGCTCTCTACGCGTCACTCTTACACCCTGATACAGCCCTATGCGGGGCCAGATGCCGGCCACGGGGCAGGGGATGAAAATGACTTGCACGGACAGGGCGTTGCCCTGGTTGAAGTCGTAAAGCCTGAGCTTAAACAACCTCGTCGCTATCAAGTTGTGATTTTAAATGACGATTACACTCCTATGGAGTTTGTCATTGAAGTGTTGCTTCGCTTCTTTGGGCTGAACGCGGATGCAGCCACCCAGTTGATGCTACAAGTACACCATTACGGCCGTGCCGGCGTGGGTAGTTATTCAAAAGATGTTGCGGAAACCAAGGCGGCCATGGTCGTCGAATATGCACAGCAGCATGAACATCCGCTGTTGTGTCAGGCAGAGCCCATGCTTTAAAGCAATGGCAAGGAGTGGCAGGCATGTTAAGTCGTGAACTAGAACTGACCCTCAATTTGGCCTTCCGTGATGCACGCGGCAAGCGCCATGAGTTCATCACCGTTGAGCATCTCATGCTGGCGTTGCTGGATAATGAATCTGCAGTGCAGGCCTTGAAGGCCTGTGGCGCAGAAATCATTTCGCTGCGCCGGGAGCTGCAACAGTATGTAGATGAAGCAACGCCTTTGCTGCCAGTGCCTGACGGCGGCCGCGAAACTCAGCCGACCCTAGGTTTTCAGCGCGTTTTGCAACGTGCGGTCTTCCATGTTCAGTCTTCGGGTAAGCGTGAAGTTAACGGCGCGAATGTGCTCGTCGCGATTTTCTCTGAACAGGAATCTCAGGCGGTTTATCTGCTCAAGCTGCAAAGCATTAGCCGATTGGACGTGGTCAATTACCTGTCCCACGGCGGGCAGCCGGAAGATGACTCCCGCGATAATGACAGCAGCGATCACGAAGCTACGCCAGAAGCGGCTGCCGATAGCGCGCTGGCAAACTACGCCGTCAACCTCAATGAGATGGCGAAAAAAGGCAAGCTAGATCCGTTAGTGGGTCGAGAGCACGAAATTGAGCGCGCTATTCAAGTCCTCTGCCGCCGTCGCAAGAATAATCCAGTGCTGGTGGGCGAACCGGGCGTTGGCAAGACTGCGATTGCCGAAGGCCTGGCCTGGCTGATCGTGGAAAAGAAAGTGCCGGAAGCCATTGCCGATGCAGTGGTGTACTCCTTGGATATTGGATCGTTGCTGGCCGGCACTAAATATCGCGGAGATTTCGAGAAACGCTTTAAGGCGCTGATCAACGAGCTGACTGATCAGCCCGGCGCTGTGCTGTTTATTGATGAAATTCACACCATTATTGGCGCCGGTTCCGCCGGTGGCGGCGTGTTGGATGTGTCCAATATGCTCAAGCCTGCGCTCACCAACGGCTCGCTGAAATGCATGGGCTCTACGACTTATCAGGAATATCGCAATCTGTTTGAGAAAGACGGGGCCTTGTCGCGTCGTTTCCACAAGATTGATGTGTCTGAGCCCACCGTGGATGAGACCTATCGCATTCTGCGCGGCCTCAAGTCGCGCTTCGAAGAACACCACCATGTTCGCTATGCCGATAAGGCCTTGCAAATGGCCGCGACGCTGGCGGATCGCTACATCAACGAGCGCTTCCTGCCCGACAAGGCCATCGACCTGATTGACGAGGCGGGAGCCTACCAGCGCCTGTTGCCGGTGAGCCGTCGCAAGAAAGTGATTGGCGTGGCTGAAATTGAAGAAATGGTCGCCAAGGTCGCCCGTATTCCGGCGAAATCGGTGTCGTCCAATGATAAAGAAGCGCTACGTAATCTCGAACGCGATCTGAAGATGACGGTGTTTGGTCAGGACGAAGCCATTGATGTTTTGAGTGCTGCAATTAAACTCTCGCGCGCCGGTCTGAAAGCACCAGAGAAGCCCATTGGTAGCTTCCTTTTTGCCGGCCCGACCGGTGTGGGTAAGACCGAGGTCACCAAGCAGTTGGCTCGTACGCTGGGGGTTGAATTGGTGCGCTTTGACATGTCCGAGTACATGGAGCGTCACACGGTGTCTCGCTTAATTGGCGCGCCACCCGGCTATGTTGGTTATGACCAGGGCGGTTTGCTGACAGAGGCGGTGGTGAAAAATCCGCATTGCGTCCTCTTGCTCGATGAAATTGAGAAAGCGCATCCGGAAGTCTTTAACCTGCTCTTGCAGGTGATGGATCACGGCACGCTAACCGATAACAACGGTCGTAAAGCCGACTTCCGCCACGTGGTGTTGGTGATGACCACCAATGCTGGTGCAGAAATGGTGTCTCGCTCCAGCATGGGCTTTACCTTGCAAGATCACAGCACCGACGGCATGGAAGCATTGAAGAAGACCTTCACGCCGGAGTTCCGAAATCGCCTCGACAGCGTGATTCAGTTTGCGTCGCTGCACCCATCGACGATTGTTAACGTCGTTGATAAGTTCTTGGTGGAGTTGCAGGCTCAGCTCGATGACAAGCATGTGCAGCTTGAGGTGGATGTAGACGCCCGTGCTTGGCTGGCCGAACGTGGTTACGACAAGCTTATGGGGGCTCGTCCGATGGCTCGTTTGATTCAGGAGCAGCTTAAGAAGCCACTCGCTGAAATGATTCTGTTCGGCGCGCTCGCCGACAAAGGCGGCCGTGTGCATGTGTCGGTGAAAAACGATGCCTTGCAGTTGGATGCCGAAGCGGTAGAGCGTCGTGAGCCGGCAAAAATGCACTGACCAACACGATACGCTGCTTGAAACAAAACCGCCGGCTATGATGCCGGCGGTTTTGTTTCAAGCAGCGGTTTCCCTGAGACAGGCGCTTTGTTACGAGAGCAACGAAGCAATCGCTGCATTGAAGGTGGTGCTTGGGCGCATCACCGCATCTATCTTCTGCGGGTCAGGCAGATAATAGCCGCCGAGGTCGGATGATGTACCTTGCACCTTCGCTAACTCATCGATGATGCGCTGCTCATCAGCGGCCAGTTTGTCAGCTAACGGCTTGAAGCGAGCGGCGAGCACAGCGTCGTCACGTTGTTCTGCTAGAGCTTGAGCCCAGTAAAGAGCGAGATAGAAATGACTGCCACGATTATCGAGTTGGCCCGTCTTAGGCGAGGGGCCCTTGCTGTTGTCGAGCAGCTTTCCAGTGGCTTCATCCAGCGTACGAGCCAGTACCGTGGCCTTGGCATTGTCGTACTTGAGACCCATATCCTCTAGGCTCACAGCCAGCGCGAGGAATTCGCCCAGCGAGTCCCAGCGCAGGTGGTTCTCTTCAACCAACTGCTGCACATGCTTGGGCGCCGAGCCGCCGGCACCTGTTTCATACATACCGCCACCAGCCATCAGCGGCACAATGGACAGCATCTTGGCCGACGTTCCCAGTTCCATGATGGGGAATAGGTCGGTCAAATAGTCGCGCAGGATGTTGCCAGTGGCACTAATGGTGTCGAGGCCCCTTACCACACGCTCCAGTGTGTAGCGCATGGCACGTACCTGACTCATGATCTGAATGTCTAAGCCGCTGGTGTCATGCTCCTGCAAGTACTTGCGCACCTTAGCGATGAGTTGAGCCTCGTGCGGGCGGTAGGAGTCCAGCCAGAACACCACGGGCATGCCGGAATTGCGTGCACGCGATACAGCCAGCTTGACCCAGTCACGGATGGCCGCGTCCTTGGTCTGGCACATGCGCCAAATATCGCCAGCTTCCACATTTTCGCTGAGCAGCACTTCGCCGGTGTCTAAGTCAGTGATATTGGCTATGCCGTCTTCGGATATCTCGAAGGTCTTGTCGTGCGAGCCGTATTCTTCCGCCTGTTGCGCCATCAAACCAACGTTGGGGACAGTGCCCATTGTGGTCGGGTCGAAAGCGCCATGCCATTTACAGAAGTTAATGATTTCTTGATAAATGCGCGCGAAGGTGGATTCCGGCATGACGGCCTTCACGTCACGGAGCCGACCATCGGCGCCGTACATCTTGCCGCCGTTGCGGATCATGGCTGGCATGGAGGCATCGACGATGACATCGTTTGGGGAGTGGAAGTTGGTGATGCCCTTGGCCGAATCGACCATGGCCAGCTTCGGTCGGTGTTCGTGACAGGCGTGCAAATCTTGCTTGATCTCGTCCTGAAGGCTCTGCGGTAGGGTCGCGATCTTGTTGTACAGGTCGACCATGCCGTTATTTACGTTTACGCCCAGCTCTTCAAAGAGCTTGCCGTGTTTCTCGAAAGCATCCTTATAGAAGATGCGCACGCAATGGCCGAACACGATGGGGTGCGAGACCTTCATCATGGTGGCTTTGACATGTAGCGAGAACATTACGCCGGTCTTGTGTGCATCCTCGATTTCCTTTTCATAAAAAGCCACTAGTGCCTTTTTGCTCATGAACATGGAATCGATCACCTCGCTGTCGAGCAGGGCGACCTCGGGCTTGAGCAAGAGGGTTTTGCCGCTCTGGGTGATCAGCTCCATTTTCACTCTACGGGCGCGGTCCAAGGTCATGGATTTTTCGCCATGATAGAAGTCGCCCGCGTGCATGTGCGAGACGTGGGAGCGCGAGGCTTGGCTCCACTCGGCCATGCTGTGCGGATGCTTGCGGGCGTAGTTCTTAACGGCCGCCGGGGCTCGACGGTCAGAGTTTCCCTCACGTAGAACAGGATTGACCGAGCTGCCGATGCACTTGTTATAGCGTGCGCGAATGTCTCGCTCTTCATCGGTTTGTGGTGTTTCTGGAAAGTCGGGAATGGGGTAGCCCTTGTCCTGCAACTCCTTAATGGCAGCTTTGAGCTGTGCCACCGAGGCGCTGATGTTTGGCAGCTTGATGATGTTGGCTTCAGGCTTTTGTGTGAGCTTGCCTAAAGCATCGAGCGTGTCGGGTACGCGTTGCGACTCGGACAGTTTTTCCGGGAATTGCCCGAGGATGCGGGTCGCCAACGAAATATCGCTGGTGACCACATCAATGCCTGCTGATGCAGCAAAGGCCTGCACGATGGGCAGAAGCGATGCCGTGGCTAAGCGCGGTGCTTCATCGGTCAGGGTATAAATAATCGTGGGTTGTTGCGTGCTCATCTCGTCGTCTCGAGGTTGAGAAGGGGAAAAGTTGTCATTGCCTGATACCGTAACATCAACTGACATTTACCTTGATGAAATTCAATCTAAAGTCCGATGAGAAGTGGGTGGTCGGCGATAACCAGTTCATGGTTGCAGTGATTTTCGTTTGATGCCCACGCTAGCCATGATGCGTGTCGATATTTCTTCGATGGAGGCATGGGTTGTTTTGATGAACTGCACCCCTTCGCGGTTGAAGATGGCTTCGGCCGCACGCACTTCTTTTTGGCACTGGCTTAGCGACGAATAGGGGGAGTTTGCTCGCCGTTCGTTGCGAATGGCGCTTAGGCGTTCGGGATCAATAGTTAGGCCGAATAATTTGCTCTTGTATTCGCGCAGCGAGGCTGGCAGACGCAAGTCGTCAAAGTCATCTTCGGTCAGTGGGTAGTTGGCCACATGCACGCCAAACTGCAGCGCCATGTACAGCGAGGTTGGCGTTTTGCCCGAGCGCGATACGCCAACGAGAATAATGTCGGCCTTGTCGTAGTGCTTGGTGCGGGCGCCGTCGTCGTTGTCGAGGGCGAAGTTCACGGCATCGATACGGTCGTTGTAATGCGGGTTATTGGTGATCGAGTGGGATTTGCCGACGGTGTTGTTGGCCTGTGAGCACAGCTCTGCCTGCAGTTTATCCACGAAGGTATCGAATACATCCATCATGTAGCCGTTGGCTTCAGCGATCACCGTGCGTATTGATTTGTCGACAATGGTGTCGATGATGATTGGCCGAACGCCATCCGCTTCTGCCGCGCGATTGATTTCTTGCTGGGCGATGATCGCCTTTTCCACCGTGTCGACATAGGGCAGGGTGGTTTCCTCAAAACGGATCTCTTCGAATTGCGAGAGAAGGCTGTGCCCCAAGGTTTCGGCGGTGATGCCAGTGCCATCGGAAATGAAGAACACGGAACGTTTCATGCGGGGCCTTCAGGCGCTATGCGCCAATAATTCATAGTGAAAATGGTACTAATTTCTTGTATGAATGAAGTGGTGCGTCTGAGAGGGACGAAAAGTCGCTGTAGAGCACGCGCTATTTATCATCGAAAACAGCAAGATACCTTCACCGCACGGGTATTTGCAATGGGCCGGGCAAGGTATTCCACCTTGGTCGGGCAGATCGTTGGCAGCGAGGCAAAGTAGCCGGCTATACAGTAGAATCCAACGAGGCTTGAAGGCGTGCGATCCACGTCAGCCTCATCCACCACCCCACTCCATACAGGGAGCAGCATCGTGGCAAATCTCGTCATCCCCTTTCAGAAGCTCGGCAAGCACGACGTAGAAATCGTCGGCGGCAAAAACGCCTCCCTCGGCGAAATGATTAGCAATCTCGCCAATGCCGGTGTATCGGTTCCCGGTGGCTTTGCAACCACGGCGCAGGCCTATCGTGACTTCCTCGAGCAAAGCGGCCTGAACAAACGTATCCACGATGTGCTTGATGACCTAAATGTTGAGGATGTGCTTGCGCTGGCGGAAGCCGGTCGCAAGATTCGTCAGTGGGTTGTTGAAACACCCCTGATTCCGGCGCTGGAACAAGCGGTTCGCGCCGAGTTTGACCTGCTCACCGGTGGCAATGAGCAAATGCCTTTGGCTGTTCGTTCCTCTGCCACAGCAGAAGACTTGCCCGATGCCTCGTTCGCCGGTCAGCAAGAAACCTTCTTGAACATTCGCGGCTATGACAATGTGCTGATTGCCATCAAAGAGGTATTTGCTTCGCTGTTCAATGACCGCGCCATTGCCTATCGCGTTCACCAAGGCTTCGAGCACAAGCTGGTCGCGTTGTCGGCTGGTATTCAGCGCATGGTGCGCTCGGAAATTGGCACGTCAGGCGTGTTATTCACGCTAGATACAGAGTCTGGCTTTCGTGATGTAGTTTTCATTACTTCGTCTTATGGCCTGGGCGAAATGGTGGTGCAGGGCGCAGTTAACCCGGATGAATTCTATGTGCATAAGGGCACGCTGAATGCGGGTCGTCCAGCCGTGTTGCGCCGCAACTTGGGCACCAAAGCACAGAAAATGATTTATGCCGATAGCGGTGCTGCCGGTCGTTCTACTCAAATTGTGCCGGTAGATAAGCTCGAACGCGCCAAGTTCTCGCTGACTGATGCGGAGATTGAAGAGTTGGCTCGTCAGGCCCTGATCATCGAGAAGCACTACGGTGCGCCGATGGACGTGGAGTGGGCGAAAGATGGCGACGACGGCAAGCTCTACATCGTGCAGGCTCGCCCTGAAACCGTGAAGAGCCGCCAGAACGCCGGCACCATGGAACGCTACCTGCTCAAGCAGAAGGGCAAAGTGGTCTGCGAAGGCCGCTCGATTGGTCAGCGCATTGGCTCCGGCGTGGTTCGCGTGGTGCGTTCGATCAAGGAAATGGAAAAAGTGCAGCCGGGCGATGTGCTCGTCTCGGACATGACCGACCCCGACTGGGAGCCGGTGATGAAACGCGCCAGCGCCATTATTACCAACCGTGGTGGTCGTACCTGCCACGCGGCCATTATTGCGCGTGAATTGGGCGTGCCGGCCATCGTCGGCTGCGGCAATGCCACCGATGTGCTGAAAGATGGCATGGAAGTTACGGCTTCCTGTGCCGAGGGCGATACCGGCTTCATCTACGAGGGTCTGCTCGACTTCGAGGTTCAGAAAAACACCATCGACGCCATGCCCAAGCTGCCGTTCAAGATCATGATGAACGTGGGCAACCCCGATCGTGCCTTTGACTTCGCTACGCTGCCGAATGAGGGCATTGGCTTGGCGCGTCTGGAGTTCATCATCAACCGCATGATTGGCGTGCACCCCAAGGCGCTGCTGAACTACGACTCACTGCCACGCGATATCAAGCAGTCGGTTGACCAGCGTTGCGCCGGTTATGCCTCGCCGGTGGATTTCTACGTAGAGAAACTCACCGAAGGTATCGCCACGCTGGCGGCGGCGTTCTATCCGAAGAAAGTCATTGTGCGTATGTCCGACTTTAAGTCGAACGAATACGCCAACTTGATCGGCGGCAAGCTCTACGAGCCTGAAGAAGAAAACCCGATGTTGGGTTTCCGTGGTGCCAGCCGTTACGTCTCGGATAATTTCCGCGATTGTTTCGATCTGGAAGTGCGTGCGCTGAAGAAGGTTCGTGATGTCATGGGCCTGACCAACGTCGAGATCATGATTCCCTTTGTGCGCACCACCGGCGAAGCCAAGCGTGTTATCGAGCTGCTGGCCGAGAAGGGCCTGAAGCGTGGCGAGAATGGCCTGCGCATCATCATGATGTGCGAGCTGCCGACCAATGCTTTGTTGGCGGAAGAGTTCCTTGAGCATTTCGACGGCTTCTCCATCGGCTCCAACGACCTCACGCAGCTGACGCTGGGTCTGGATCGTGACTCCGGCATCGTTTCGCACCTGTTCGACGAGCGTGATCCAGCGGTGAAGTTCCTGCTCTCGCGTGCCATTCAGGCTTGCCGTAAGGCCGGCAAGTACATCGGTATTTGTGGCCAAGGTCCATCAGACCACCCTGATCTAGCCAAGTGGCTGATGGAAGAGGGCATTGATTCAGTCTCATTGAACCCAGATTCCGTGTTGGAAACGTGGTTCTTCCTTGCGGCTAATCACGGCAAGTAAGCTGGGTTGATAAAACGTGGAAGGGCGGGGAAACCCGCCTTTCTGCTATCTGAACTAAAGTGATTTTGTTTGAGGCAAAGGCAATATGGCGTTTCTTGCCCTTGAAAAACTCATGTTTTTAGAAGATGGCTATCGTCGAGAATTTATCGTCGACGGCATTCCGCTGTTGCTCATACAAGAGGATGGCCAGCGCTATCTGATTCGTAATCAATGCCCACATCGCGGAGCGGCGCTAACCGATGGGGTGATCACGGCTGGCGCTATTCGCTGCCCTAATCATGGCTGGTCGTTTAATTTGTCGGATGGCCAATGCCGCTTGCCAGCGCCAGGCCCCTGCTTAACGCGATATAGCCTGGTGTATGAAGGCAATCAGATTGGTGTGGAGCTTTAATTTGCCGCGAGGGACCCGCCATAAAGACGTTTATAGCGGCCGGTCACGCGCTCCACATAGTCTTGCGTTTCCGTAAACGGTGGAATGCCGCCGTACTTATCAACGTTGCCTTCACCCGCGTTATAAGCGGCTAATGCCAGAGATAAGTCCCCGTATCGCTTCAGTAGATAACGCAGATGTTTGGCACCGGCATTGATGTTTTGCGCGGGATCCCAGGCATCGGTGACACGGTAGCGTTTGGCGGTTGCCGGCATGAGTTGCATCAAGCCTTGCGCGCCAGGGCCTGACCGAGCGTTCGGATCAAAACCGGACTCGGTATGAATCACGGCTTTAATCAGGCCAAAATCTATATCGTATTGTTGAGCCGCTAATCGAATGCTGTCATCGAACGCGTTACGATTTTTGCTGGCGCTGGCTTTAACGGACATTTCCGTTTTGCCCCAATTACGGTAGCTGTGCACATTGGTGTCTGGGTACCACGTCACTTTGACGAGTCGCCGGTATTGCTGGCGGTCTTGGCGCAAAGGCTTGCGCTGTTTATCGACTTGATTGGTCAGCAGCACATTGCCATCGGCATCTTGAAAACGATATAGCTCGCCTGCGCTTGCGCCACTGGAGGCGATCAAAAGCAAAGATAAGCTGCTGGCAAACAAATAACGTTTCATGACCCACACTCTTGAGTAAGCACAAATTGTCGCACTCGACCCGCGCAGGGTAAAGTTACCCTTTTAGTCATTCGCTTGGGAGAGCCGCCATGTCTTTTGTTACCTGTGATTTATGTGATGAGTTTCCAGAGGCTGTTCGGGTCTGCGAGCCGATGTTTGCCAACTACGGTGGCCTCAATGCCTTTGGCGGCGCCATTGTCACGGTCAAATGCCACGAAGATAACTCGCGCGTCAAGGAGTTATTGGCCACACCCGGCGAAGGTCGAGTGTTGGTGGTGGATGGTGGCGGCTCTTTGCGCTGTGCCCTATTGGGGGATTTGATCGGGGCGAGCGCGGTTAAGCAGGGCTGGGCGGGTGTGATTGTGTATGGCTGCGTGCGGGATGTGGATGCGCTGGCCGAGCTCGATATTGGCATTCAAGCTATTGCTGCCATCCCGTTGAAGAGCGTGCGTAAAGGCGCGGGCGAAGTCGGCCTGCCAGTCACCTTCGCTGGCGTGACCTTTACGCCCGGGGAATACGTCTATGCCGACAACAACGGCATCATCGTATCGGCACAGAAACTGATCTAGGCGGCCTAGATTACATCCAGCCCGCTTGCTTCAGTGTTTTATGGAGCTTGAAGCAGGCTAGTGCCGTTAAAACCAGTACCGTCGGGTAAGCATATTCAAATTGCAGCTCGGGCATGTGCTCAAAGTTCATGCCGTAAATGCTGGTGATCAGGGTGGGTAGTGCTAATAAGGCGGCCCATCCTGCCAATCGCTTCACCACTTCGTTTTGCTTTACGGTTACCAAGGACAAGTTGACCTGAATCGCGGCCGTCAGCAGCTCATTTAGGGCATCAATGGCCTCGTTGATGCGCGTGCAGTGATCGGCGATATCGCGGAAATAGGGCTGGATAGCGGGGTGAATAAAATCATCTTGGCCATGGCTCAGATCTTGTGCAATGTCCTGCAGTGGTGCCGAGGCAAGGCGCAAGGTAATGAGCTCGCGCTTCAGTTCATACAAGCGCTTGATGGTGCCGCGTTTGTACTGCGGTTGGAAAATATCTTGCTCCAGTTTATGCAAGGTTTGCTTAAAGTCATCGACGATGGGCGCGTAGTTATCCACGATAAAATCGAGAATGGCATACAGCGGATAGCTTGGGCCGAGTCCTAACTGGCGCGGCCTCGCCTCCACACGCTGACGCATGGTGGCGTAAGTGTGTGACGGTCCATGACGAATGCTGATGAGGAAGCGATCGCTAATAAACAGGTGGGTTTCTCCAAAAACGATGCAGCTGCCATTGCGCTCGGCGGTGTGCGTCACAATAAATCGCGTGTCGCCATAGGTTTCGATTTTTGGGCGCTGATGCGCGCATAGAGCATCTTCAACGGCCAGCTCATGCAGACCAAATTGCTCCTGCAGCGTATTGACCATAGCGGCATCTGGCTCATGCAAACCGATCCACAAAAAGGATTCCGGATGCGCCAGAAGAAAGGCCTTGGTGTCGGGTAGTTCGACTTTTGCAATGCGATGGCCGTCACGGTCATAAGCAATGGAATTAATGATAGCGCCAGACATACGGAGTTCCTAAAAGGCCGCAGCAATGCATTGAGCATGCCACGACTGGTCGCGATCGGGTTGACGGCTGGTCAGAATTTTTGGTCGGGCTTATTGCTGGAAAAAGTGACAGTTAAGCCTGAAGTAGTTACGACTCCACTTAGGCCAAAGCGATGACCTAGCGATAAGCCATCACTCTAGCTGGCTGGGGTGCGACAACTCGTTACAGGCTATTGCAAAGTAGGGGATGAATAGATGTCGCTTAGGAGCCCTTGTGAGCCAAAAAGGTTCTCCCGCCACTGCTGCTCTAATGATCGTGTGTCATCTTGAGTAGGGTGAAAGTTTCTTTTGAAGAAATCAGGTAGTCGTCGAGGAACATGTTTTAAAAGACCATGCTTGCCAAACAACATAGCAGCCCCTTTTAAGTGCGATTTGATATGTCGTTTTTGTAACTGATTGTCATGGGCCAAAATGGCCACCAAGCTGCCTATGATGATGGGTACTAATGCTGCAGCAACTAATGGCCCAGCTTGTAACTTTAAGCGCCAGCTATTGCTCACTTGCGTATAGACATCGTATGCCACAGATTTATGCTCAAGCTCTTCAAGCGCATGCCAAGTCCAAAGCTTTAATGATTCAGGCTCACAGGTATCACGGAACTGACGGCTGCGTAAAAAAGACTCACCAAAAATCGCGGTAAAGTGTTCCATGAAGATGGTACAAGCCAGTTGTTGCTCTGGTGAGAATCGTTCTAGAAAGGAAAGACCCCTTTTCACACCTTTTTCGGCGAAGTCGACCCGAATGCCCATATCACTAAAAATTGCGTTCAGACGGTCGTGTTCCCGACCATGTAAGGCTTCTTGACCAATAAAACCTGAGACTTGGGCTTTTAGTTCAGCGTCTGTTATTTGGTCACGAAAGTGGCGCACAGACTCAACAAAAAAGCGTTCACCGGGTGGAAATGCTCCCGAGAGCACGGCTATAAAACAGGAGGCAAAGGCATTATCAGCAATTGGATAGCGACGGGAGGCGTAATAGTCGTGTGCAAACTTAATATTGCGAGGAGGTATGCCTACGCTTGCGCCTGCTAATCCTGGCGACTTGATGCTTGTGGTTGATCTCATAACATGCCTCATATGACATTTTGTAATGGCACATTCAATTTTTCATGACTGGGCAGTCATGGTCAAGTGGTCAACCGCGTGTTTCGTTGCGAGCTTTTAGCAGGGACTGACACGTTAGCTCGCTGGTTGAGATGATTTGCCCACAAGAGCCCCTAACGACATCGCTTTCACCGAAGTCTCACCATATTTGAGTAGCTCGTACCGATGTGTGCCAGTGTGATGAGTACTGATGGCATTTGCAGTATCTGTAGGCGCCGTTGTTGTCCCGATGACATGTGTCTATTTCCAGCCCTGCTGCCAGTTCTCAATATTTTTTAGATCCTGCCATTGAATCGGCATTGAGCGCTTTGTCAGAACAGCCTCTATCAAGCATAGGGTCACAACGCCTTCTTCATCGAACTCGACCTCAGTGACCATGAAATGCTTCTCTCTTGCTTGCGGCTTCTGTGCAGTCCACTTGCTGTGTAGCAGTTTTTTGGGATTAATTTTGTTCATAACGCCTCTGATGACTGAACTCAGTATTAGTCGCTTGATGCCGCAAATACATCGGGATCACAGTGCGGCGAGTCGGAGCAAGACCAGACCAGCGATACCGATGTGTGCCAGTGTGATGAGTACCGATAGCATGTGCAGTATCTGGAAGCTCCGGTGCTGTCCTGAATCGGCAGCGCTGTTTATGGCTGGCATCAGGATCAGACGCGTGGGGAAGGTGGTTAGCGCGATCAGAGCCAAGGCCAGCGTGCTCGGAGCATCCAGCGTCCAAGTCAGTAAGGCAGCGAGCGTGGCGACGAGGATGACGAAAGCATAGAAGGGCGGAAATGCGGCGCGAATCAGCTGGCGCGCCTCCACCGGTGGCAGGGCTTTAAGGGCGAAGGCCGCAAAACCGCCGGCGAAGAGCAGCATGCCGCCGAAGAGCAGGGCGGTTGCTAGCAGGGCGGCGATAAGCAGGGTGTGGTTTAGCATGACGGACTCCCGAGAAATGTCACATCAAACTACCGTATCGCGTAATGCCTCACACCTGTTCAAATCGAGGGCTGTCTAACCTCAATAATCTAAGTCAATAGCGACAGTGTTAAACTGGCTTTCTTGCTCCATTTTGTTGTACTCAAATTTATGTCCTCATTTTTCAAGCCATACTTCGTACTTTCATTCATTTCGTTAGCAATGATGCTTGCAAGCTGCGGTGACCCAAGTACGGAAAAAAACGAATCTCCGACTTCTGCAGGCCCGACAGTAGAGTTTGATAACCGCTGTGATTTGGCCCCTTTTCCCAGTGCGGAGTGGTCGCGCTGTGAGTTGGAGAATAGCGCGAAAACATTGGAGGCCCCGCTTGAGCAACTGAGCCAGCCTGCGTTTTTGCAGCGTGCATCCGTGCAAAGCGGCACCAATCTGCAAAGCTATTTCGAACGCATCCTGAATGATCCCAGCTGGCTTTTGCTTGGGCTCAACGGGCTCGATGATCTGGTTCAACAGCTGGTCAGCCAACCCACGGGTTTGTTGTCATTGAATGCCAATACGCCGCTCACATCGGTAACTTCTACTTACGCTGGGCCTGCCGTCAGTGACCCGTTTCGCTTTCCTGACTCTCCGGGTGCCGATGGCAGGCTTTTTTATCAGAATGAAGCGGTCGTCACGCCAGTCGTATTTTTCGATCGTGATTGTGCTCGGCTCACCGGTAATATCTGGCGCCCCCGAAATGCTCAAGGCAAGCTGCCAGGAATTGTCATCAATAACGGATCTGTTCAAGCACATGAACCTGCCTACTGGTGGGCTGCCCAAGCACTCGTCCGCGCTGGCTATCAAGTCATGACCTATGATCCGCGCGGACAAGGTCGCTCTGACTTTTTGACCCCAGCCGGCGGCACGGGCACCAATATAAACCCCAGCGTTTTTTGGTTGGGTCTGGTGGATGCCATCGACTTCTTTAGGTCTTCACCCACCCGTGTTGCACCTAATAATCAACGATGCTCTATCACCTATAGCACTGAGACCACTGCGTTCAACCCCGAATATGCTTCGTTAGATTTGGATCGACTGGGTCTGGCTGGGCATTCGCTGGGCGCCATTGGCGTTTCTGTGGTTCAAGGTTATGGCGCTGCCGGTGCAGATCCTTGGCCGGGTCAATTAGATGACGTTAACCCCGTTGATGTGATTGTGGCCTGGGATGGCTTGCTGCGCCCTGAGGGTGGTTTGATTGGCGGTGCTTTTCAAGGCGGTGGTGTGGGTTCCTTACTAAACACGATTGGCGTCACCGATCCGCTATTTCGTTTAGCGATTGAGCGAGGCCTGCCCAACTTCGGAATTCGTGTTCCTGCCATGAGCCAGGGTTCGGATTACGGAGTGATTGTCTCCCCATTCTTGACACCTCCAGACCCTGAACAGCGTCTCAAACTTGGTTTTGAAGCCTGGTCTGCTGCCGGTATGCCTGTATATGACCTAACACTGCGCGGTTCGACTCACTTCGATTGGAGTTTGATCCTTGGTTTGCCGGCAACATCCTGGTGCGCGCAAGTCGTTAATGATCATTGCGAGGGTGGTTGGGGTATGCCGACTGCTCGTTACTACACAGTTGCTTGGTTTGATCGCTGGCTGAAAAAGCCAAGTGAGCTTGGCTTTTCAACGGCGGATGAAAATCTCACGGCGCTAGATGGCGAGTTTGGTCGTGACCGGATGAGTTTTCGCTATCGGTCAGCATTTTCTTTTAAGCTCCGATCGGGAGAAAAGGTAGCCTGCAACGACATCAGAGCAGCTTGCTCGGTCTCAAAAAATTAAGGGGGTATGTTGTGGATAATTGAAGGGGTTAGGCTTTATCAAGAAGCCTAATCCTTCTCAAGCCATCCCTGAAATTTCCCACCAGCCTGGCATCATCCGAATTGCTTCGGACCGGGCATAGCGGTCATCGAGCAGCATCAGAACACCAGTATCAGTCTCGGTACGAATGACGCGGCCGGCCGCTTGAATGACTTTCTGCAGGCCCGGATAAAAATACGCGTAGTCATAGCCCCGACCGAAGCGCAATTGCATGCGGCGCATGATCTCTTCATTGACGGGTGTTTTTGCAGGCAAACCCAGTGTGGTGATGAAGGCGCCAACCAGGCGATTGCCGGGTAGATCAATCCCCTCTCCGAAAGCACCGCCCAGCACGCAAAAGCCAATGTGCGCTGATGTGTCTGTAAAGCTGCTCAAGAAAGCGGCGCGTTCCTGTTCGGTCATGCCGCTACGCTGAGCAATTGTTGCTATGTTCGGGTAATTTCTCTGGAATGCGTCATGAACCTGCTGCAGATAGACGTAGCTGCTGAAGAACGCCAAGTAGTTGCCAGGTCGTGCGGTGTACTGCGTGGCGAGTCGCTGGCAGATCGGCGTTACGCTGCGCGGCCGATCATTGTAACGCGTGGATATCTTGGTATCGATCTGCACCTGTAATTGTTCAGCTTTGAAGGGCGCTGCGACTTCTAAAAACTGCGCAGTTTCGGGCAGCCCAAGCATGTCTTTGAAATAGTCCACGGGGCTGAGCGTGGCGCTGAAGAGCGTGGTACTGATCGCCGCTCGAAACCGATTGGCGAGAAAGGGGGCCGGCAGAATATTGCGAATCGTCAGGGTGGTTTCCGTCGTTGGATCAGTAGGGTCATCGACGGCGACATCAAACAGCGAGTGATCGCCCAGCGACTCCGCGAGACGAACGAATAGCATGGCCTCGAAGTAGAAGCGCATCAATAAACCATCGTTACCAGCAGGCTTTTCACTGAGATGGTCGGTGATTTGGCTGACTAAGCGCTGGAGTGACTTGAGCAGGTCTTCTGGGATGACCTCATGGATGCGATAGGGCTCAATTTGATCACGGTAACTGCGGTGCCAGACCTCCCAACATCGGTCGAAGGTTTTGCGCAGGCTACGCGGTGCGACGTCTCGCGCTTCTAGCAGTGCGCGTGAGTCTAGCGAAGCGGTATACATGCCTCGCGCGCGATCCACGAGGTTATGCGCTTCATCGACCAGTACCGTTACCCGCCATTCGTTGATGACGGTATAGGCATACATCAATGCGCTCATGTCGAAGTAGTAATTGCAGTCGCCCACAAACACATCCGACCATTTCGCCAGTTCCTGACTCAGGTAGTAAGGGCAAATGGTGTGGCGACTGGCAATGTCGCGAACGGCTTCATGCGATAGCCAGCGTCGGGACACCGCTTCGGCGCGGGCGGCGGGTAATCGATCATAAAAGCCAGCAGCGAGCGGACAGGATTCGCCGTGGCAGGCGCGGTCCGGGTAGATGCAGGCTTTATCTCGCGCCACATGCTCGAGCACCCGCAGCTGAAGATCGTAGCAGGCCTTTCGCAGCGCCTCGAGGGCATCCAGTGCGAGCTGCCGGCCCGGCGTCTTGGCAGTGAGAAAGAACAGTCGGTCGTTATTGTGCTCACCCATGGCCTTGAGCTGCGGAAAGATCGTGCCCAGCGTTTTACCAATACCGGTTGTTGCTTGTGCCAGTAGGACCTGTTCGTCGCGCGCCGCGAGAAAGACTTTCTCCGCCAGTTCCCGTTGGCCCGTTCGGTAGGTCAAATGTGGAAAGGGCAGGGCTTTCAGCGAGGTGTTCCGCCGTTCCCGATGGGCGGATTCCTGCTCGGCCCAGCTCAGGAACTTCTCGCTGTGTTGATTGAAGAAGCTTTGCAACTGCTTGGCCTTAAAGCACATTGGTTCCGCGGTTTCTTCCCCACTCAAAATATTGAAATAGACCACCGCGATATTGAGCGTGCTCAGTCCGCGAGACTGGCAAAGCATCCAGCCATAGATTTTGGCTTGGGCCCAATGCACGGCGCGCTGATTCTCGGGGATACGTGAAAGATCAGCGCGATGTGTCTTAATCTCTTCCAAGGTATTGCTGTCGGGGTCGTAGCCATCGGCTCTTCCCGATACCGCCAAGCCTGGATAGTGCCCGCTAAGTCGGATCTCGCTTTCGTAATTGGAGCGACGACGCTGGCGAATGATCTGATGACCGGCAATGCCTTCGATTGCAGAGGGTGCCGGCGTAAAGCGCAAGTCGAGGTCGCCCGCACGAGCGGTGAACGCCACCAGTGAATTGACGCTAACGCGATAGTCGTTCATGTCGGCCAGCTGACATGAACGACTCGGCAGGGAATGTCGTGACGCAAAAAGTAGTCCATCCAGCGTGCCTGATTATCTTGCACGCGGTCATTGGGTGCTTTGACCTCGATCAGCTCGTAACGCTGTTCTAAGGTGTCAAATACGATGAGGTCTGGGAAGCCTGAGCGATGATTTTTCAGGTCGGCGAGCATGCGCGTGAAAATGATCCGTAAGGACTCTTGTGGAATACAACTGACGGCGTGATTGATGAGCACCTCATCGAGCTGCTGCCAAAAAACAAAAGGGTTTTGCAGGCCGAATTTGCTTTGCCAGCGTGTGGTCAGTCGCTCGGCCAGATCATCGGATGTTAGGCTTTCAAAACCGGCAGCCAACTCTCCCTCACGCCGCGCGGCGAAGTCTGGATGAAAGAGATCAGCAGGACCTGATTGGAAGGGATGAAAAAATGCACCGGGTGAGGGGGCAAAAATAGCATCCCAAAACACTAACCCGAAAAGACTGCTGAAGAGCGTGTTTTCAACATAGTGAACCTGCCGGTTATCACGGGAAATCGATTGAGCAACCGACACTTCAACACAGACCGTTGGCGCTTCGTTCAGGTTCAACGAGTCGGTCGCTGCTTGGATCAATTCAGGCGTTATCGGTACGGGCTGTTTGAGTTTGCGTGCGAGCCTAGGCAACGCTCTGCGCGTAGCCTGATGTTCATCTTCACTGGAGGGTGCCAGCAGAATGTCTTGCGCAAGCGCAAAGGCTGCTGGCCAATCCGATAGCTGTTCATGAACGCGCAGCAGGCGATGGCGTGAGCCTTTATAGCCGCAGGCTTGATAGATCGTTTTGGCCAGCAGCCAATCCTTGCCGCGCTCTGCAGCCTGACCTAACTGAAAGACAAATTTTGCGACGCGTGATGCTACAGCGGGCGAGACTGATGACGTGTCGCTAGGAAGACGCTGAAATAACTCATGTACTGGCTCACCAGCCTCAAGGCATATTCGCAACTCATGAAGCTGCAGACAGGTGTCCAGATCCGTGCGATTCGTAAAGCCTCTGGAGGTCTCTGGGATGACGATCGACTCATAGCGCAAGTGACCCAAGTCCGTGATGACAAATTCCGACCAGTCCTGATAGAGGTTGCCAAAAAACAGTAGCCGAAAGGTATCCACGGTGGGGCGTACGAGGAGTCTCACGGCACAAACCCCGTCTAGTTTCCAGTCTTCAAGTGTTTTTGATTCGGGATGTCGATGGCTCAGCATCGCCTGCATCTCTGCTTTGCTTTGCTTGGCAGATAAGCCCGCTGCCGAGAAAGCCTTCAAAATGTCAGCTTTCTTGCAAAGACAAAACACGTCTTCGAGACCTATTTCCGTGTTTTGCTCAATAAACCCCACTGTGTGCAGTGCTTGTAGTGCAGGCCGGAGTGCTGAAATTTCGACATAGTTCAGTGTATTTTCAATAAACACATCACGGGATCGCATAATCAGCCTCACGAGTAGGGCTTGCGCATCTCGGGGTAGTGCTTGGAATTGTTGGATTAATGCCTGCTCAGGCGACTCCAATAGGTCATCGTAACGAGCAGCAATAAATGCCAGTACGAACTGGAAATTGGCTAAGTAATAGAGCGGCGAGTCATTCGGATGCATCGCGTAAGCATACTGTCCTTATTGCCAGCATGCACCAAGACAGACGGTGTGATGTGCACAGTGATCTGAGGAGTTCATAGCGTGGGCCGAATCAAGTCCCTAAAAAGCGATAGCCATTATGCTTTTCCAGTCAAGGAGAAATGTCCTGTTAATTCATGCGGATTTCGCGATTCCTGCAATCGTTACCCCAGACCAATATGACTGGGTGAGCTCCCCTCAAATCGGGGTTGAGCGCGTGATGTTGGATCGGGTAGGTGGTGAGGTGGCGCGTGCAACGAGTATCGTCCGCTATGCAGCGGAGTCTTATTTTCCCCGTCATGTGCATACGGGCGGAGAAGAGATCTTTGTGCTTGCCGGTACCTTTTCTGATGAAACGGGGCATTACCCAGAGGGCTGGTACCTGCGAAATCCGCCGGATTCTCGCCATCAGCCATTTAGCGCAGAAGGCACAATGATTTTCGTGAAGCTGGGGCAAATGCTTTCGAAGGAGCGTGCCCATGTGCGGGTTGATACACGATGTTCCTCGTCTTGGCAGACGATAGGTAATCGTGAGTCATGTTCGCTATTCGAAAGCACAACTGAGCGAGTCAGTCTTCAGCGCCTGCCGTCAGCAGAGCGAGTTTTGTATGAAAGTGAGGGAGGCTTAGAAATCTTAGTGCTTGCAGGGGCCGCAAAAATGCAGGAGCAGCTTTATCCGCGAGGCGCTTGGTTACGTTTGCCAGTTGGTTCAGACGAAGCATTATATGCCGGGCCGGATGGTTTAACGTGTTACATCAAGTCGGGCCATCTCGCTCATGTTGGCGCAAGTTCTGAGTGCTAATGAGGTGTTAAAGTTGCCGAAGCTCAAACGTAAGCTGTTATGAGCGCAGATGAAAATACAAAAAACCGATGTGAGGTAAGCCGTGTCAAATTGGTATGAGAAGCACCTGCTGCCGCACCTCATTGACGTTGCCTGCGGCATGAAAGCGATCACCCGGCAGCGCGCCAAAGTGGTACCGAAGGCCCATGGCCGAGTGCTGGAAATTGGTATTGGCACCGGTTTGAATTTGACGCACTACGACGCCAGTAAAGTGGATACGTTATGCGGTCTGGATCCCTCATTGGCACTGCATGCCATCGCTAAAAGCCGACTGGCAGCGACAACGTTGCGTCTTGAGCTCGTGCCTTTATCTGCCGAGCGCATTCCTGCCGATGATGCTAGCTTCGACTGCATTGTTTGTACCTTCACGCTGTGCACGATTCCGGATCCCCTCGCAGCGTTGCATGAAATGCGTCGGGTGTTAAAGCCCGGTGGTGAGCTGCTCTTCAGCGAGCATGGTCTTGCACCTGAGCCATCCGTGCAGAAGTGGCAGCATTGCCTGACGCCGATATGGCGCCCGATGGCGGGGGGATGTCATTTGAATCGCGATATTCCGGCGCTTCTGGCACAAGCCGGATTTCGTGTGGTCGAACTGCAGCAGCAATATGTAAAAGGCCCGAGACCGATGACGTGGATCAGCACCGGTGTGGCGGTGTCACAGGCCTAAAGGGCTTTCATGCAACGCAAGGCCAATGAAGGCCCGGATCCGGCGAGTCATGGCCAGATCCGAGCCTGCTGGCGCTTACATCAGGTCAAAGCGATCTGCGTTCATGACTTTGCTCCAAGCCGCCACGAAGTCGTTGACGAACTTCTCCTGGTTATCGTCCTGAGCATAGACTTCGACATAGGCGCGAAGTATCGCGTTTGAGCCGAAGACCAGATCAACCCGGGTCGCCGTCCATTTCACCGTGCCGGTCTTGCGCTCGACGATTTGGTAGCTGTTCTTGTCTGTTGGCAC
>DDPD01000036.1 GCA_002342025.1 Moraxellaceae bacterium UBA2477 | reverse complement strand
GCAATGCTGGCTGGCGCTTCGGCCGACGTGATGTCCAAGGCTAGAACTGAACCACCAATTTCACCGGCAACCTTGTTCAGGTCGGCTTCTTGCTGGGGTACGTCAAGGCAGATTACGTGAGCGCCATCACGCGCCAAGGTTTGTGCAATGGCCTCGCCAATACCGCGCGAGGCGCCGGTAACGAGGGCAACTTTGCCAGCCAGTGGCTTGTTCCAATCCGGAGTTTCGCCAGCGATGCCAGTGGCAGCAATACGCACGACTTGGCCAGACACGTAGGCCGACTTTGGCGAGATGTAGAAACGCAGGGTCGATTCCAAACCGGCTTCTGCACCGGGAGCGACATACACAACCTGAGCGGTAGCACCCTTTTTAGCTTCTTTACCGATGGCACGGGTAAAGCCTTCGAGGGCGCGCTGGGCAGTGGCGTGCTTGGGGTTATCGCAGAGTTCTGGTGTGCGACCAATAACAATGATGCGCGCCGAGTTGGCGAGCTTGCGAATCACGGGGCTGAAGAAACTGTGCAGGGCAATGAGGTCGTCGGAGCGAGTAATGCCGGACGCATCAAAGACCAGGGCTTTGAATTTCTGACCATCTTCTGCGCTGGGCGCATAGGACACGGTGGTCAGGCCAGCGCTGGAGGCGAGACCATGAACGGCGCTATCAGCCGCTGCAAATACCTCTGCCTTGATGTTCGCCAGCACTTGCGTGATGGCGGCAGTGAGTTCGCTGCCCGCGGCCGCGCCCACCAGAACGGCACCTTTAACAACAGGCGCTTCTGGCTTGAAGCGATCCAAAGCCAGTGGCGCAGGCAAACCTAAGTTCTTGGCCAGCAATTGGCCCAGCGGGGAGTTCACAAAATCAATATAACGATCGCTCATGACGAGGTCCTCTCACAGGTAAAACAGCCAAGACTTTGTCGCGAAAAGCGACACAAGTCGGAAGATTTTGACGGCATCGGGCCGCAGAAGTGCGGAGACTAGACAATTCGAAGGAAATTGGCGAGTACTGACGCGCGCGCAACAAATCGTTAACATGCCGCCGACGCAGACTAACAAAGGCAATGGCAACAGAGTTTGCCGGTTGCCGATGCATTTACTGCATTTCGGCCAATGACCTGTTCAACGCTTGTGCTAGCGTGGCAGGGGTAATCAACAGGAGTTTCACATGACCACCATCCGTCGTGTCGCCATTGTCGGCGCCAACCGTATTCCATTCGCACGCTCCAACAGCGTGTACGCCACTGCTTCAAACCAAGACATGTTGACTGCCGCATTAGACGGTCTGGTCGATCGCTGCAACCTGGGTGGCAAGCGCATTGGTGAAGTGGTTGCCGGTGCCGTGCTCAAGCACAGCCGTGACTTCAACCTGACGCGCGAATGTGTTCTGAGCACCAAGCTCGATCCTCAGACTACAGCTTATGACATTCAGCAAGCCTGCGGCACCGGCTTGGAAGCCGCTATTTTGGTGGCTAACAAAATCGCCCTCGGTCAAATCGACTCCGGCATCGCCGGTGGTGTGGACACCACATCCGATGCGCCTATGGCACTGAGTGATGGCCTGCGCGGTGTATTGCTTGAAATCAATCGCTCCAAGACACCTGCTGACCGTCTGAAGGCTGCCAGTAAGCTGCGTCCTAAGCATTTCATTCCTTCTTTCCCACGTAACGGTGAGCCTCGTACGGGTCTGGCCATGGGCGACCATGCAGCCATTACTGCTGCTGAATGGCAGATCCCACGTGAAGAGCAAGATAAGTTGGCTATTGCTAGCCATCAGAAGCTGGCGGCTGCTTACGAGCGGGGTTTCTTCAATGACCTCATCACGCCATACCTCGGACTCAAGCGCGACCAGAACCTGCGCCCCGAAGCGAGCTTGGAAAAGCTGGCCACCCTCAAGCCTTGTTTCGGTGATCGTGAAACCGGCACCATGACGGCCGCTAACTCCACCCCGTTAACAGACGGCGCATCGGTAGTGCTGTTGGCATCGGAAGAATGGGCTAACGCCAACAACCTGCCTATCCTGGCTTACTTCATTGATGGCGAAGTGGCTTCTATCGATTTCGTTCATGCGAAAGAAGGCCTGCTAATGGCGCCAGCTTATGCTGTGCCACGTCTGTTGGCTCGTCGTGGTCTGACCCTGCAGGATTTCGACTACTACGAAATCCACGAAGCCTTTGCTTCGCAGGTCCTGTCGACACTGAAGGCTTGGGAAGATCCCACGTTCTGCAAAGAGCGTCTGGGTCTGGATGCGCCTCTGGGTTCGATTGATCGCAGCAAGCTCAATGTTAACGGCTCATCGCTGGCTGCAGGTCACCCCTTCGCGGCAACCGGTGGTCGTATTGTGGCCACGCTCGCCAAGATTCTCAGCGAGAAGGGTTCGGGCCGTGGCCTGATCTCTGTCTGTGCCGCTGGTGGTCAGGGTGTGGTTGCTATCATCGAGCGTTGATGAGTTTGCAGCGTCGCCTAACGGTGGCGCTGCATAACGAACGCATAAAAAAACCGGCGCATGCGCCGGTTTTTTTACGTCTCAATTTCTGAATCTAGTGTACTAACAAAGCGAATTAACCTTCGATTTTCAGCAGTTCGATTTCGAAAACTAGGGTTTCGTTAGGGCCAATCTTTTCGCCCGAACCTTGTGGGCCATAAGCTAGGTTGCCTGGGATGTAGAGCTTGTACTTGCCACCAATCTGCATGAGCTGAACACCTTCAGTCCAACCAGGAATGACTTGGTTGAGCGGGAAAGTAGCAGGCTGGCCGCGATCGTAGGAGCTATCGAAAACCGTACCGTTGGTCAGAGTGCCTTTGTAGTGCACGGTCACAACGCTGGTCGCGGCGGGCTTAGCACCAGAGCCGGCTTTTAGCGTTTCAATCTGCAAGCCACTGGCGGTGGTTGTGACACCCGCACGCTTGCCGTTTTCGGCTAAGAATTTAGCGCCAGCATCAATAGCCGTCTTACCTTTGGCTTCCATTTCCTTCATTTTCTTTTCACGCAGCTGTTGTGCCATCGTGGTCAGAATTTGTTTGCGCTCTTCATCGTTCAGCGCCAGTTCGGCTTTGTCCTGAACGTCTTGCAGGCCTTGCTTCAATGCATCGAGATCGATGTCATCACGGATAGGGTCCATGGAGCGACCGATATCAACACCAATGGCATAGCTGAATTTTTGCGTGTCAGACTCAAGGTTGGCTTTGCCACTGAAGGGGTTGTTGCAGGCGGCTAATGTGATTGAGGCCACGGCCAAGGTGAGAACGCGAATTTGAAACTTCATTTTTTATCCTTTTTGGGGGGGTTGCGAATTATTAAGGTGACCGATTGAAACTTAATTCAGCCGGGCTTTCCAGTGTTTGTAGCAAATTCTTGCAAGCGTTTGAGCAGGCTAGAGGTATCCCAGCGGCCACCACCCATCGCTTGTACATCACGATAAAAATCATTGATGACTGGGGTGAGAGGCAAGCACACGTTCAGGCGATTTGCTTCAGCTTGAACAATGTCGAGGTCTTTGCGCATCCAGTCCACCGCAAAGCCATGATCATATTCGCCCCTAATCATGGTCTGATGGCGGTTGATGAGTTGCCATGAAGCCCCTGCACCTTGTCCAACAAGAGACATGACTTGCGCCACATCCAAGCCGGCTGCTTCGGCAAAGTGCATGCCTTCTGCAACACCTTGAATAACTCCCGCCACGCATATTTGGTTGACCATTTTCGCGAGTTGACCTGCGCCTACGGGGCCTACATGGGCTTGTGCTTTTGCGTAGGCAGCCAAAATGGGTTGTGCGCGAGCCACTGCTTCAGGGCTGCCTCCACAGAAAATACTGAGCTGGCCATTAATTGCCCCTTGTTGCCCGCCAGATACCGGCGCATCCACGAATTGCTGGTCCGAGCTGAGGACGTGTTGGGCAATTTGCCTTGATACTTCTGCCGACACAGTGGAGTGGTCAATGAGCAAAGCATGGGGCCGAAGTCCACCTAAAATTCCGTTTTCGCCATTGAGTACCTGCAATAGGTCCTCATCTCGGCCAACGCACGTTAGTACAATATCAGCACGTTCGGCAGCCAAGGCAGGGGACTCGGCTAGTTTCCCCCCATACTGCGCTTGCCATAGTTCCGCTTTAGGGCGGGTGCGATTCCAAACCACTACATCGTGACCTGCCGCCATGAGGTGGCCCGCCATGGGGAAACCCATATTTCCCAGGCCAATAAATGCCACTGCCGCCATTGCTTGCTCCTGCTTTTATTTAGGACGAGATATTACTCGCCATCTGGATAGGCCGTGTAAATTTAACTTGTAAATGCGAATCTATCTCATTTACTATTTGAGGGTCGATCTCATTTGATGGGTAACAACTTATGTATGTCTGCTTATGTCATGGCATTACGGACCGCGCCATTCGCCAGGCGGCTCAGCGTGGTGAGCACACATTTGAGCAGTTACAAGTCAGTACAGGGCTGGCCACTTGCTGTGGTGCCTGTCGTGACTTCGCAGAAAATATCTGGCAGGAAGCGCTAAGCACAGAAGTGACTATGCGTCTGAGTCAGAGCCCACAAACGTGGCAACCCGTGCTATAACGAAGCCACTTATTGGATAGAGGTTACTGCTCATGAAAGGCGATAAAGCGGTTTTAGGCCTGCTAAACCAACAGTTAAAAAATGAGCTAACTGCCATCAACCAATATTTTCTTCATGCCCGCATGTATCGTCATTGGGGCTTAGAACGTTTGGCAAAAAAAGAGTACGACGAGTCCATAGGCGAAATGAAGCATGCGGATAAGTTGATCGACCGCATTTTGATGCTGGATGGCCTGCCGAATGTGCAGGACATGCACAAAATCATGATTGGTGAAGATGTGCCGGAAATGCTGGGTGCAGACTTGGCATTAGAGAAAGCAGCGCAACTGACCGTTAAAGAAGGCATCGCTGCCGCAGAATTAGCGCGAGATTATGTGAGCCGTGATCTCTTGCTGCTGATTCTTGAAGATACTGAAGAACATATTGATTGGTTGGAAACTCAACAGGATCTGATTGAAAAGATAGGGCTTGCTAACTATCTGCAAAGTCAGGCTTTTCAACCCACTTAACTAGGCCTCTTAAGCTTTTAACATATAGAGCCCCATAAAAAAGCCGCTTGCAGGGTTACCTTGCAAGCGGCTTTTTATGCCTAAAGGTAGCGCTTAACGCTTCTCTACCGGCGGCAGATCACGTTGCACGTGGCCGGTGTAGAGCTGACGCGGACGTCCGATTTTATATGAGCCGCTGTGCATTTCTAACCAATGCGAGATCCAGCCGACGGTGCGGGCGAGGGCAAAGATCACGGTGAACATGGAGGTTGGAATGCCAATGGCTTTCAGGATGATGCCTGAGTAGAAATCGACGTTCGGGTAGAGCTTGCGCTCAATGAAGTAGGGGTCGCTAAGAGCAATTTTTTCCAGCTCCATGGCCAGAGCCAGTTGCGGATCATTAATGCCGAGGGCAGCCAGTACTTCGTCGCAAGTCTGTTTCATGACTTTTGCACGAGGATCAAAGTTCTTGTAAACGCGATGACCGAAGCCCATGAGCTTCACTTCTTTAGTCTTTACCTTTTCCATGAAAGGCTTCACGTTTTCGATGGTGCCAATTTCGTCAAGCATGTTCAGCACGGCTTCATTGGCGCCGCCATGAGCTGGGCCCCAAAGTGCGGCAATGCCAGCTGCGATACAAGCGTAGGGGTTAGCACCGGTCGAGCCGGCTAAACGTACTGTCGATGTAGACGCATTCTGTTCGTGGTCAGCATGCAAGGTGAAGATGCGGTCCATAGCTTTTGCCAGCACCGGGTTAACCTTGTAGTTCACGTCGGCTGGAACGGAGAACATCATGTGCAGGAAGTTCTCTGCATAGTTCAGATCGTTGCGCGGATACGTGAACGGCTGGCCTGCGGTGTACTTGTAGCTCATGGCCGCAATTGTCGGGATTTTGGCGATCAGACGAATAGCGGTAATTTCACGGTGCTTCGGATCATTGACGTCGAGGCCATCGTGATAGAAGGCGGACAGAGCGCCAACAACGCCGCACATCACCGCCATCGGGTGAGCGTCACGACGGAAGCCTTCAAAGAATTTACGGAGCTGGTCGTTAACCATGGTGTGATCGGTGACGAGCTTGGTGAATTCAGCTTTTTGTTGGGCATTTGGCAATTCGCCGTTAAGCAACAAGTAGCAGACTTCGAGGTACTCAGCCTTTTCAGCGAGTTGGTCGATGGGGTAGCCGCGGTGCAGCAAAATGCCCTTGTCGCCATCAATAAAGGTGATTTTGGACTCACAGGCGGACGTCGCCATGAAGCCGGGGTCGTAGGTGAAATAGCCTTTCGCGAGCACGTCTTTGACATCAATGACATCAGGGCCAAGGGTGCCAGAAGTAATCGGCAGGGTCAGGGTTTCGTCGCCGATAGTCAGCGTTGCAGTCTTGGCCGTCATCACGGTCTCCTTAGATAAGGTCTTACGCTCGCAGCGGGTAGCCGGTGCTGGAAGCGGGGTAGCTTAAATCACAAGGTAAAATTGTCAATGAAGAGCATCGTCTAATACGAAAGAACTTCGGCTTCAGAGCAAGCAAACTCTATGCCCTTGTCGAACTTTTGTATGGCAAACCTATTTGTATTACGGAATGTGCGGGATTATACTCTCGCGGCAATCTCATGATGCCCTTTGAATTATGCAAAATTGCATTAAATTTCAATGGATTATGAGTGATTCCGAACCATTTACAATGGTTGTCAGACCCACCAGACCAACAGGATGCCCTCTGTGAAAAGTAACAGACCGGTCAATCTCTCGCTTGCGACTGTCATCGAAGTTAATTTGAAGTCGCCAGTAGCCATTGCCTCCATTTTGCACCGCCTCTCCGGCGTATTGTTGTTCTTTGTCATTCCCGGCTTGCTCTGGCTGCTGGATTGCTCCTTGTCTTCAGTGGAAGGTTTTGCCTGCGTGCAAGCCATGCTGACGGGCACTGTGGGTAAGCTGGTGCTCTTTGTGGCATTAGCTGGCTTGGCGTACCACTTTATTGCGGGCGTTAAGCACTTGGTTATGGATTGGGGTGTTGGTGAGTCGCTGGAAGGCGGTCGTACCTTTGCCAAAATCAGCCTTGTGGTGTCGGCACTCGTCATTGCCGCGCTCTTTGTAGGAGTAGTTCTCTAATGAAAAGCGCAACAAGTTTTTCGCGTTCTGGTTTGTCCGATTGGCTGCTGCAACGCGTTAGCGCCATTGTTCTTGCTGCCTACACTGTCTGGCTCGGCGGCTGGTTTCTGATCACGCCGGTGGTGGACTTCCAGACTTGGCACGATTTTATGAGCCAAACCTGTATGCGTATTTTTACGCTGCTGGCTCTGTTGGCCTTTGTGGCGCATGCCTGGATTGGTATGTGGACCGTTTTCACGGATTACTTAACGGTTCGACAGATGGGCCCTAAAGCCAACGTCGTGCGTTTGGTGGTGCAGGTTGCGATGGCGTTGGCCCTGTTTGTGGTCATCGTCTGGGGCATTCAGATTATTTGGGGCAACTAAGTCATGTCTAAAATGCGTACTGTAAATTTTGATGCCGTGATTGTGGGCGGCGGCGGCGCAGGCATGCGCGCCTCGCTGCAGTTGGCACAGTCGGGCTTCAAAACAGCTTTGATTTCCAAGGTATTCCCGACTCGCTCGCACACCGTGTCAGCGCAGGGCGGCATTACTTGTGCCATTGCTTCAGCTGACCCTAATGACGATTGGCGCTGGCACATGTACGACACCGTAAAAGGTGCCGACTTTATTGGTGACCAAGACTCCATCGAATACATGTGTTCGGTCGGTCCGCAAGCTGTTTTCGAATTGGAGCACATGGGGCTTCCATTCTCCCGTACTGAAGAAGGCCGTATTTATCAGCGTCCTTTCGGCGGTCAGTCCAAGGGTCCAGATAACCCCACGCAGGCTGCACGTACTTGCGCCGCGGCTGACCGTACCGGTCACGCGCTGTTGCACACGCTTTACCAGCAAAACCTGAAGTTCAACACTAAGTTTTACATTGAGTGGCTGGCGCTGGATCTGGTACGTAACCAAGACGGTGCTGTTTGTGGCGTCATCGCCATGGATATCGCCAGCGGCGAAGTCGTGTTCTTCAAGTCGAAAGCCACCGTTTTCGCCACCGGCGGTGCCGGTCGCATTTACTCGTCCACGACCAACGCACACATCAACACCGGTGATGGCGTGGGTATGGCGGCTCGTGCCGGGATTCCGCTGCAAGACATGGAAATGTGGCAGTTCCACCCCACCGGTATTGCCGGTGCCGGTACGCTCGTGACCGAGGGTTG
>DDPD01000005.1 GCA_002342025.1 Moraxellaceae bacterium UBA2477 | reverse complement strand
CATTAACAGGCGGTGAATGGCTGGAGTATTCAGACTTGGCACGCGGATTGTATCGGCGTGCAGAGATTCGGGACGGTCATTTGCATGCGGTGCTGGTTTTGGCTACGCAAACCGATGCCGTACCCGAGCGGTCTTGGCTTAGCGGCCAATTGGGCCAGCCCGTAGATGACTTGATGCGCCGGGGTCTGCTGTCAGGCCGGCCCTCGGACCCCGCGAGCGATGTGGGACGCACCGTGTGTGCTTGTTTCAGTGTCGGTGAGAAAACGATTCGTCGTGCCATCGCCGCTGAGGGTCTGGAAAGTGTTGCTGCCATTGGCCGTTGTTTAAAGGCCGGTACAAATTGCGGTTCTTGTCAGTCGGAATTGAAAAATATTCTGGCCACGTGTGGAGTAGGAACATGAGTCACAAACAACGCGTCGTTGTTATCGGTAATGGCATGGTTGGCCATAAGTTTCTGGAGCAACTGGTAGAGGATAGTGCTGGCTTTGCTGAGCTTGAAGTCACGGTACTGGCTGAAGAGCCACGAGCAGCTTATGACCGCGTTTATTTGTCGGCCTACTTCAGTGGTAAGACCGCAGAAGACCTGAGTCTGGTTAAAGGCAGCTTCTTTGCCGACAGCGGTGTCTTTCTCCACCTGAACACAAAGGCCGTCGCCATTGATCGTGAGCTCAAGCAAGTCACGGTGGCCAGTGGCGAAGTCGTGGCCTACGACAAACTGGTACTGGCCACGGGCTCTTTCCCCTTCGTGCCGCCCCTGCCCGGAAAAGATCGCGAACATTGCCTGGTCTACCGCACCATTGAGGACTTAGAAGCCATCCAAGCCGGCGCTGCCGTATCGAAAGTTGGCGTGGTGGTGGGCGGTGGTTTACTCGGTCTGGAAGCAGCCAAAGCACTGCGCGATCTCGGCTTAGAAACGCATGTGGTGGAGTTCGCCCCGCGACTGATGGCGGTTCAGGTTGATGACGGCGGTGGCCGCGTGCTGCGTCGCAAGATTGAGGCCCTCGGTGTGCACGTGCATACCGGCAAAAACACCCAAGAAATTGTCGATGGCAAAAGCGCCCGTCATGCCATGAATTTTGCGGATGGCAGCTCGCTGGAAACGGACTTGATTCTGTTCTCCGCCGGCATTCGCCCCCGCGATGAGCTGGCGCGTCAGTGCGGACTGGTCATGGGTGAGCGCGGCGCCATCGTGATTAATGATCAGTGCCAAACCTCCGATCCCGATATCTATGCGATTGGTGAGTGCGCGCTCTGGAGTGGCCGTATCTACGGTTTGGTCGCGCCCGGCTATCAGATGGCCCAAGTCGCTGCCGATCACATCATGGGCAAAACAGAAAGCGCCTTCCGTGGCGCAGACATGTCCACCAAGCTCAAGCTCATGGGCATTGATGTGGCCTCCATTGGCGACGCCCATGCCGCGACGCCTGGCTCGCTGGCCTACACCTATGTGGATGAAGCCGCTGAGGTCTACAAAAAGCTCGTGGTGTCTGCCGACAAAACGAAGCTGCTGGGGGCGATTCTGATTGGCGAGGCCGAGGCCTATGGCACCTTGCTGCAGCTCATGCTCAATGAAATGACGCTGCCCGCTAACCCGGAAAGTTTCATTCTGCCCGAAAGCGCAGGCAGCGCACCGGCGCTGGGTGCCGACGCCTTGCCAGACACGGCTCAGATTTGCTCTTGCAACAGCGTGAGCAAGGGCATGATTTGCAGCACGATTGCAGCGGGAACCTGCGATCTGGGCGAGCTAAAAGCCCTGACCAAAGCGGGCACCTCGTGTGGGGGTTGCACCGCCTTGGTCGGCCAAATTCTGAAAAGCGAGCTGGCTAAGCAAGGCATTGAAGTTAAGAAAGACCTCTGCGAACACTTCGCCTACTCGCGTCAGGAGCTTTTCCACCTGATCAAAGTCGAAAAAATCACGACCTTTGACGAGCTGCTGGAAAAGCATGGCACGGGTGAAGGCTGCGATATCTGCAAGCCCACCACGGCGTCCATTCTGGCCTCGACGTGGAATGAATACATCCTCAAGCCTAGCCACGCCGGTTTGCAGGACACCAATGACTATTTCCTCGGCAACTTGCAGAAAGATGGTACGTACTCGGTCGTGCCGCGTATGCCAGCGGGTGAAGTCACGCCGGATGGCCTCATTGCGGTGGGTTCGGTGGCGAAGAAATATGGTCTGTATACCAAGATCACCGGCGGCCAGCGTGTGGACCTGTTTGGCGCGCGTGTTGAGCAGTTGCCGCTGATTTGGGAAGAGTTAATTGCTGCCGGCTTTGAAACCGGCCATGCCTACGGCAAGTCGCTGCGTACGGTGAAGTCTTGCGTGGGCTCCACATGGTGCCGTTACGGGGTGGGCGACTCAGTTGGCTTAGCCGTGCGCTTAGAGAACCGCTACAAGGGGCTGCGCTCCCCGCACAAGATTAAGTTTGGTGTGTCCGGCTGTACCCGTGAGTGTGCGGAGGCACAGAGCAAAGACATCGGTGTGATTGCCACTGAACGGGGTTGGAACCTCTATGTCTGTGGTAACGGCGGCATGCGTCCACGTCACGCCGAGCTGTTTGCCAGTGATCTCGATGAGGCCACGCTGGTGCAGTACATTGACCGCGTGCTGATGTTCTATGTCCGTACCGCTGATCGCCTGCAGCGCACCAGTGTTTGGCGCGAAAACTTGGAGGGTGGTCTCGACTACCTGAAGCAAGTCGTGATTGAGAACTCCCTCGGCTTGGCTGATGAGCTGGAGAAGGACATGCAGGCTGTGGCCGACACCTACCAGTGTGAGTGGAAAACCACCGTTGAAACACCTGAACTGCGTGCCCGCTTCAACAGCTTTATCAATGCTGCCGACGTGCCCGACGACAACATCGTTTTTGTTGAAGAGCGTGGTCAAATTCGCCCCGCCACGCCCGCCGAAAAAGCGGCAGATCGAATTGCGACGGTGTCTTTATGAGTGCCGCTAAGGAAATGAATATGGAACACGCTGTTGCGGTATGTACGAGTGACAAGGTTCAGGCTGGTGTTGGTGTCGCGGCGTTGGTAAATGGCAAGCAAGTGGCCATTTTCCGCCTACGTGATGGTTCGCTGCATGGCGTCAGCAACTTCGATCCCTTCTCGCAAGCCAATGTCTTGTCTCGGGGTATTACCGGTAGCCTGCAGGGGCGTGCAGTTGTTGCATCGCCGGTCTACAAGCAGCACTTTGACCTGCTCACCGGAGCCTGCATAGAAGATGAGTCAGTGACGATTGCGACATTCGCCGTGATTGAGCGCGACGGTGAAGTTTTGGTCATAGGCGACTAAGCCAAGGACTGATAGGCTCAGCTCCCTAATGTTCCTGAGTAGGGTCTGAGCCATGTCACCAGTTCGTGTTGAGCATAAAGGGTCTTGGGTAGAAGTCGTTCTGGCGCGTCCAGAAAAGCACAATGCGATTGGCATCGATACGCTATCTGAATTGATTCGCGTAGGGCAGGAGCTCCGCAAGGATCGCGACATTCGAGCGGTGATTATTCGCGCCGAGGGCGCTAGCTTTTGCAGTGGTCTAGACATTCCGGGCTTCATGAAAAAGCCGTCGAAAATGCTCAGTAACTTCCTTCGCCCACTCTGGCGCAATACCAATAACTTTCAAGAAGTGGCCTGGGTTTGGCGTCGTATTCCAGTGCCCGTGATTGCCGTCATGCACGGTCGTTGCTATGGCGCTGGCGTGCAAATCGCGCTGGCAGCGGACTTCCGTTTCGCCACGCCAGACTGTGAAATGTCCATCATGGAAGCCAAGTGGGGCCTTATTCCCGATATGTCCGGTACGGTTAGCTTTCGTGAAGTGATGCCCTTGGATGTAGCCAAGAAACTGTCGATGACGGCCGAGGTTTTTTCTGCTGAGCAGGGCAAAGCCTATGGCCTAGTAACGGAAACACATGCAGACCCATTAGCGGCGGCACATGCCTTAGTCACGGAAATTACTACGCGCTCGCCGGACTCCGTGGCAGCAACCAAATTTCTGTTCCAGCGTGCGTGGCCGGCATCGGTGAATAAAGCGTTTTGCTTGGAGCGTTGGTATCAGTTGCGTTTATTGCTAGGCCGCAATCAAAAGCAGGCGGTCAAGGCTGCACAAACCAAGCAGCCAGCGACCTACGGTTCGCGTAAGGTTAACTGCTAAAGCACGTTTTTATTGCAGCTTAAGTGCATCAATACGAAGGGGCTCTTCGGCGAAATCCATGCGCGATGCTCGGATGCTGCGCACTAACAGTTGCACATCGAGGCTAGATGCTAGTGGCCCAACGATAACCCGGTGAGCTTCTATAGGCGCTGGGGTGACCCACAAAGTCACGGGGATGCCCATCGGCAATCGTTTCATCAGCTTCGCTTGTAGCAACTGGGCTGCGTGCGTGTCGTCATAATTTCCCAGCATTAATTGATACGCAGGGGCGGTATTCAGGGATACGCCCGCCCGACGACTACCCTCGCGCTCCTCGCCCTTTACCGGCTCCAAGGAAACACGAGCGGTGCCGCTAATGCCGAGTAGCTGAGCGGCTGCATACGATAAATCAATGATGCGATTGCCATGATAAGGGCCGCGATCATTGATTTTCACGATGGTGCTTCTGCCATTGCCGACATGCGTGACTCGCACATAACTGGGTAGTGGCAGGGTGCGATGGGCCGCGGTTAAGGCATGCATATTGAATCGCTCACCGCTTGCCGTTAATCGACCATGAAAGCCGGGGCCATACCACGACGCTTCGCCAACGTGGGGGCGGCCTACGGCTAAGCGCTTTATGCGATACATTTCGCCTTGTGTACCAAGGGCGCGCCACATTCTGCGAATTTCATCGCTATCTAACATGGCACTTAAATTGTCATGTCCCTCTGCTTTTACGTCGGGCAGGACTCCCCAGCTTTCAACGGGGGCGTCTACTATGGCCTTTGCTGCTGCTTCAGCTGCGCCCCATTGTTGCCAATTCAATGCTGCATCTTGGCTTTGTGGGGGGGCAGGTGTGGTGTTAATAAGCTCAGCAATTTGTACGGGGCTCAGGTCATCCGCCATAACTGCAGCGCTGCTGAACATGCCAAGGGCACACGCGAACAGCGCGTATGAGAAGCTGGATTGCATGCAACCTCCTGCGAGACTCAGGGCAGGAGACTGACTCCTGAAGTTGCCCTATTGGCAGCCTGATCTCGTTCTTGTTTTGCGGCATCGAGTGCCTGCGAAAGCTGCAATGCGGCCATCGCATAAAGGATGCTTCTGTTATACCGCGTAATCACATAAAAGTTATTAAAACCGATCCAAAATTCGCCGCCGTTCGTCCCTTGTAAGCGAATACCCGAGGCGGGGGTATTGCCGGGCAAATTCGCCAGATCGCGCGGTACTAACCCCTGATTGGCCAGTTGAGCTAACGTGCTCACGGCTTTTAATTCCGTGCTGGTCGCATTGTCATAGTTTTGGCTGGTTAGGCGAGCGCGAGCAGCCACAGGCTCGCCCGGGCGCCAGCCGTTGCCCTTGAAGTAATTTGCAATAGAGCCGATGGCATCGACCGGGTTGTTGATGAGGTCGATGCGGCTGTCGCCGTCAAAATCCACCGCCAAATTGCGCCAGCTCGAAGGCATGAACTGTGGGAAGCCCATGGCTCCGGCGTAGGAGCCTTTAATGGCTAGAGGATCCATACCGTTTTGTTTGGTCAGAATAAGAAACTCTTTTAACTCTTTGCGGAAAAAAGGCGCACGCGGCGGGTAGTCAAATCCTAAGGTGGCCAGTGACTCAATGACCGGGTAGCTACCTTTGTTGTAACCGTACTTCGTTTCAATGCCCAGAATGGACACAATCATGCTGGCGGGCACGCCAGTTGCGCTTTCAGCCCGTGCCAGCTCCTTGTGATAAGTGTTCCAGAAAACCAAGCCATCATTGAGGCGTGACTCGGTCATGAAAATGGGGCGGTAGTCGCGCCACTCCTTACTTTTTTCTGCCGGACGTGCAATCGACTCCAAGACCTTAGGCTGTCGATTCACTTGCTCAAAGAGTTTGGTGAGTTCGCCCGGGGCATAAATTTTGTCGGCTTCGAGCTGCTCAATGAGGGCGCTGAGCTCTTCATATTGTGAGAAGTCGCCGGCTTGTGATGTGCTAGTCAAAAATCCAAATGCGGCGAGTGCGCCGTGCCACCAAGTTGCCATTAGTGTTCCCTCTTAACCCATGAGTTTGCGATGTGCGTGAATGGACATCAGCACGCCGAAGCCAGACATCAACGTAATAATGGCGGTGCCACCGTAGCTGATAAACGGAAGCGGCACACCCACTACGGGTAAAATGCCGCCGACCATGCCGACGTTGACAAAGACATAGACAGAAAAAGACAACGTGATGGCGCCAGCTAAGAGTCGACCGTAAGACGTTTGTGCTTGAGTCGCAATTTGAAAGGAACGAACCAAAATGCCGGTGTAGATCATCATTAATAAAACGACGCCAACAAAGCCAAACTCTTCGCTGTATGCCGCAATGATGAAGTCAGTATGGCCTTCTGGTAAGAAATGCAGATGGGACTGACTACCATCCAGCCAACCTTTGCCAAATGCACCGCCTGAGCCAATGGCGGTTTTTGACTGAATGATGTTCCAGCCATTTCCCAGAGGATCGGATTCTGGGTCAATCAAGGTGAGAACGCGGCGGCGTTGGTAGTCGTGCAAAAAGCCCCAACCAATAGGCGCTAGGATGACAAAGCTGCCCGCCATTGTAGCCATGTATCGCCAAGGTAAACCGCCAAGAAAAAGCACAAAAAAACCACTAGCGAAAACCAAGATAGATGTGCCTAGGTCGGGCTGCTCAGCAATCAGACCCACGGGGACAAATATTAAGGCCAGACAAATGAAAACATCTTTAAAGCTGAGGGGTTGCGGGCGCGTTGAAATAAACCAAGCCGCCATCATGGGCATGGCGAGCTTAAGAAACTCAGACGGCTGTACGCTGGTTACCCCGGGAATCGTTAGCCACCGCTGTGCGCCCAAACGAATATCGCCAAAAAGGGCAACTGCAACCAACAAAATAATGCCGAAGCCATAAAACCAGGGCGAGATATAGGCATAAGTGCCGGGCGGGATGCGTGCAAAAATAAGCATCACTATGGTGCCAAGCAGCATGCTGGTGGCTTGCTTAAAGGTCATGGCGAGATCAGCGCCACTGGCGCTGTAAAGCGCTGTTAAACCAAGCAAAGCTAGTACGGCGAGCAATGAACCTAGCACCGGATCAATATAGAGTTTTGACCAGATGTCGTTGCCTTTGCTGAACTCGGCGCCAGTGGCGGGTGCTGATCGAAGAAAGCGGTTTTGTTGTTCAGTCATTATTCTGTTACCACTTCGGCGTGCTCACTGACAGGCGGTGGAGCGACAATGCCCATGACTTCGTAATCAAACAAGGCTTTGGCAATAGGGCCAGCGGTTGTGCTGCCATGCTTGCCATTTTCTACGATTACTGCCACAGCGATGGTGGGGTTCACCACCGGTGCAAAACCCATGAACCAAGCATGATCAAGATGGCGCTCATCCAGCTTGGACTCGTCGTATTTTTCGTTTTGTTTAATGCCCTTGACCTGAGCCGTACCGGTTTTACCAGCCATTTCGTAGCCTTTAATTTTGTGAGCTAAATGGGTGGCGGTGCCGTTGCCATGCACGACTCGGCGCATGGCTTCATGCATCCTGTCCCAATCTTCAGGCATCGAGTGGAAGTTGATTCGGGTATTAGGTTGGGGCTCGATAACAACCGGATTGGGTCCAGAGCTACTCATCACCATTTGTGGGCGTAGGTGGCGGCCTTTATTGGCGATGATGGCGGTGGATAATGCTACTTGCAGGGGGCTCGCCGTAAAATAGCCTTGGCCAATCCCAACAGACATCATTTCGCCGCGATACCACGGTGCTTTCAGACGTTTGCGCTTCCATGCAATGGAGGGCAGCGTGCCAGACTTCTCATTAACCAGATCGATCCCGGTTTTGCGGCCGAAACCGAATTGCGACATCCAATCATGAAAGCGGTCTACGCCCATACGATCAGACAGTTGATAAAAGTAGATATCGCATGAAATTTCTACCGCGCGCGTTAGGTCAACAATGCCATGGCCGCCTTTTTTCCAGTCACGGAATCGATGCGAGTCACCCGGCAGGCTGAAGAAGCCGGGGTCGGAAATGCGATATTCCCAATTGACTAGGCCATAGTGCAGCCCACCCAGGCCTTCATGGGGTTTGATCGTGGAGCCTGGCGGGTAAATCCCTTGCAGCGCACGATTGTAGAGCGGTCGGTCGGCATGATCTCGTAGTCCACGATAGAGCGCGCCGGGAATGCCGCCCACAAAGAGGTTGGGATCAAAGCCTGGATTACTAACAAACGCTAATACGCCGCCATTGCGCGGATCAATCGCAACAATAGCACCGCGCCGCCCGGCTAATTGTTCGTGGGCAATCTGTTGCAACTTAACGTCCAAGGCGAGTCGCAAATCTGTGCCGCGTACGGGTGGTGTGCGCTTGAGGACGCGAATCTGTTTGCCATAGGCATTGGTTTCAACGTGCTGATAGCCCACACGACCATGCAGCGCCGACTCGTAATATTTCTCGATGCCGATTTTGCCGATTAAATTGGTGCCCTCATAAACGGCTGGGTCCAGCGTCTTTTCTTCTTGCTCAGAAATGCGGGACACATAGCCGATGACATGCGCAAAGAGTTCGCCATAAGGGTAATAGCGCGAAATTTCAATCTCGGTGGTGACGCCGGGAAAGTCGTAGCGTGCTTCTGAGAAGCGGGCTAAGTCCTCTTCGCTCAGGCGGGAACGTATAGGGACTGAGTCAAACCGGCGGGTTACGCGTAAGCGCTTCTTAAAACGCGCCACCTCTTCGTCACTGAGTTGCAGAACAGGCTTGAGGCGAGCAATTAAGGTGTCGAGATCACCGGCAGTTTGGCGATTCACGACCAGCGCAAAAACGGGGCGGTTATCGGCCAGCAGCACACCATTACGGTCGTAAATAAAGCCGCGGGGCGGTGAAATGGCTTCTAAATGAATGCGGTTATTTTCAGACAGCGTAAGGTAGGTTTCGTGCTGAACCAACTGAAGCCAGCCGTAGCGAATCAGGAGCAAAAAAAACAAGCTGAGAACGATCATGCCAGCCAAAGAGGCGCGAGAACGATACAGCGAGGACTCTTGTTGCTGGTCGATTAGCGTGATGCGTTTGGGCTTGTCAGGTGTGCTCATAGTGCCAGTTGGCCCAGTGGCCAGTGCCAATAACTAACGGTGGTAAGGGTGACCTTTTAACAGTGTCCAGGCCCGATACAACTGCTCAGCCAGCAGTACACGCACTAAGGGGTGCGGCAAGGTTAGGCGCGACAGAGACCACTGCTGATCAGCACGGGCACTGGCGGCTGGAGACAGGCCTTCAGGCCCACCTATCAGCAGGCTGATATTACGACCTTCCTGCAGCCAAATGCCGAGCATTTTAGATAATTCTTCCGTGCTCAGCGCTTTGCCGCCAACCTCTAGTGCAATGACGCGGTCATTGCTCCCGATGGCGGCTAGCTGAGCCTCACCTTCTTTCTCGGTGAGCCGGATAATGTCCGCGTTTTTGCCGCGCTTACCGGCCGGAATTTCCACGACTTCGAGGCGCACATCGTCGGTGAGGCGCTTGGCGTAATCGTCAAAACCGGTATTGATCCAGTCGGGCATTTTCGTGCCGACGGCGATCAGTCGAATCTTCATTATTCCGCGGAAAAGTCCGGTGCCGAGCGAGCGCCTTGGGAGCCCCATAAGCGTTCTAGATCATAGAGCGCGCGAGTCGCGGGCAGCATGACGTGAACAATCACGCCGGCGAGGTCGATCAGCACCCATTCGCCTTCTTTCTCGCCTTCCATGCCTACGGGCATAAAGCCAGCTGCTTTCGCCTTCACTTGCACTTCATCGGCCAGTGCTTTGACATGGCGCGTGGACGTGCCGCTGGCAATGATCATGATGTCAGTCATGCTGGTCAGCGGGCGCACGTCGAGTGTCACCACGTTTTGTGCTTTGAGGTCGGCCAGCGCGTTGAACGCGGCTTCGTAGAGGTGTTGCGTATCTTTGTCGAGAGCATTCATGAGGATGCCGGGTTCTCCGGTTCACGGTACAGGCCGTGTTGATCAATATAGTCCCGCACGCCGGGCATCAGCCAGTCTTCGGTCTGCCGTTGGTCAGCCAAGGATGCGCGCAGGTCGGTGCTGGAAATGGGTCGCAGCGGAGTATCAAGCAGCACGAGGCTGCCGAAGGGTCGCGATTGTAGCAGCTTAGGGTCGCTAAGTTGTCGATTTTCCAACCAAATTTTCAAGGGCTCAGGGAGTGGTGCATCGCAGTCGGGTCGACGGGCAATGAGCAGATGGGCGTAATCCGTGAGTTTTTGCCAATCCTTCCAGCGCGGTAGCTGCAGCAGGCTATCGCGCCCCATCAGGAAAGCCAGCGGCAGTGTCGGGCCGACGTGGGCGCGCCAGCGTTGCAGCGTGTGGATGGTGTAGGAGGGCGGGGCTGACTGCAGTTCGCTGTCATCGAGCTGCCAGTGAGGCTCGGCAGTCTCGGCTAGCATCTGTTGCAGCATGTCGCGGCGCTGCTCGCCAGAGGCCACGCTGCCCACTTTTAGCGGCGATAGCGCGGCGGGTATCCAAACCACGGACGAGGCGTGTACCGCGGCGGCTGCCGCTCGGGCGGTATCGACATGGCCGCGATGGACCGGGTCGAAGGAGCCGCCGTAGAGCAGGATCATGCGCGCCCAGCGAGCAGAGCAGCGGTATCAGCCACGAATCTGGCCATCGCCAAAGACAATCCATTTTTGCGAGGTCAGGCCTTCCAGGCCGACCGGGCCACGCGCATGAATTTTGTCGGTAGAAATGCCGATTTCGGCGCCGAGGCCATACTCGAAGCCATCGGCAAAACGCGTGGAGGCGTTGACCATGACGGAGCTGGAGTCGACTTCGGCGAGGAACTGGCGTGCCCGGGTATAGTTTTCGGTAACGATGGCATCGGTGTGGTGCGAGCCGTACTGGTTGATGTGCGCGATGGCGGCATCGACGCCGTCAACGATCTTGATCGCCAGTACGGGCGCCAGGTATTCGGTGTACCAGTCGTCTTCGCTGGCCGCGATGCCATCGCCAATGATCGCCAGGGTCTGTGTACAGCCGCGCAGTTCTACGCCCTTGGCACGATAAGCCGCCGCGAGGCCGGGCAGCAGCGCTGCCGCCACGGGGGCATCCACCAGCAGCGTTTCCATGGCGTTGCAGACGCCGTAGCGGTGAGTCTTGGCGTTGATGGCGATGCGCTCGGCCTTGACCGGATCAGCGTCGCGATCGAGGAAGACATGGCAGTTGCCGTCGAGGTGCTTGATCACCGGCACACGGGCTTCACGCGAGACGCGCTCGATCAAGCCTTTGCCGCCACGGGGAACGATGACATCAACAAATTCTGGCAGCGTGATGAGCTGGCCGACGGCGGCGCGATCGGCGGTTTCTACGACCTGCACGATGGCGCGCGGCATGCCCACCGCTTCGAGGCCGCGCTGAATGCAGGCGGCGATGGCGTTATTGCTTTGCAGCGCTTCGCTACCGCCACGAAGGATGGTGGCGTTGCCAGACTTCAGGCATAGCGACGCGGCTTCCAGCGTCACGTTAGGGCGCGATTCATAAATGATGCCGATGACGCCGAGCGGCACGCGCATCTTGCCGAGCTGGATGCCGGAGGGGCGATAGGTGAAGTCGGTCATCTCGCCGATGGGATCGGCCAGGGCGATAACCTGGCGCAGGCCTTCGAGCATGCCGTCGAAGCGGGCATCGTCGAGTGAGAGACGGTCGAGCAGGGCGGCATCGAGGCCGCTGGCCTTACCGGCTGTCACATCACGTTCATTGGCGGCGAGCACACTGGCACGTTCGCGCTGCAGTTCGTCGTGAATGGCCTGCAGTGCCGCATTCTTAGTGCCCGTATTGGCGCGAGCGATGACGCGCGAGGCCTGGCGGGCGGCAGCACCGAGGCTGCGCATATAGGCAACAATATCCATGCCAGTGGTTCCGAAATTAGTTAAGGTCAGATTATAGCGAGCCTGTCCGTGCTGTCGCGTGCATTTACAGAACATTACTTTACAGTGTATGCAGTGCATGACAGCTTTAACGCAAGAACAACACGATAAACCGACAAGAGCGAACGCTATCGCCTAGCAGCCATGAAGCCAGCCACATTCAGTTTCCCAAAGCGATTACTTAGCCTCCGTTATTGGGCGGTATTGGCATGGCTGGTGATGGGGATTTCAGGTTGTGCCTTACAGAGCGGTGGGGGCGGCAAGAATTTACGCTCGGAGCACGTGCAAACCTGGGTGGGGGAAGTGTCTTGTCCGGGTTGCAGTGAGCGTTGGCTTGCGGTCACGCTATTTCCGGATGGGTTGTTTCGCCTGCGCGAGTCATACGTGGCAGGCAAGGGCGGTGCCGAGGAGCGCTTCTACGATGTTGGGCGCTGGTCAGCAACGCTGGGCGATGCGCGTCGGCTGCTCTTAAAAGGCGCTAGCCAGCGACAGTTTCGGCTCCTGCCGCACGGCGATTTAGTCATGCTTGATGAGCAAGGCAATGACATCGTCTCGATTCGTGAATACGTGCTGAAGCGCCAGCCCAAGCCCGATTTGATTAGTGACGCTATGCGCATGTTAGCCCTGTATTCTGAGCCGACCTACCCTGGCGCAAAAGCTATGGTCACTGAATGCCTGAGTGCGCAAGTGATGCCGCTAGTGGATACGCCCGCTGCGGCCAAGATGCTACAGCATATTCAAACCATTCCGGCTGACCGCCGCGCACGTGGGCCTGTATTGGCCGCGCTCAAGGCTAATTGGCAAGAACCAAAGGCGAAGTCGCCTTCGGATAAACGCGCATTGAATATTATTGAGTTTGAGCGTTTTTGGCCTAATGAAACCTGTGCTCAGGGGCCGATTGCGCCGGCACAACCGCTACAAGAAACCGTCTGGCGCCTGAGCAGCATTAAAGGAGTTGCTGCTCAAGAAGCCGTGCTGGGTCAGGCTGCGCATATTCGCCTGCGCAAAGGGGGGCGCTTGACGGGCACCACCGGCTGCAATCGTTTGCAGGGCACTTGGCAGCTTAGTGATAACAAGCTCAGTTTGAGCCGAATGAGCAGCACACGAGCGTATTGTCGTGATGCCATGGCGCAGCAGGAGCGCGCCCTGATGGATGTGTTGCGTGAGTCCAAACAGTATCGCCAAGTCGGTCATCAACTAGAGTTGTTGCAGGGCGATCAGGTTTTGGCTCGGTTTGTTGCCACGGAGATGATGTGATGTCGGCCCTAGAGGTGTGGGAATTACTGAGCTATGTGGTGACCGTGGTGGGTTTGCCCTTGGCGATAGCCGTGTTCTTGTATGAGCAGCGCAAGGAGCGGGAAAACGAAGAGGAAGAGGTCTTCCAATTACTGTCCGACAACTACCAAGATTTCCTGAAAATCGCGCTGGAAAATCCCGATCTCAAATTATTCTCCCTGCAACAGGCAGAAGGCTTGGATGAGGAGCAGCTTGAGCGTAAGCGCATCATCTTCACCATGTTGGTGTCGCTGTTTGAACGTGCCTACTTACTCTTATACGAAGATGACATGGCGGCGAAACAGCAGCGGCGATGGTCGTCGTGGGAAGACTATTTGCAGGAATGGTGCATACGCCCAGACTTTCGGCAGGCGCTGCCCGATTTGCTCCGTGGCGAAGACCCGGAGTTTGTGGAGTATTTGAAGCGCTTATTAACGCGTAACCTGAGCGAAGAGCCGCTCAGTAAAATACCGCCACCGTTTGCTGGCTAAGCGCCACGACCTCACCGGCTGGCGACCACAGCGTTGAGCGGATATGGGCATAGCCCTCACCGCAACTGATGGTGTCGGCCTGATAAGCCCACCAGCCCTGCGCATCTATCGTTTCTCTGATAGGACGATAACCGACAGCCCAGGTCATGGTGCTGAGGTTGGCGGGTCCGCTGCAGCGAGCCACTACCGCAGGCGGCCACGCATCCACTAAGGCCAGTACCCAAGCGGGGTTCAGATCAATGGCCTCGCCCTCTCGAAAACGAATCCAGCCTTTCATGTTGCCGCTTTCATGTCCGCTAAAGGGCAGGCCACCTTCGCTCCAACGCATATCAAAATGCTGGGTGAATTCTGGCATAAGGCCGGCTATGTAAGGCAGCGCAGGGCAGTCTTCAGGCGCTTTCATGCTGGGCCGTTGAGGGGCTGGCTCTGATAGCTGCGAGCTGCGGTCTGCACCATACGTCGCTTGTAACGTCGCAACCACAGCACCGTTTTGCAGCAATCGAGCGTCGGCTTGCAGCGCCGATTTACCGGTGCGTAATAGCTGGCTTTCGATCTGGGCTTCACCGACTGTTGCAGGGCCAACAAAGGCAATTTGGGCGGCTCTGAGTGGGCGGCCTTCACTTTGCTCGGCATCTAAGTGGCTTTGTAGAAACGCGGCGACTAAGCCGCCATAAGCCGCGCGACCTTGCCCCCAGTTCGGAGGAATCATCAGGGTTTGTTGGCCGCCGGCTTTTTGCTGCAAGGGCTGTAAAAGTGAGGCGAACGACATAGCGCAGCTCCGAAGGTCAGACAAAAAGAGGACGGCCCGCCATGGCCATGGTTAAGCGCAGCAGGGCGTCCCAGGCGCGTTCGGGCGACTGCCCTTTGATGGCTTTGTCCACATCGATAACGCCGCTGGTCAGGCGTTGCAGTCGAATCAGCGAAAGGCGGCGTAACGCTTGCTGTGCCGGACCTTGGCGCTTGGCCCAAAAACCTAGTTGATTAAGCGCCTGTGAGGACAGTGCCTGCTGCCCACTTTGGCTCATTTGCTCTGCCGCTAAGGTGAGCGCACGCAGGTCTTTTTGTAAGGCCCACAGCACAACAGACTCGGCTTGACCTTCACTTTCTAAGCCGAGCAGCAGTCGTGCCGCTCGGCTGGCATCGCCCACCAAGACGGCATCGGCTAAATCAAAAACCGAGTAGCGCGTGCTGTCACTCACGAGGCTGGCTACTGTGTCGAAACTGATGTCATTGCCATCGCTGAGTAGGCGGAGTTTTTCTAAGGCCTGCGCTGCGGCGAGCAAGTTGCCTTCGGTGCGGTCAGCGAGTAATTGCAGGGCCTCGGTCGGTAGCCGCAGGCCCAAACTTTGTGCGCGTTGGCTCAGCCAGACGGGCAGGGCGCTGGCATCGACGGGGTAGACGGTGATTTGAACGCCATGGTTATCCAGTGCCGTAAACCATTTCGACTTCTGCGCTGCCGCATCGAGTTTGGGCAGTGTGATGAGCAATAGTGTGTCTTCTGGCGGGCGCTGAGCAAAGTCGATTAAGACGTCGGCAGCGGCGGCGTCGGGCTTGCCGCTAAAGCGCAGCTCCACCAGTTTGCGTTCG
>DDPD01000007.1 GCA_002342025.1 Moraxellaceae bacterium UBA2477 | reverse complement strand
CAGTTTAGCGATCAACGCATCAGCTCTCTGGCCAGCACGCTGCCCAGTGCCAATGGCAGTGTGCAACTTGAGCCCATGGTCATTGGCGGAATTTACCCGAGTCAAAATGAAGATCGCGTGCTGATTCAGCTGAAGGAAGCGCCCCCGCATTTGGTGGACGCCTTAATCGCAACCGAAGATCAGCGTTTTTATCATCACATTGGTATATCTGTGCGCGGCATTATGCGTGCCGTGTGGGTGAACTTTACCAGCGGAGCCGTGCGTCAGGGCGGCAGTACGCTGACACAGCAGCTGGTGAAAAACTTCTACCTAACCGACGAGCGCTCGCTGCGGCGTAAAGTGAATGAAGCGCTGATGGCAATGCTGTTGGAGTGGCATTACGAAAAGAATGAAATTCTCGAAACCTACCTCAACGAAGTGAATCTCGGGCAGCAAGGGTCGCGCTCTGTGAACGGCTTCGGGCTGGCGGCACAGTATTATTTTGGCCAACCCATTGCTGAGTTGTCCTTGCCGCAAGTGGCATTGCTTGTGGGTATGGTGAAAGGTCCCTCTTATTACAATCCGCGTCGTCAGCCCGAACGCGCGCGCGAGCGCCGCAATATCGTGCTGGATAACTTGTATCGCGAAGGGTTTATTAGCGCGCCTATTCGTGATCAGGCGATGAGTATGCCGCTGGGTGTGATTGCGAAGCCAACGGCTGCCAGCAATGTGTACCCCGACTTTCTCGATTTAGTGCGGCGTCAGCTGCGTGAAAGTTATCAGCCCGAGGATTTAAGCAGCCAAGGCTTGCAGATTTTCACCACCTTAGATCCGCGTATGCAAAATGCGGCGGAGCGCGCGCTGGCGAGCACCATTGAGCGTCTACGCGGTCAAGGCCGCAGCCTAACTAAGGTCGAAGGTGTGGTGGTCGCCGCAGATAATCAAACCGGTGAATTGCGGGCGCTGGTCGGTGGCTCCGGCACCTTTACTGGCTACAACCGTGCCATTGATGCGTCGCGCCAAGTCGGTTCGCTGCTCAAGCCGCTAATCTATCTGACGGCCTTGGGTACGGGGCAATACACGTGGGCGTCTCCGGTGGATGATGGGCCCGTTGATGTGGTCAGTGATGGTGGCAAATTGTGGCAGCCGCAAAACTACGACCAGGAAAGTCATGGCACGGTAACGCTACAAAGTGCATTAGCTCACTCCTATAACCAAGCGTCTGTCCGTCTCGGTATGACCTTAGGTTTGCCAGCGTTTATGCAAACTTTGCAGCAAGTTGGCGTGAAGGTGGATAGCAAGCCCTACCCGTCACTGCTGTTGGGTGCCTTGAATCAAACGCCGATGCAGGTGCTGCAGCTGTATCAAACCTTGCTGTCTGGCGGGGTGCGCGCCCCATTACAAAGTATTGTGGCTGTCTTGGATGCTCAAGGCCGCCCCTTGCAGCAGTTCGTTAGCGAACGCCAACAAATCATTGACCCCGCAGATGCCTACTTACTGCATTACGGCATGCAGCAAGTGATGCGTCAGGGCACGGGTGCACCGGCCTATCAGCGCCTGCCCTCCACTTGGGTGCTGGCGGGTAAGACGGGAACAACCAACGACATGAGGGATAGCTGGTTTGCCGGTAGTGCTGGCCGCACCTTGGCTGTCGTTTGGCTGGGCCGCGATGATAATCAGCCGATAGGCTTATCGGGCGGCACGGGCGCGTTGCCGGTGTGGGTCGAGTTCATGCACCGCTTGCAACCAGTTGCGCCCATGCCGGCGATGCCAGAAGGGGTTACATGGCCTTGGATTGATGTCGCCACAGGGCGTCTTAGCGCCGAAACCTGCAGTGGTTCTATACAAGTTCCGGTATCTGCAAAGGCCTTGCCCGTGGAGCAAACCCCTTGTGCCAGTGGGGGTGTGCCGGCTTTCATCGACTCCATGGTGGATGGCGTTTTGAATTTATTCCGGCGCTAAGGGCTGTGCTTGCTCGGGCGCGGGCGGTGTCACAGGCATGGGAACAACATCGTTCAAGTGATCTGATTGTATTTGCGCTGGGATACCTTCGAGTACGTCGTTGTCGGGCAGCGCCGGCAGATCGCTGCCAAATACATTTTTGCCATCAAAGGCGAGTGAGCTGACCGACATCTCCAGCAAATTTCCCTTGCTGTCTGGTCCGCTAAAGCGCACAGGGAAGTTGCGATAGGCCGGCGCCAGCCAAATATTGTAGCCTTCTTGGCGCGTGCCATCGTTGCGTGTGCGATTGCCTTGCAGGTGTATGGTTTTCACCGTGCCACCCGGCAGCTTCAGGGTTTCTTCCGCCACGACGCGCAAGGTAATTTCGTACACCGAGCTGCCCGTGGTGACCATTAATTTACGGTCAGCCGTGCCTTCATACGTGACCGCCACATGAAACGGTAGGCTGGCCATGTCCTGCATATCTGCCGTGAGTGGTGCGACTTTCGGGTTGCCCGCTTTGCCGTGCAGTAGCTGATTCTGCGCGCGATCAAAGTGGGCGAAGTTGCGCAGTGTGTTGTTCAACGAAAGTTGGTAACGTTCAGGCTGCAAGCCATCAACAGCGACGTTGCCCTCACTCAAAATCTCCGCTTTGAAGCCGAATTTTCGAGCTTCATTGCGAATGACATAGCGCGTGCCTTCCATGAGCCATTGCTGACTTAAATCCATGGTGAAGCCATAGTAGTGGGCGCGCTGCTTTGCCAAAACAGACAGTGGAAACGTGAGCTCAGGTTCGGGGGCTGCGATCACAGGCGTCGAGGTTTGCTCCGGTGAAGGAGGGGCCGCAGAGGGTGCTGCATTGACGTTATCAGCGGGCGTCGGAGGCGCTGCCTTGAGCGGCGATGTGGGTGAGGAGACGGTAGGGGATACAGCATTTAGCAAAGTGACTTGCATCACTGCGTTGGGTGGCGTGACCGGCTTGGCGGCCAGCCTCACGCGTTTAACGGCCTCTGCTTTTTTCCGCTCCACTACTTCATCGACCGCAGCCTTTTGCCAAGGCCACGACACATTGACATCAATGAACCAGCACGCGTGCACGAACGCTGACAGTGTCAGCGCCCAGAGCAGCGGCCGGCGTATCATTTAGCGGGTGGCCAGTAGGGCACGCTCGGCGGCAGCGATGGTATTGGCAATGTCGGCACTGGTGTGTGCAATGGAGACAAAGCCGGCTTCAAATGCCGAGGGGGCTAAATAAATGCCTTCTTCTAACATGGCATGGAAAAAGCGTTTGAAGTGCTCGACATCGCAGGCCATCGTATCGCTGTAAGACCACACCGGTTTGTCATTAAAGAAGATGCCGAACATGCCACCCACTTGATGTGTGGTGATGGCCACGCCCGCGGCGCGACCAGCAGCTTCTAAGCCGTCACAAAGTGCGCGCGTGTTGGCACTTAATTGCTCATGAAAGCCGGGCTGGCTAATGAGCTTTAATGTCATGAGGCCAGCGCGCATGGCAATGGGGTTGCCCGACAGGGTGCCGGCTTGATACACCGGGCCCAGAGGCGCGATGCATTCCATGATGTCACGCTTACCGCCAAAGGCGCCGACCGGCATACCACCGCCAATAATTTTGCCCAAGGTAGTTAAGTCGGGGGTCACACCATAAAGGGCTTGAGCGCCGCCTAAGGCAACACGAAAACCTGTCATCACTTCATCAAAAATGAGAACCGCGCCGGAGCGATCACAGATCTCACGCAAGCCCTGCAGGAAGCCCGGCAGCGGTGGAATCAAGTTCATGTTGCCCGCGACCGGCTCTACGATGACACAGGCCACTTCATGCCCTCGCTCAGCAAAGAAAGCTTGAGCGCTCGCCAAGTCGTTGTAGGGCAGGGTAATGGTATGGACCGCGAGGCTGTCGGGTACGCCGGCCGAGCTGGGGACACCGAGCGTGAGCGCGCCGGAACCCGCTTTAACCAACAAGGAATCGGAGTGCCCGTGATAGCAGCCCTCAAACTTCACCAAGACATCGCGGCGCGTATAGCCACGTGCGAGTCGAATCGCACTCATGGTGGCTTCGGTGCCGGAGCTGACCATTCGGATCAACTCCATGCTCGGCATTAACTCACGCACGCGCGTGGCCATTTCAACTTCCACTTCCGTAGGCGCACCAAAAGAGAGGCCGAGTGTGGCCGCCTCTTGTACTTCGCGAATCACCTCCGGATGAGCGTGACCCAAAATCGCCGGCCCCCAAGAGCAGACGTAATCGATATAGCAGCGGTCATCGGCGTCAAATAAATAAGCGCCTTGAGCACGGGCAAAAAATACCGGATTGCCACCAACCCCGCGAAACGCTCGTACCGGCGAATTGACACCGCCGGGAATGACCTCGCATGCAGCAGCGAATAAACGATCGGAACGATTGCTGGTCATGGCTGAATAAACTCCTGAGAAAATTGTTGTGCGCGTTGGCGTATGTCGGGGGCTTGCCAAAGGTTGGCGATGACCGCAACCGCATCAGCGCCAGCGTCAATAACGGATGCCACATTATCCGGCGTAATGCCGCCTATCGCTACTAAAGGTAAGGTTAATTGTGCTCGCGCCGCACGCAGCGTGGCGAGCGAACAAAGCTGTGCCTGGGGTTTGGTGGCTGAGGCAAATACGGCGCCGAACGCGACATAGCTTGCTCCGTCACGCACGGCTTGAAGGGCTAACTCAATACGGTTATGACAGGTCACGCCAATGATAGCGTGCTCACCTAAGTGGGCCCTTGCGGTGGCAACCTGACCATCGCTCTGCCCGAGGTGAACGCCGTCGGCAGAAATGCGGGCAGCCAGCTCAACATCATCATTAATGAGTAGCGGAACTTGATATTGGCGACACAGCGCGAGTAGGGCCGAAGCCTCGTCCAGCCGACGCGCCTGTTCGCGCTCAAAATCGGCAGGGTTAAGACGGTCTGCTATTTTGTCTCGGTATTGCACGACGCGCGCTCCCCCAGCGAGCGCGGCAGCCACCGAAGCCAACAAGTGATCGCCCAGCTGTGAATCCGTGATGGCGTACAGACCTTGGATCACGAATTGGCATTCCACACGGAATGAATGCGACGAGGTAGCCATTGACCATGATTGCGCGGTCGATCGGCCTTCGTTAGGGCTGCGGTGACAAAGTGTTGACTCTGCTCAACGGCGGCCAACAGCGGCTTGCCAGCCGCTAAGCCTGCGGCGAGTGCCGCGGCCAATGTGCAGCCCGAGCCGTGAAACTCGCCTTCAAGACGAGGTAGGCTACTCTTCAACATTAGTTCGCCTCTGCAATATAAGCGGTTGATGAGCTGGTCGCCGGGCTCATGCCCTCCTTTTAACCAAATGTTTTCGGCGCCGGCCTCGGTGAGCCACGCAACGGCTTCGGTGAGGTCGTCACAACCGGCGAGAAGTCGCGCTTCTAACGAGTTGGGGGTGATGATGGTCGTTAAAGGAAGTGCGGCAAGCAGAGCGTCGCGCAGGTCTTGTTGCGCCAAATTTCCCCCGGAATTTGCTGATAACACAGGGTCTAACACAACAGGCAGGTGGCGGAACGCATGGAGACTTTCGAAGACGGTGCGTACGGCCGCTGCTGAGCCCAACATGCCCAATTTAATGCACGCCACGGGGAGGTCCGCTAAGACGCGCAATGCCTGTTCGCGCATAAATTCGGGGGCCGTGAGTTGGAAGTCGTAAACGCGTTGGCTGTCCTGGACGGTCAGAGCAGTCGCAATAACGGCAGCATGGCCGCCGAGCGCTGAAATCGACTCAATATCGGCCTGGAGGCCTGCGCCTCCTGAGGGATCTAGTCCCGAAAAGCATAAAGTGACCGGGCGCATCAGAAGGGTTTCACCACAACGAGGATGACAATCGCCACCAAGGCCAACACAGGCGCTTCATTAAAGAAGCGAAAAAATACATGGGACCTCTGGCATCGGCGCTCGGCGAGTTGCACACGGTAATGACCACAGGCTAGGTGGTAAATAATGAGAGCCAGCACCAGTACTAATTTGGCATGGAGCCAGCCTTGCCCCTGCCAGGCGGGCCACTGGGCCACGAGCAATGCAAAACCTAGCACAACGGTAAGTACCAGCGAGGGCCACATGATGCCGCGATAGAGCTTGCGAGCCATGACAACAAAGCGCTCATGCCCCGCTTCATCGCGAGTTTGCACATGGTAAACAAACAAACGCGGCAGATAGAAGAGTCCTGCAAACCAACAAATGACAGCTATAATGTGGAACGCTTTTAACCAAAGCATAGTTTTCTCCTCCGATGTTGCGCAGTCTGCCAATATCCTGCAAGGGCGGCTACTAGCCAAAGACAGAACGGAGTGTTTGCTCCTCAGTCAGGCTTTTCGGATAATCGCGCTATTATTTTGCTGCAGCTCACCCTGTTGAGCACTCTGGAGTCATCGTCGCATGATTAACGTGGGAATTGTCGGGGGCACTGGCTATACCGGTGTCGAGCTGCTGCGCTTACTGGCTCAGCATCCGCAGGTTCAAATTAAAGTCATCACCTCGCGTGGTGATGCCGGCTTGCCGGTTGCCAGCATGTTTCCCAATTTGCGTGGACACGTAGACTTGGCCTTTAGTGCTCCCGATCTTGATAGTTTGCTGGCTTGTGATGTGGTGTTCTTTGCTACGCCCAACGGTATTGCCATGCAGCAAGTTCCCGCTCTTCTGGCGGCTGGTGTGAAGGTCATTGATCTTGCTGCGGATTTCCGACTCAAAGATGAGCACACGTGGGCGCAATGGTATGGCATGCCACACGCGTGCCCTGAGTTGCTGGCCGAAGCTGTGTATGGTCTTCCTGAGATCAACCGCGATGCCGTCCGCCAGGCGCGCTTGGTGGCTAACCCAGGGTGTTACCCCACTGCCGTTCAGCTGGGCTTCTTGCCCCTCATCAAAGCGGGCTTGTGTGACACGCAAAGCTTAATTGCCGATGTGAAGTCGGGTGTTTCTGGCGCGGGCAGGAAGGCAGAAGTCCATAGCTTGCTATGCGAGACTAGTGAAAGCTTTAAGGCCTATGGGGTGCCTGGGCATCGGCACTTACCCGAAATCCGTCAAGGTTTGGCGCAGGCGAATGGCGCGCCCGTCGGGCTGACATTCGTGCCTCATTTAACCCCGATGATTCGTGGGATTCATGCCACGCTTTATGCCCGTGTTAACGACACCTCGGTGGATTTGCAGGCGCTATACGAAGCCGCCTACGCCGACGAACCTTTTGTGGATGTGATGCCGCAGGGTAGCCATCCCGAGACACGCAGTGTCAAAGGCGCTAATACCTGTCGACTGTCTGTGTTTCGCCCACAAGGTGGCGACACCGTTGTCATTCTTTCCGTGATTGATAACTTGGTTAAAGGTGCGGCTGGGCAGGCAGTTCAGAACATGAATATTCTGTTTGGTTTTGATGAGTCCGAAGGGCTTCGTCATGTTGGGTTATTGCCCTAATGGCTAGAGCTTCCCGTCGTCGCGATCGACTACAGCGCATCATGTTGGTGCCTGTCAGTCCCTTGCGGCAGCTCTCGACTCGTGCCGCCTATAGTGTGGCTATATTAATCTGCGTGTTGCTAGCTTTCATGGCGGGACGATGGTCTGTGGAGCAGTCCTCAGAAGTCGTCGCTAAGCAACTATCGCAATTGAACAAATCCAGTGAAACGCAACTGCGCTCATTGGAGCTGCAAACGGATATTCGCTTAAAAGAGTGCAGTATTATTCAAGCAGGATCCGAAAGGCTGCAGGAAGATAATGTGGAGCTTCTGGCTAGCTTAGCCTTGCTTGAAGATCGCATGGCATTTTTTAAACGATTGGCAACCCCTCAAGCCAATGTAAACTCGTTGACCATTGAGCAGTTCGAGCTGCTTCCAGCAAAGCTGCCAGGCCAGGTTCGCTATCGGCTTTTGGTGACCCGTGGCAATGCGGCAGGCTCCTCAACCAGCGCAATGGTTTCAGCTACCGCGAGTGGGGGTGGGCGAGTGGTTAAGTTAGACATGCCGGCTCCCCGATTCCAATTTCGCTATTATCAGCAATTCAGTGGTGAGTGGGCGTTACCTGCGGGTTTCGTTCCTGAACGAGTAGATATTAAAGTTCAAAGTGCCGCTGGCTCGATAAGTCGTCGCTATAAGTGGGAAATTCAGTCCAGATAAATTTGAGGTTCTTCATGTTTAACCCGAAGCAAAAAAAGACAGATCTGTCCGCCTATAAAGATCACAGCTTTATCAGCAAGCAAGCCCGCATTCAGGGCGATATTCATTTCCATGGCGCGCTTCATGTTGAAGGCCGCATTGAGGGGCAAGTCATTGCGAAGGATGGCTGCTTGCACCTCCACGGTGAAATTGTCGGCGATATTGATGTCGCCAATGCCGTGATTAACGGAGTGGTGCGCGGGAATTTGACCTGTCATGAGCATTTGGAGCTGGCAAGCGAAGCACAGATATTTGGTACTGTGAACTACAACAGTCTGGAAATGATGTTGGGTGGCCAGGTCACTGGACTTCTTCAGCCCATGTCCAAGCCAGTTCTCAGTGTGGTGAAAGAGCCGGCAGCTTGAGCGCGAATAGTTGACTGCTTTGCTTGGCTATAAGGCATAATTCACAAAGATTATTTCTGAAGGTATTGGTGAATGAGTGATCTATCAGCGGCCTTAGTGCTGAGCGACAAGGCGGCCGAAAAGGTGCGAAAGCTCCGCGCTGGCGAAGACAATCAGGACCTAAAATTACGTGTATACATTACAGGTGGCGGTTGCTCGGGCTTTTCCTACGGCTTCACGTTTGATGAGGTTGAAAAAGAGGGTGACTCTTTATTTGTGAATGGTGATGTCACGATGCTAGTCGACCCCATGAGCTTTCAATATCTGGTGGGCTCGGAAATCGATTACGTCGAAGGCTTAAACGGTTCACAGTTCGTTGTGCACAACCCTAATGCAACAGCCACGTGTGGTTGCGGCTCTTCGTTTTCTATTTAAAACAATGTCAACCTAAAGGGCCCCCTATTCAGGAGGGCTCTTGGCAATCACCAAGCCCAAGCCGGCAGGGTGATAAGCGCCGAGCACGCGAGGGCCTTTGGCTCCCGTCACTTCGGGTAGGTTGCCGGCTAGTCCCAATACAGTTTGTCGTGCTAACCAAGCAAATGCTAAGGCTTCCACGCTTTGGGGGTCTATGCCTCTACTGGCGCTACTGGCGACTTGCCACCCAGCCAGATGACATTTTAGCCGTGTTAATAAAAAGTCATTGAAGGCTCCGCCGCCACAGACCACGAGATCGCCTGCGGATGTCGGCGCGGTTTTCACAATGCTTTGACTAACTGAGATGGCGGTAAGCTCGGTCAGGGTCGCTTGCACGTCAGCCGCAGAAATCGCCCTTGCTTCGGCAGCAAGCTGAGCATTTAGCCAATCCAAGCCAAACTGTTCACGTCCCGTACTTTTCGGCGCACTCCGTTGAAAGAAAGAATGCATTAATAGTCTATGTAGCAAGGGGGTATCAATTTTGCCTGTACTCGCCCAGTGACCACCCTGATCAAATGGCAGCTTGGTGTGAAGTTGGCACCAAGCATCCAGCAACATATTCGCCGGTCCGGTATCAAATCCTATGGTGCGCTGGTTGGAGTCTTTCGCGGGTATGACTGTAATGTTGGCAATGCCGCCCAGATTAAGTACCACCGTGCAGCGAGATGCATGACCAAAAACCTGTTCATGAAAAGCAGGGACCAGCGGAGCACCCTGTCCGCCGGCGGCCATATCGCGCCGTCTAAAGTCACTCACGACGGCAATGCCTGTGCGCTCGGCCAGTGTGTTGGCGTCGCCTAGTTGCAGAGTAAAGGCAGGTGTGAACGTCGGACGGTGCCGAATCGTTTGGCCATGAAAACCAATCGCCGTGATTTGCGAAGGAGATAGTCCTGCTTTGCTTAGGCAGGCGAGGCAGGCTGAGGCAGTTTCGGCGGCGATCGTCTGATCTAACTTGCCTAGTTCATCAATTGACTCATCTTGACCGCTGGCCATGGCGAGGATGCGCGCTCGCTCGTGGCTTTGCCAGGCTTGACTGACGAAAGCGACTAATACAGGCTGGTTGGGGATAGACCAGTCGGCAATCACGACATCAATTGCGTCAACGCTCGTGCCCGACATCACGCCTATGAAAATACTCACAGCAGCCTCTAGCTCAATTTACCAAGGGATTAGCCTACCGTATTGGGAAGAAATCGACATCACGCCACACGGAATGAGCAGTGATAGAATCGCGAAAATTTTTGTTTGAGCAGAAGCAATGACACCGGAACAGCAACTCGCCCGAATTCAGCGCGGTACAGAAGAAATCATTCAAGTCGATGAGCTGTTAGCTCGCTTAAAGACAGGTCGGCCACTGAGGGTTAAGGCTGGCTTTGATCCGACGGCACCTGATTTGCACTTAGGGCATACCGTATTGATTAACAAGCTCAGGGTATTTCAAGACCTCGGGCATGAAGTTATTTTCTTGATCGGTGACTTCACGGGCATGATTGGCGACCCGACTGGAAAGAATGTAACGCGTAAACCACTTACTGCGGAGCAGGTTGCAGAGAACGCTAAGTCCTATGCCGAGCAAGTATTTAAGATTTTAGATCCAGCTAAAACACGTGTGGTCTTTAATTCAGAATGGATGAGTAAGAAGTCTGCTGCCGACATGATTCAGCTCGCGGCGCAGTACACCGTGACGCGTATGATGGAGCGCGACGACTTTAGTAAGCGCTTCGCCGCCCAGCAGCCCATTTCTATTCATGAGTTCTTGTACCCACTTTTGCAGGGCTATGATTCCGTTGCACTTGAAGCGGATGTGGAGCTGGGCGGCACCGATCAGAAGTTCAATCTATTAATGGGTCGGACCTTGCAGGCCCGCCATGGTCAGCCAGCGCAAATCTGTATCACGGTTCCCATTCTTGAAGGTCTGGATGGCGTGCAGAAGATGTCCAAATCCTTGGGTAATTATGTCGGTGTCACAGACTCGCCCGGGGAGATGTATCAAAAGCTGCTGTCGATTCCCGATAGTGTGATGTGGCGTTATTTTGAACTGTTGAGCTTCAAGACCGCGGAAACAGTTGCACAGCTCCAAGCTGAAGTGGAGTCTGGGCGAAATCCTCAGGAAATTAAGCGGCTACTTGCGGAAGAGATTATTGCGCGGTTCCATTCTGAAGAGGCCTCCCTTAATGCCCATAAGGCCGCCGGGAATATCTTACAGAAAGGCGAGATCCCTGATGATGTACCTGAGGTGGGGATATCTCTTCTTGAGGGGGAGTCCTTGATTCACCTGGTGGCGGTATTGAATCGTGCCGGATTGACTAAGAACTCTGCTGCAGCAAAAGACGTGATTCAACGCCGGGCGGTATTCGTTGATGGCCAGCCGGCACCTGAAGGTTTTGCCATGAAAGTGGGGGACACACATGTCATTCAAGCGGGCAAGAAGGCGATTGCAAAGGTCACGGTGTCGTAAATCGATTATGAAACATGCGATTCGTTCATTTTTGACGGAAAAGTGAGCGAACGATGAAGGTTTCGTGAAAAGGTGTTTGACACCTCGTTTGACATCCCTATAATGCGCCCCA
>DDPD01000054.1 GCA_002342025.1 Moraxellaceae bacterium UBA2477 | reverse complement strand
TCGGGGCGTGCGGTCAGAATTTCGACGCCCGTATCCGTGACGAGAATGGTGTGCTCCCACTGCGCGGATAACTTGTGATCTTTGGTCACTACGGTCCATTCATCGGGCAGCAATTTCGTGTGGTGCGAACCGGCATTGATCATAGGCTCAATGGTAAAGGTCATGCCTGCTTGCAGTGCCATGCCCTCACCGGCTTTACCGTAATGCAGAATTTGTGGTTCTTCATGGAACACTTTGCCAATGCCATGACCACAGTATTCACGAACCACAGAATAGCGGTTCGCTTGTGCATGTTGCTGAATGACGGCACCGATATCACCCAGCGTGCAGCCAGGACGAACCAAAGCCAGTGCCTTGTATAGGCACTCTTGAGTCACGCGAACCAGTCGTTGTGCCAAGATGGAGGGCTGCCCAACAAAGAACATTTTGCTGGTGTCACCGTGGTAACCATCCTTGATGACCGTGACATCGACATTAATGATGTCGCCATCTTTGAGGATTTTCTTCTCGCTCGGGATGCCGTGGCAGATGACTTGATTCACAGACGTGCAGATGCTTTTCGGGAAACCGCGATAATTCAGTGGCGCCGGAATAGCGCCTTGAACATTAACGATATAGTCGTGGCAGATCTGATTCAGTGTCTCAGTGCTGACACCGACTTTGACGTGCTCACCAATCATGGTCAGTACTTCAGCGGCGAGGCGGCCAGCCACGCGCATTTTGTCGATTTCTTCAGCGGTCTTAATCAGCGTGCTCATGCAATGTCCCGGACGAACCCTGCGAATTCACGCAGTGGTTGAGGTTTAGAAGTCGCCTATGGTATAAAGCGCGCCGCATTTCGGCAAACATACGAAGTGTGTATTTTTAAATCCGACCAACAGTCGACACGATTACCGGGTGCTCATTGAGAAAAGTGAGTTGGTAATTGGGGCTGTTGCGAGGCCATAACCCAACTGGAGAAACTCTCATGGCACAAGTCACCATGCGTGAGCTGCTGCAAGCCGGCGCTCACTTCGGTCACCAGACTCGCTTCTGGAACCCCAAAATGGCCCCGTACATCTTCGGCGCCCGCAACAAGATCCATATCATCAACTTGGAACACACGGTTCCAGCGCTCAATGATGCCCTGAATTTCGTAAACCGTCTGTCCAGCCAGAAGAACAAGGTTCTTTTTGTTGGCACCAAGCGCGCGGCAGCGCCGATCATTGCTGAGCACGCCGCTCGCGCTGGTCAGCCCTACGTTAACCACCGCTGGCTCGGCGGCATGCTGACCAACTGGAAGACCATTCGCCAGTCGATCAAGCGTCTGAAAGATCTTGAAGCTCAGCTCGCTGACGGCACATTCGCCAAGCTGACCAAGCGTGAAGTGCTGGAACGCACTCGCGAAATGGAAAAGCTGGAAAAATCGCTGGGCGGCATCAAGGACATGGGCGGCTTGCCGGATGCCATGTTTGTTATCGACGTTGATCACGAAGCCACTGCAATCGCCGAAGCGCGTAAGCTGGGCATTCCCGTGATTGGTGTGGTGGATACTAACTCCAACCCAACGGGTGTGGATTATGTGATCCCTGGTAACGATGACGCCATCCGCGCAATTCACCTGTACGTCGGTTCTATGGCTGATGCCATCATCGAAGGTCGTGAATTTGCTGCCACCACCGGTGGTCGCGAAGCCGACGGTTTTGTTGAAGTCGCTGCAGCCGCTGAGTAATTTCCGGAGGCACTGAATTTCGTGCTTTTGAGTGGCTGTTAGATGAAGAAAGGGGCTTAGGCCCCTTTTTTCAGATGATTTTTTGTTTCAGATGGTTTTTTGTTTCAGATGATGTTTCTGCGCTGCTGAAACATCCCTTTTTTGGTCGACGCCGTCAGGCGGAGGCCTTTTTTATTGAACACACTGTGAGGATTTAATCATGGCAGACGTAACCGCCGCCCTCGTAAAAGAACTCCGTGAGCGTACTGGCCTCGGCATGATGGAATGCAAAAAGGCATTGGTTGAAGCTGGTGCTGACATCGAGCTGGCTATTGATAACCTGCGTAAGTCGGGTCAGGCCAAAGCCGCTAAGAAAGCGGGCAACATCGCCGCTGATGGCGCCATCATTCTGGCTAGCGATGCTGGTGTTGCTATTGCGCTGGAAGTGAACTGCCAGACTGACTTCGTGGCTCGTGATGCCAACTTCTCCGCTTTTGCCAACAAAGTTGCTGGCATCGCCCTGGCTGCCCGCGAAACCGATGTAGCCAAGATTGCTGAGCTGAACTACGACGGCATCACCGTTGAAGAGGCACGCATTGCTCTGGTTCAGAAGATCGGTGAAAACATCCAAGTTCGTCGCGCCGTTTTGGTTGAAGGCGCTCAGCTGGCCACCTATGTTCACGGTTTGAAAATTGGTGTTGTTGTTGCTTTCGAAGGTGGCGACATTGACCTCGGTAAGCAAGTGGCTATGCACGTAGCCGCAGCAAACCCACTGGTTGTTAACGCAGACGAAATTCCTGCTGAAGTGCTTGCAAAAGAGCAGGAAATTGCCGAAGCCAAAGCTGCTGAGTCCGGCAAGCCAGCCAACATCGTTGAGAAAATGGTGCAGGGTGCTCTTGCTAAGTTCCGTGGTGAAGTCTCCCTGGTTGAGCAAGGCTTTGTGATCGATCCAGAACAGAAGGTGGGCGCTGTGTTGGCTAAGGCCGGTGCAAAAGTGACCAAGTTCGTGCGTCTGGAAGTCGGCGAAGGCATTGAAAAAGTAGAAGTTGACTTCGCTGCTGAAGTGGCTGCTACGCAGGCTGCCGCCGCAGGTAAGTAAGTCGTCGCCAGTCATCACTGACTGTCTGCAAAAGGCCTCTTAATGAGGCCTTTTTGCTGTAAGCTTGCCAACAATCTAAAACCCCTTAAAGAGGCCCTGCTAATGACTGATCAACGTCTCGCGCACAAGCGCATTCTGCTGAAATTGTCGGGTGAGGCGCTGGCTGGAGATGCCGAAGTTGGTATTGATCCTAAAGTCCTGAAGCGCATGGCGCTGGAGGTGGGTCAGCTCGTCGGTATTGGTGTGCAAGTGGGCATTGTAGTGGGCGGCGGCAATTTGTTCCGTGGCGCAGCACTGCAACAGGCTGGCTTGGACCGAGTGGCTGGTGATCACATGGGCATGCTGGCGACCGTGATGAACGGCTTAGCCCTGCGTGATGCCCTGGAACGCAATAACATCAAAACTCGCTTAATGTCGGCCATCCCCATGAGTGGTGTGGTTGATCATTACGATCGCCGAGCTGCTATTCGTCATTTACAAAGTGGCGATGTCTGTATTTTTGTGGCTGGCACGGGCAATCCATTTTTTACCACCGACACCGCCGCGTGCTTGCGGGGCATCGAGATCAATGCCGATATTGTCATCAAAGCGACTAAGGTTGATGGCATCTACAGTGCCGACCCGGTGAAAGACCCCAGCGCCACCAAGTACGATTTAATTACCTTCGATGAAGTGCTGACTAAGCAACTAGCCGTTATGGATTTGACCGCTATGTGCCTGTGCCGCGACCACAACATGCCACTGCGTGTCTTTAATATGAATAAGACCGGTGCCTTGCTGAACCTTGTGGTGGGTGAGTCTGAAGGCACCTTGGTGACGCGTTAATTTTAGTTTTCGACCGCATTGTTGTTTGGAGTTTTCATGATCAATGATCTGAAAAAGGACTGTGAAGTCCGTATGCAAAAAACCTTGGATGCCCTAGAGCAAGCGTTTTCTCGCGTGCGTACAGGTCGTGCTCACCCGTCCATGTTGAAAGACGTGATGGTGCCTTACTACGGTACAGACACTCCGCTCATGCAAGTGGCTAACGTCAATGTGGATGACTCGCGAACACTGATTGTGCAGCCGTATGAGCGCAACATGGTGGGCGCTATTGATAAAGCCATTCGTAATTCGGATCTCGGCCTAAATCCGGTCACCACCGACGTGATTCGCGTGCCGCTGCCGGCGTTGACCGAACAAACTCGCCGCGACATGCAGAAGTTGGCGAGAAACGAAACCGAAGGCGCACGCGTGGCTCTGCGTAATATTCGTCGCGATGTCATTGGCGATATTAAAGAGTTGGCCAAGGAAAAAGAGATTTCCGAGGACGACGAGCGTCGCGGCACAGACGACATCCAGAAAATTACCGACCGCTTTGTCGCTGAGGCGGACCGCCTGCTGGCGGCAAAAGAAGCCGAACTCATGCAGGTTTGATGGGCCATGGATCAAGACCAGCCGAGTAGTTCAGCGCCAGATGCGGAGGCGTGTACCCATGCCTTGCCACGCCATGTGGCGGTCATCATGGATGGCAATAATCGGTGGGCAAAAGTACGCGGCTTGCCGGGCACGGAGGGTCATCGTGCCGGTGAGCTGGCGCTGCGTAATGTGGTCGAGCTAGCTGCAAAAGCGCGAATTGAAGTGCTCACGGTGTTTGCCTTTTCCAGCGAGAACTGGCGTCGTCCGCCTGACGAAGTCGCGGCGCTAATGCAACTGTTTCTCATGGCGCTAGAGGTTCGCGTTCAGGAGCTGAACAAAGCGCGTATTCGTTTGCGCTTTATTGGTGACCGCAGTGCCTTCTCGGCAGAGCTTCAAGCCGGCATGTTAAAAGCTGAGGCGCTGACTCAGTCGCATACGCGTATGACGCTGGTGATTGCCGTCAATTACGGTGGACAGTGGGACATGGCCCAAGCGGCGCGTCGTCTTGCTGAGCAGGTCGCCTCGGGTGCAATAGCGCCCCATGACATAACGCCAGCTCGCTTTGCAGAATATGTAGAGCTGTCTGATGTCCCTCCAGTGGATCTATTGATTCGCACGGGTGGTGAGCTCCGTATCAGTAATTTCGTTTTATGGCAGTCTGCTTATGCAGAATATTATTTCAGCGATGCCTTGTGGCCTGACTTTGGTCATGTTCAGCTGCAAGCTGCCCTGAGCGAGTTTTCGCAGCGGCAACGCCGCTTTGGCCGAACATCAGAACAAATCGAGGCCCTTCATGCTTAAAGAACGCGTCATAACGGCACTTCTTCTCTTACCCGTGGTGTTGTGGTGCGTTTTTGGCGGTGTCGCCTCGGCGTTTCCAATTTTTGCGGCAGCCATCATCTTAGCCGCGGCTTGGGAATGGACGGCGATGATGCGCATGTCGGTTTTGCCCGCGCGATTGGGTTTTGTCAGCCTCGTGGCAGCGGCCATCTATGTGGTCAAGCCGCAGGCACTGAGCTTTGATGCTGCGGGCGTTACTGCCTTAGGGCCGCTCATGGC
>DDPD01000002.1 GCA_002342025.1 Moraxellaceae bacterium UBA2477 | reverse complement strand
GGGCAGTCCGATAAACATCACTAAGGCGTATTTAATGAGGTATTAGGTCAGCATGAAGCCCTGATGCTGGCCTTGCTCTAATTGCAGCAGCCGTTGTTTAAGCTCTAGCCCCCCGCCGAAGCCATGCAGTGCGCCATTGGCGGCGATCACACGGTGGCAGGGCACAATGATTGGGATAGGGTTCGCACCATTGGCAGCGCCCACGGCACGAACCGCATTGGGTCGCCCGATGTGACGTGCAATATCACCGTAGGAGCAGGTTTTGCCGTAGGGGATGCGCAGTAAGGCCTGCCAGACCTCGCGTTGGAATTCGGTGCCGTGGAAAGCGCAAGGTAACTCAAAGGCCTCAAGGTCAAAGACCTGTCGCTCGCCGGCAAAATAAGCGTTTAGTTGTTCAGCCACGTAGGGCAGGAGATCGGCTTGGTGTTGCCAGTCGGACTCGGCGGCTGCAAGTGGCTGAAGCTCGCCGTTGCGACGTCGAAAGGGTAGTGCGAGGCCGGTGAAGTGCGTGTCATTGGCGAGCAGGCGAAGCGGGCCAATAGGGCTATTCAAGTCGCGATACCGTTGAGTCATGGCGTGGCCTTTCTGGGACGAAGTCTGTCAGCTATCCTACCGCAGGTGTTGAGCCTGCCCATCATTACGTATAAAAACAAAAAAGGAGCTGCACTCATGGTGCAAGAGCAAGGATTTACTGGCCATGGTCGTGGCTTTTTTAAGGCATTCCTCATTGAGGCTGCGCTGTATCTCGGCATTGGTAGCTATGCCGTCATGGTTCAAGGGGCATCACCGCTCCGTGTTGTGAGCATTTCTTTGCTGGTCTTTGTGTCCTTACGCTTTCTGATGACGCTGGGAAACTGGCTGCCCACCTGGAAAAACCGCTCACCGAAGCTTGCAGAACATGAGATTGGCTGTACAGCGACCGTGGCCATGCTGTTACGCGAGTGGTGGGCCGCCATTCTGACCTATCCCTTCTTGTTTGCTTTCGAGCCCTGGCTGGCGCCCAACAATCCCCCGTCCGGACTTCCACACAAGGGCTTGCCGATTGTGTTGGTTCCTGGCTTCTTCACCAACCGTGGCTACCTCTATGCGTGGCGCAAATACTTGCTGCGCAATGGTTACGGCCAAGTGTATTGCGTGAGCCCGGAACCTATTTTTGCCGGTGTTGAGCCGAATGCTGAGCATCTGGCGCGGTTTGTAGATGAGGTTTTGCAGGACACGGGAGCCGAGCGCGTCATTCTGATTGGCCACAGCATGGGTGGTTTGGTCATACGCCTGTATCTGCATCGCTTTGGTGGCCTGGCCAAGTCAGCGTTAGCCATTGCAGTGGGCTCGCCCCTGAATGGCACGGTGCTGGCGGAGGGCAAGGAAAACATGGGCCCGATTATTCAGCAGCTAACGTCTGGCAATGCCTGGGCTGCTGCGCTGACCGCTGAAGCAGAGGCTCAGCCATGCCCGATCCCGTTTATTACGCTGGTATCTCCCCATGACAGCATTGTGGCGCCGCAGAGCAATGCTCGCGTGGCAGCGCACTATGGCCGCGAAATTACGCTGCCCGGCGTGGGCCACATGGAAATGGTGAACTCCACGCAGGTCATGCGCGTACTCAAGCAAGAGCTCGATGCCTTCTATCGCGATTGAGTTTATTTGAACTGGAAAAGCGCTCGCCAGCGTTTGCAGCGCGGGGGCTTTTCTCTATACTGCGCGCTCGCTCAGCCATGAGCGACGCTATGGTGACCCTGCCGGTCTCCTCGCAAGGTGAAATGGTTAATCCCGCCAGGTCCGGAAGGAAGCAACGGTCGCCATGGAGTCTGTGCCGAGGTCGGGCTGGTAGGGTTGCCACCCAACCCCGCTTTATCGTGTTGGCGGAGGCATTATGTTTCTGACCCTCTTGTTTGTGACCTTGGTGCTGTCTGCACTGGTTTCCCTGCTCGCTGCCCGTGCCTTTGCACAGCCGCTGCAACGCATTCTGCAACGCCTCATCGCGGATGATATTTTTCAGGCCTGGCAGCGCTATATGCAGTTCGCCATCTTCGTGGTGGGTATTTCCTCCGGCGTGCGCATTTACGACTTAGAACGCTATATCTCGCCCATGGCCGGTGACAAAGACGCAATGATCCTGACGCTGACCACCGAGCGCTGGGTGCTGGAACTTTACCGTACCGTCATCGAGACGTTGCAGGGTATTGCCTGGATGCTGCTGTTGTTCTTCGTGGTGTCGCTCATTGCCTATGTCATTGTTCGTCTTGCCGAACTGAAGCGTCTCGGCCGTGATGACGGATCGCGTGACTGACCCTTGGCGTGAGCAGTGCGCTGAGCCACTAACAGCCGTTGTTATTGGCGGTGGGCCTGCCGGCTTGATGGCCGCCGAGCAGCTGTTGTTGGCGGGGCATCGTGTTGATCTCTTTGATGCCATGCCGTCAGTGGGTCGCAAGTTACTGCTCGCCGGTATCGGCGGCCTCAATATCACCCATGCTGAAGCTGCTGACGCGTTTCTCGCACGCTATGCCGAGTCTTCCCCGCAGTTAGCGCCCATGCTTTCTTCGTTCGATGCCACCGCGTTGCGCGACTGGGTGCATGGCCTCGGCGTGCAGACTTTTGTGGGCAGTTCGGGTCGTGTGTTCCCCCAGGAAATGAAGGCTGCGCCCCTGCTGCGGCGCTGGTTGCAACGCCTGCGCAGCCAAGGTTTGCAGGTTCACACGCGACAGCGCTGGACGGGCTGGCATGCGTCAGGCGCACTGATGTTTACGGGGCCGTCGGGTGAGTGTTTGGTGACAGCCCGCGTGACTGTCTTGGCGCTCGGCGGTGGCAGCTGGGCTCGCTTAGGCTCCGATGGCGCGTGGCTACCTTGGTTACAGCAGCGTGGCGTTGCCGTGCAGCCCTTGCGACCGGCTAATTGTGGTTTTGAGGCTGCCTGGTCGCTGATTTTGCAGCAACGGGCCGGCTCGCCTCTCAAAAATATCAGCTTGAACCTGCCTTGGATGTCGATGCCAGCGCGTAAAGGCGAGTGTGTGCTGACTCAGTGGGGCCTGGAGGGCAGTTTGATTTATGCCCATTCAGCGGCCATTCGCGATCGCATTTCCACACAGGGCAGTGCGGAAATCGTGTTGGATTTGCTGCCGGATATGCCGTTAGCGCAGCTACACGCGGCCTTAGCAAAGCCACGCGGAAAACTCACGCTGGCGCGTCATTGGCAACGCATCGGGCTGGAAGGTGTTAAGGCGTCGTTGCTACGCGAAATCGTTTCTGAGTCTGAATTAGCCGATGCCGCTGCTCTGGCCGCTCGTATAAAAGCGCTGCCGATTAGGCTACTCGCACCGCGCCCTCTGGATGAAGCCATTAGTTCGGCTGGCGGAGTGGCTTGGTCTTCCCTCACCCCAACGCTCATGCTCCAGGCCATGCCCGGTGTGTTTTGTGCGGGTGAAATGCTGGATTGGGAAGCGCCCACCGGAGGGTATTTGCTAACGGCGTGTTGGGCGACGGGGCGCGTTGCCGGGCAGACTGCGGCTGACTGGTTAGCCATAGCCCTTAGTCGGTGAGGCCTTTACCCTGTGTAGACATAGGTTTATAAGCAAAGACCCTGTGCGGAAAGTATCCGCATAACTCAGTCGACTCAATCGCAAAGCAGGAGTTCATCATGAGTGCATTAGACGCATACCAGCAGAAGTTACAAGCTCAGCTTAATGAGTGGAAAGCACAAGCCGACGTATTAAAAGCCAAGGCAGAAGGCGCCAGCGCTGACGCTAAAATTGAACTGCACAATCAGTTAGAAAAGTTGAAAGGCTTGCAGGCGGAGGCACAGGGCAAATTTGATGAGTTGCTGGCGGCCGGTGAAGGCAAAGTAGATGAGATCAAAGCCACGGTAGAAGGCTTGGTCGGTGAGGCCTCCAACACGGTTAAATCGCTGCTGGATAAGTTCAAGTCATAAATTGGCTTTTAGGCCGGCTTGTACGTCAAGTACAAGCCGGTATCGCACACACTAGCCCGTTCAGGGCACAAACTTAATGTGTTTCAAAAAGCTGCGCATGGCGTGCAGGTAGCGACCTTGATCGAGATGAATCAGGTGATTGCCCGGAAACCAGTGTAGTCGGCAGCGCTGCCAATGCTCCCAGAGAATGTGCGTGTGTTTTGGCGGTGCAAAGCGGTCGCCGGCACCTGCAATCAACATGAGTCTTCTGCGCTCAATTTTGGGTTGAAAACTCAGTGCAGATTGAATGGCTACTGAGGCACGAGCCTCGGCCACAGAGATATCGCCCATTTTCATGCCGGCGCGAGCAATCCAGCCGGCGGGGAACCACTCCAGCACAATATCCATGATGCTCACGACCGGCACATTCGGGATGGCGCAGCTCAGGCGCTCATCGACTGAAGCTAACAAGGCCGAGGTATAGCCACCGAGGCTGATGCCGGTGACGCCCATCTGCGGCACGCCTCGTTCTTCCAGATAATCCATAAAGACGCGGATATCGTGAATGGCGTGGCCCATGGTTTCATTCATGTGACTGAAGCCATGCGAGAACCAGCCGTGGCCGCTGAAGGGCGAGCTGCGCTCTTGGCGGCGACCGTGAAATGGCAAGGTGACCAGCAAGATGTCGTAGCCCTGCTTATAGAACCAAGGCAGGGCGAGGAAGCGACTGTTTAGCCAATACGGGTCGGCAGTAAAGCCATGAATCACGATTAAGGTCGGCCGGGGGCGGTCACCGTGTTGCCAGTGTTCGGCCCAAGCGGTGCGATTGCGGGTGAACTGGCTGTAATGGTCTTGCATTGCCGGATTCAGGGTTTTGAAGGCGCTCTCGAAAGACAGCACCTCCACATGACCCACATCGGGTCGGTAGTCTAAAAATCCGGGCTTGTGACGGGTCATGCTGACGCCGCGCGCTGGTTTCGGATAGCAACGTGCGGCATCTCCTTCCGCAGCAAGCTGCTGATAAAAGCCCCGATTAGCTTTGTCGAGTGCCACTAAGCGCGGGCGCAGCGTGGTGGGAATAGCCAAAATACCAGCGAGGGTGGCTAGGCCTGTTCGCAACACGGTGTCGACGGCAGCAGTGGATCGCACCATCAGCTGCGGCACCGCATCTAACTCGAAGCGATCAGGCCATTGCGCAAAGTCTTCGGGCAAGCCCAGCCACCACGGTTGGTGGCTAATGATTTTACTGGCTCGTTGATAGGTTTGATTGGCAATTCGTGAAACGCGCTGGGCAGGGGATGACATAAAAGTCCCTGAAAAATGACGATGCAGGAAAGTAGCGACTCATGAGTCATTGTGCAATAGCGAGTTGTCAGTTATGCCCCCATGCGGATTTTGCTGACCAGAACAGGTCACGAATGGCTTGGGCCAACGCGATGCATCCGCTACGATAGGCCGGATTTCATTGTTAACGGATATTCGCATGAGCTATCAGGTGTTGGCCCGCAAATACCGTCCGCGCCGCTTCGAGGAGTTGGTCGGGCAGGATGTGGTGGCGCGCGCGCTCAGCCATGCGCTGGAACAGAACCGGCTGCATCATGCCTATTTGCTCACCGGCACGCGGGGCGTGGGCAAAACCACGATTGCGCGCATTTTGGCGCGCTGCCTGAATTGTGAAACCGGCATCACGGCCACGCCCTGTGGCGTCTGTAGTAGTTGTCGGGAAATTGAAGATGGCCGTTTTGCCGACCTACTAGAGATTGACGCAGCATCTAACACCGGCGTTGATAATGTGCGTGAACTGATTGATAACGCACAATATTTGCCTACACGCGGGCGCTATAAAGTCTATCTCATCGACGAAGTTCACATGCTCTCCAAGGCCGCGTTTAACGCGCTGTTGAAGACCTTGGAAGAGCCGCCGCCCCACGTCAAATTCTTACTCGCCACTACCGATCCGCAAAAACTGCCCATCACGATTTTGTCGCGTTGCTTGCAGTTCGCCCTGAAGCCCATGACGCCAGAGCGTGTGGTAGGCCATTTGCAGCATGTGCTGCAAGCGGAGGCCATTAGCAGTGATGAAGGCTCGCTTTGGCTGCTGGCGCGCGCGGCGCAAGGCTCTATGCGTGATGCCTTGTCGTTGACCGACCAGGCCATTGCGTTTGGTCAGGGCCAGCTGCGCGAAGCGGAAGTGCGTAGCTTGCTGGGCTCTATTGATCGTGACTTGGTGTATCGCGTGCTGGATGCTATCCACGCCGGTGACGCCGCGGCCTTGTTGCAAGTTGTCGCAGGCATGGCCGATCAGAGTATTGATTTTGCTGGTGCGTTAGGGGAAATCATTACCGTGCTGCATCGCTTGGCGGTGGCACAGGCCGTGCCCGATGCTATCGACAATGCCGAGGGTGATCGCGATCGCCTGCTGAATCTTGCAGCGGCGCTGACTGCCGAAGATTTGCAGCTGTATTACCAAATGGCGATTCAAGGCCGTCGAGACTTGCCACTGGCTGTAGATCCGCGTGCGGGCTTTGAAATGACGGTGCTGCGCATGCTGGCCTTTCGGCCGCTGAACCCAGCCGTCGTGGGTGGCGGTGGTGGTGTGGTCGTGAGCGCGCCCACTCAGCGTGCGCCTGTCGCGGTGGCAGCCAGCACGGCGAGCGCGCCTTCTGTTGCGCCAGTTGCACCAGTTGCGCCTGTAATGCCTGTTCACGTCGTTGCCACTGTGCCTGTTCCTGAGCCTGTTCCTGATGCTGTGTCGGCCACTATGCCAGAGGCGATGCAGCCTGCGGTGGCGACTTCCACTTGGACAGGGGCGCGTTGGGCCGATTGGGTTGAGCATTCAGGTTTAACGGGCGCTGCCATTAACTTGGCGCGTAATGCCTTGCTGGTGGAGCGTTCACCAACCCGTTGGGAGTTGCACGTATCGCCACGCCATCAGATGCTAGCGGGCGGTCAAGCCTTGCCGCAGTTGCAGCAAAAGCTGGCGCAGCAGTTTCCGGATTGCAACATCCCTCTCGAGTTTGTTGAGCCCAGCGAAGAAACTCCGGCTCAGCGTCGCCAGCGCCTGCAGAATGAGCGCTTAGTCAACGCCGAGGCGGCACTGCGCCAAGACCCGGTGGTGAAAGCGCTGATGACCACATTTGATGCAACGCTGGTTGCGGACTCCATCACTCTTTCTCATTAACTGTTTAGATAGGTTATATAAGCCAATGAATATGCAGCAATTAATGCAACAAGCTCAGCGCATGCAGGAGCAGATGCAAAAGAAGATGGCCCAGGCGCAAGAAGCCTTGGCGAAAGCCGAGCTGGTTGGCGAGTCCGGTGCCGGACTGGTGAAAATCACCATGAATGGCCAGCACGATGTGAAGCGTGTGGCCATTGATGACAGCTTGCTCAGTGAAGATAAAGAAGTACTAGAAGACCTGATTGCCGCTGCGGTGAACGACGCTGTGCGTAAAGTTGAAGCCGCAAGTAAAGATGCCATGGGCTCGGCTACGGCCGGCATGGGCTTGCCGCCCGGCTTCAAGATGCCGTTCTAAGCCATGCCTAGCCCGCTGCTGCGCGAACTTATTGATGCCTTACGCATTCTGCCGGGTGTAGGCTCGAAATCAGCGCAGCGCATGGCGTTGACTCTGCTGGAGCGTCAGCGACCGGGCGGACTGCGCTTGGCCCGTGCGTTAGAGCAGGCGCTGCACCATGTAGAGCACTGCAGTATCTGTCGCAACCTCACCGAGCAGCCCATTTGCGATATCTGCAGCAATAGCAGCCGCGAGCAAAACCTGCTCTGTGTGGTGGAAAGCCCCATGGATGTGATTGCGCTGGAGCAGAGTGGCAGTTATCGGGGGCGCTATTTTGTCTTGCTGGGTCGTCTATCGCCCCTAGACGGTATCGGCCCCAACGAATTGGGCTTGCCGGCGCTGATTGAGCGGTTACGGGCAACTCCTGAGATCGAAGAGCTGATTATCGCGACCAATCCCAGCGTGGAGGGTGAGGCGACTGCGCATTATCTGCGTGAAGCCACGCGTGGCTTGCCGTTGATGGTGACGCGTTTGGCGCAGGGCGTGCCCGTGGGTGGCGAGCTGGAATATTTGGGCGGTAGCACGCTGACGCATGCCTTAAGTGGGCGACGGCCGGTTTAGCTCAGCGGCCAGACACGCCGCTTATGACAAGCCTCCTATGACAATAGCCATCGCGATTTACCTTTTCCCCAATGCGGAAGTCCTGGATTTCGCAGGCCCCTACGAGGTCTTCACCACGGCATCGCGTGTGTTCCAACGCAATAACCCCGCCCAGCCATTACCGTTCTCCGTTTTTACGGTAGCCCAAGCGCGGGCTCCGGTTCAGGCTCGCGCAGGCCTCGTGGTTCACCCAGATTACGGTTTCGCCAGTCATCCGCCAGTGGATGTGTTGTTGATTGCCGGCGGCGTGGTGGATGCTGAACTGGCAAAGCCCGATGTGGTTCGCTGGATTGCTGCACAGTCGCAGCAGAGTGAATTGACCGCATCCGTCTGTACGGGGGCTTTTTTGTTGGCTGAAGCAGGGCTATTACAGGGCGTCAGCGCCACCACGCACTGGGAAGACATCGCAGCGTTGCGTGAATGCTATCCGGCCGTCACGGTGGTTGCCGGCCCGCGTTGGGTGGACGAGGGCAATATCGTGACCTCGGCGGGTATATCGGCTGGCATCGACATGAGCTTGCATTTGGTTGAGCGTTTGGTCAGTCGTGAGCTGGCACTGCTCACGGCCAAACAAATGGATGTTGTTTGGAATGAAAACGTTGGTTAACCGCAAATAATCACGTTAGCTGCGCGTTGATTAGGTTTCGTGTGGCGTCATCGGCCGCAAACATATGCTCTACCCGCAGCGATGCCAGTGTGATGTCCTGTGGCGTGCCAAAGGTCGTGAACATGCTAAAGAATGCCAGCTCGCCATGGGCCGTCGCGAAGCGCGTGGTGAGTATCGGGGCACTAGGCCGCACGTTCGTAAACAGGTTTGATGAGCCTAATCGTTCGCGTAACAGCGCCGCGAACGCATCTACTTTTTCGACGATTGCCGGTTGCATGTTGGCCTCGTGCCGAAGGTGAGCCAGCAGCGTTGGCCCTACCTCAGCCAGATTCGTCATGTGTTTTGTCAGGCCTTCTGGGTGGGCCATCACATCCAGCAAGTTCACGGGCATGTCGGCAGGCAAATTGGCCGCCCAAGGCATCAGCGTTGCGGTGAGCCATTGTCCGCCACGATTCATGTGCAATAAGTTCCAGCCGGCGTCGATGACAAGCGCGGGCATGGGGTCATGGGCGTTCAGTAGCTGAGTCAGCGCCTCATTTGCCTGCGCCAACGAAGGATCATTGAGCGGGGCGGCACTGTAGGCAGGCGCATAACCTGCTTGCAGCATGGCCTCATTGCGCACCACCAAAGGCGTTTCCAATTCTTGTAGCCAGGCCATGAGCAGCTCACGGCTGGGTTTGGCTCGGCCACTTTCAACAAAACTAAGATGACGTTGCGAAATTTGCAAGCGCAGCGACAGCTCCAGTTGGCTATAGCGTTTTGCCCGGCGAGCTCGTTGCAGGGTGTGGGTGAGGTGATTTAAAGGCTGTGTATTCATGTGGGTATTCAACCACAGTACTCCAGCCTTTCAATGACCTCTGAGGTAATTGCGGCCATAACCTAATGTCGAGATAGTCGGTACACCTAACCTCAGGAGTACCACCATGCAGCGCACACTCATAACAATCACTCTTCTTTTATTTGGCGCACTGACTGTGATGGCCATGCAAGAGGTGGGTTACATCGGCCTTTTCATGTCGCCTTTGCAAAGTCTGGCGGGTATGCAGATCTTTATTGATCTGGTGATTGCATTGTCCTTGGTCATGGTTTGGCTGTGGCGTGATGCTCAAACCACAGGGCGAAACGCCTGGCCTTGGCTACTGGCCACGCTGATGCTGGGCTCATTTGGCCCCTTGCTGTATTTGCTGACTAAAAAGCCATCAGCTACATGCTAATCGGCCTAGCTAGAGTTTTTGGAGGCTCAATTGAATCTGCGAAATCACGTTTTTTATGGGTTGTTAGCGATGCTGATGACACATGAGTTGGATGCCGTTGCCCAGTCCGAATGGCGTTTACTCTATGTGCTACGCGATTTACCGCCAACTCAAGGCCAGTTTTGGTTTGTTTTACTGCATGTCCCGCTTTTTGCAGCGTTACTGGCCTTGATGCGGCATGCAAACGTTTCGGTGCGTGACCGCACTGAGCAGGCTCTTGCCATCTTTGCTGTCATTCATGCGGGTTTGCACTTTCGCTTAAGTGCAGACCCGCTTTACACGTTTCACTCCTTGCTGTCGCAAAGCCTGATTTATGGGGCCGCCGTGTTGGCCCTGTATTTTCTTTGGCTTAGCCGACACAAATTCCTTGATACACCGACATCTGAATGATAGAACCGCCCGGTCACGCCGCTATTCCTCGCGGCGTCTGGGAGTTTTTTCATGAGTCTGTACACGCATTATTTCAACGATATTCACGAGCAGGCCCGTCTCACGGCCCGCCAATTCAACGAACGCGAAGTGCTGCCCTTCATCAATGACTGGGAAGAAGCCGGTAGTTTTCCGCGTGAAATCTATAAAAAAGCGGGTGATGCCGGATTGCTGGGTGTGGGCCATGACCCGGCCTACGGCGGAACCGGCGATGATGTCTTTCTGAAAGTTGCCGTCACCGAAGAGCTGATGCGCTGTGGTTCCGGTGGCTTTGCGGCCAGCCTAGGCTCGCTGGATATCGCCTTGCCGCCGCTGGAAAAGTGGGGCAGTCAGGCACTGAAAGATAAGTTCGTCCCGCCGGTGCTGGCCGGCGACATGATTGCAGCCCTAGCCATTACCGAGCCCTCTGGCGGTTCCGATGTGGCGGGCTTGAAGACACGCGCCGTGCGTAGCCACAGCGAGGAGCATGGCGATCACTATGTGGTGAATGGCTCAAAGACCTTTATTACCTCAGGCATTCGCGCCGACTTCTATGTCACCGCCGTGCGTACTGGCGGGCCTGGCTATGCCGGCATCAGCTTGTTGCTGATCGAGCGTTCCCGGGCGGGCGTGTCCACCGGAACGCCGCTGAAGAAGATGGGTTGGTGGGCGTCCGACACAGCCGAGATTTTTTTCGACAATGTTATTGTGCCGGCGGAAAACCTGATCGGCAGCGAGAACGCCGGCTTCCTGCTGATCATGAGCAATTTCCAGATGGAGCGCCTCAACCTCGCGGTAATGGCCAATATGACGTCACAACTGGCCTTGGAGGAGAGCCTGCGCTGGGCGCGTGAACGTCAGGCCTTTGGGAAGCACCTGAGCCAGATGCAGATCATCCGCCACAAGCTTGCTGATATGGCAACGCGTATCGAGGCCAGTCGTGAATTCACCTATCGCGTGGGCGCTCGGATTGCGGAAGGCATTCCGTCGATCAAGGAAGTGTCGATGGCGAAAAACTTTGCCACGCAAACCAGTGACTTTGTCACCACCGAGGCCGTTCAAATTTTTGGTGGCATGGGCTTCATGCGCGAGTCACTGGTCGAAAGACTTTACCGCGACAACCGAATTCTCTCGATTGGCGGCGGCACTTACGAGATCATGAACGAAGTGATTGCCAAACAACTGGAACTCTAGTGACTGAACCTGTTTCTGAAACGATTTACCTCGATAGCGCGCAGGGTCTGCAGGCGACTCTGCCGCGCTGGCAAAATGCACAGCCCCTCGCCTTAGACACGGAGTTTATTCGTGTTGATACCTTCTACCCGAAAATAGGTCTGATTCAGCTCGGTGACGGGCAGGGCGAGGCGCTGGTCGATCCGGTCGCCATTTCGGACTTGAGCATGCTAGACGCCGTGCTGGGGCCGCAAGGTCCGCTGAAAGTGCTGCATGCCTGCTCGGAAGATCTGGAAGTGTTAACCCCGTTGACCACACAAGGCTTGGGGACGATTCACGATACGCAAATTGCCTTGGCGATGCTCGGCGAAGGCCTGCAAGTGGGCTATCAGAAGGCCTTGCAGCTGATCTTGGACATTGAAATTCCGAAAGATGCCTCGCGCACGGACTGGCTGCAGCGGCCCTTAACGCAGCACCAGCTCGACTACGCGGCCTTGGATGTGCGCCACCTGCCAGCACTCTATGCTGAACTTATGCAGCGCTTGCAGGCACGGGGTCTGGCCTCAATTTACGCGGCGGAATGCGCTGAGGTTTGCCGTTTACCCCAGCCGGTGAATGCCGAGACCTGCTATCAGGAACATGGCAATGCCTGGCGTTTATCGCCGCGTGAGCTTGCTGTGCTGCAGGCGTTGATGGCTTGGCGGGAACAAGAAGCGGTGGCGCGCGATGTGCCGCGTGGGCATTTGCTAAAACCACTGTCTTTGTTTGAGCTGGCTCGTCGTCAGCCGAGAAGTGCCGCTGACTTTCAAGGCATTCCTGAGCTGAATCCTCGCGTGGCGCGTCGCGATGGGGCCGAATTGCTGGCGTTAGTCGCTGCGGCGCGCGCCTTGCCGGAAACGGCGTTGCCATCGCGACTTTCACCGCCGCTGCCCCGCGAGGCCAGTAGCGTTTATGATGCGCTTAAGCAGGGTTTGGCGGATGTCGCCCAAACCTTGCAACTGCCATTGGATGTTCTATGGCGCAAACGTTTGGCTGATAAGGTCGTGTTGGCTGCTGTTGATCACGATATTGCCGCCGGTATTGCGCAAATTCAGGGTTGGCGCGCGCCATTACTCAGTCTGAGCGTGGAGCAAGTCCTGCTAACATATCGCGATGAACTGGCGCAGTGGTCGCGCGTGAGGAAAGTGTCATGAGCCGTGTGCTGTGCTCGATTTATAAGAGCTCAAAGAAAGATGAAATGTATTTGTACGTGCCTAAAGCCGTGGGCTTGAAGCAGGTACCTGAGGTTTTGATGCAGATGTTCGGCACACCGCGTCATGTCACGGATATGTTCTTAGTGCCCGAACGTAAGTTGGCCCGTGCCGATATTGAGCAGGTCTTGGAAAAATTAGCTACTCAGCAATTCTATTTGCAGATGCCACCCCCTCCGGAATCGTTTAGTGCCCATGCGCAAGACGCGCCGGCCTGGCGTCGTCGCTCGGCTGCGGATAACGCCGACTCGGAGTCGTCAACATGAGCTGGATGATTTACCTGATTTGTTGGCTGTTGTATTTAGGGGCGGCCACCGTGTTGTATCGCGTTTTTATCACGCCTCACCTCGCGGTATGGTTCCCCAATAGTGAGCGCATTGCTCGTTTGTTTATTCTGGTGCTGTTGTTTAGCCCCGCCTTATTGGCAGAGCAAGGAAATCTTAGCGTTGCGCCAGCGCTGATGTTGTTTCTCTTGCAACTGATGATGAAGTCGCCACTGGGTATGTTTAAGGCGATATTGCCGTGGTTTTTGTTTGGTGGCTTGGCATTAGTGCTCGATGCGGCTCGGCGCCGTCGCGAGTCGATTTAATTTCGCTGAATGCTTGTTCGGCTGACACGCAGTCTGCATCACGTTAGTCTGCATTTTTGATTGTGAATTTATTGAGGGAATACCATGGCCTTTATCGGGACCGACCGTTACATCACCACGCCGGAGCTGTCGCTTGCGGTCAATGCTGCCGTTACGTTGCAAAAGCCGCTGCTGATCAAGGGTGAGCCCGGCACCGGTAAAACGCTGCTGGCCGAGCAAGTAGCCGAGGCCTTTGGTGTTCGCTTGATTCAGTGGCACATCAAGTCCACTACCAAAGCGCAGCAAGGTCTCTATGAGTACGATGCGGTGTCGCGCCTGCGTGACTCCCAGCTCGGCACCGAGCGCGTCCACGATATCCGCAACTACATCAAGAAGGGCAAGCTCTGGGAAGCTTTTGAGGCGGAAGAGCGTGTGGTGTTGCTGATTGATGAAATTGATAAAGCCGACATCGAGTTCCCTAACGATTTGCTCACCGAACTCGACAAAATGGAGTTCTTTGTCTACGAGACCGGCGAGACCATCAAAGCCAAGCAGCGTCCCATCGTCATCATCACTTCGAACAACGAGAAGGAATTGCCAGACGCTTTCCTGCGTCGCTGTTTCTTCCACTACATCCAGTTCCCCGATGCCGACACCATGAAGAAGATCGTGGAAGTGCATCACCCCGATGTGAAAGCGCAGCTGTTGAAAGAGGCGCTGGATATTTTCTTTGATCTGCGCAAAGTGCCGGGCCTGAAGAAGAAGCCGACTACATCAGAACTGATTGACTGGCTGAAGCTGATTCTGTCTGACGATATTCCTGAAGACGTTCTGCGTAACCGCGACACCCGTAAGGCGATTCCACCACTTTACGGTGCGCTGCTCAAGAACGAAGCCGACGTGGCCCTGCTTGAGCGTCTAGCCTTTATGAATCGACGCGAAACTGCACAGTAAGGCGAGGGCGCTCCCATGCTGGTCAATTTTTTTCAGACGTTACGTGACTTCAAAGTGCCGACCAGCATTCGTGAGCTCATCGACCTCAATGCGGCGCTGAAGTCTGGCTTAGTCTATGCCGATCAAGAGGCGTTCTATCAGTTGGCCAAGCTCACGCTGGTCAAGGATGAGCGCCATTTCGATAAGTTTGACCGTGCGTTTAAGGCCTACTTCGATGGCCTCGATAGCTTGTCGATGGACGATCTGAGCAAGCAAATTCCGGAAGACTGGCTGCGTAAAGAGCTGGAAAAGCAGTTGTCCCCGGAAGAGCTGGCCGAGCTGCAAAAAGCCGGTTCTCTGGAAGAGCTGCTGAAGAAATTCATGGAGCGCTTGAACGAGCAGGAAAAGCGCCATCAGGGCGGCAACAAGATGATCGGCACCGGCGGCACTTCACCGTTTGGTGCTTACGGCGCGAATCCGGAAGGTATCCGCATGGCCGGGCCGTCGCGCAACAAGAGCGCGGTCAAGGTCTGGGAGAAGCGCGAGTTCCGCAACCTCGATGACAATGTTGAACTCGGCATCCGCAACATCAAGCTGGCACTGCGCCGTCTGCGTCGCTTTGCGCGTCAGGGTGCGGAAGAAATTCTCGACATCGATGACACCATCCGCCACACCGCCCACAACGCCGGCATGCTCGACATCAAGCTGGTCGCTGAGCGTCGCAACCGGGTGAAAGTGCTGTTGTTCTTTGATGTGGGCGGTTCCATGGACCCGCATGTGCGCGTCTGCGAGGAGCTGTTCTCGGCTGCCAAGACCGAGTTCAAACATCTGGAGTTCTTCTACTTCCACAACTTTCTCTATGAGTCGGTGTGGAAGAACAACTTCCGGCGCTGGAGCGAGCGCACCTCGGTCTACGACATCATCCACAAGTACGCCTCGGACTATCGCGTGATCTTTATTGGCGATGCCAGCATGTCGCCCTATGAGATCCAGTCGGTGGGCGGCTCGGTCGAGCACTTTAATGAAGAGCCGGGCGCAGTCTGGATGCAACGCTTAACCAATCATTTTCAGAAAGTGGTGTGGCTAAATCCGGAGCCGGAAAAGCACTGGAAGATGACGCCATCGACCGAAATGACGTTGCAGCTGCTTGAGAATCGTATGCATCCTCTGACCCTTAAAGGCATTGAAGATGCCATGCGTTACTTAAGTAAGTAAGCACTGAGCTAATAACAATGACAGCACCTCGCCGCACCGGCCTTTTTTTCCTGCTGATGCTTTGCGTCAGCGCAAACTCTTGGGGAAGTATGATGGGACTATTTTCTGGCAGCAGACCCACCGATTTGGGCTTTCATAATGGCTATTTGAAGCCCCCTTCAAGTAAGCCTAACTCGGTGAATAGTCAGGCAGCATCCGGCCATTACGCTGCTATTTTGCCGTTTAAGGTGCAGGGCGATGCCAACGCATACTTCGCCAAGGTGGCTCGCGTGGTAGCGGCGCAGAAAGGGGCTAAGGTGATTCAGCAAACGCCTAGCTACATGTATGCCGAATTCACCAGCCCGCTCATGGGCTATGTGGATGATGTGGAGTTTGCACTTGATGCCGATCGCGGCGTGGTGCATGTGCGTTCAGCATCGCGTTTGGGCTACAGTGATCTTGGCGCTAACCGCAAGCGCATTGAAGCGATTCGATCTCAGCTTTAAGCGCCGTTAGAGCAGGATGGTGCTGTTGGGCAGTTCATTGCCTGCATCGGGCAGGGCCGGTGGGTGTCGCTGCAAAACGGCTGCCACAGCCTGAATACCTGCAACAGCACCGACCTCAAATTCACCTCGGCGGAAGTGCTCTTCCATCACCTGGCAGCAGGCCTCCCACTCACGGGCATCGACCCGCGTATTCCCCACGCCGCGATCGGCAACGATTTCTACATCCCGCTCGGCCAATAAGACATAAACCAAAACACCGTTGTTGTGTTCGGTATCCCAGACATGCTGCTGTGCAAAAATTGCTATGGCGCGTTCGCGCGGTGATTGGTTTTGCCACAGCGCCCGAAAGGGCAGCGCGGTTTCCACGGCAAAGCGAATCTCACCGGCGTGAGCCGACTCACAGTCTCGGATGGCCGCCTCGATCTTATCCAAGCTCTGAGGGGGGAAACATTTACGACGCTGCCAGTCACTGCTTAGGCCGTGTTTAAGCATACGTTTCAATCGTTGCATTACCATCTGCCGGATGCTCCCCCGCCACCAAAACCACCACCGCCGCCGCCAAAACC
>DDPD01000029.1 GCA_002342025.1 Moraxellaceae bacterium UBA2477 | reverse complement strand
GCTGCAGGTTTAGCTGCAGGAATGACTGCGGGTTTAGCAGTCGCTGGCTTAGCAGCAGCTGGTTTAGCTGCGGCAGGTTTGGCCGCAGGCTTTGCAGCTGGCTTGGCTGCCGCAAGCTTGGCGGCAGCTGGTTTAGCAGCGGCTGGTTTTGCTGCTGCAGGTTTTGCGGCGGGCTTAGTGGCAACAGGCTTAGCTGCAGCTGGCTTTGCTGCGGCGGGCTTGGCGGGCGCAGGTTTTGTTGCTGGTTTAGCAGGTGCTTTTGGAGCGGCGGCCTTTTTAGCTGCAAGCGCTTCGCCTTTCAGCTTGGCTTGCACGTATGCTTTAAGTTCACTTTTTTGCTGAAGCAAAGTGATGGCCTTACGCGCTTGTTCATAATCTTTCTTGGCGGCCGATACGGCTGCTTTAGCTTCCGTCTGGGCTTGCTTGGTACGGTCATTGATGAGCTTGACCAGTTCTTTATCGCCTGTGGCTTTAACTTTGGTCAGCTGTTGTTGTAGCTTGGCTTGAACATCTTTGTAGCTGGACTCTGCTTTGTCGACGAGCTTGCGTGCAGCCTCAACATATTGCTCGGCTTCATGCTGTGCGCGCTCAACAACTTTTTGGATTTGATCGCGAACCTTGGCGGCTTGCTTCTCAACATCGGCTCTCATTTTATCCACTTGGGTCTCAACAGCACTCGCTGCTTGAGCAGCTTTGGCCTTGACCGGCGAGGCTTTCTTTTTTGCAGCGGGCATGGAGATTTCCTCTCTTGGTTTATGCATGAGTGAAGTTATCTGATGACTTTTAAAAAAGCGAGAAGAAGCGCAATAGATTTAACGCATTTTGTCGGTCTGTCTCAAAATGCGGGGTGGTATTCGTAGATAAGTTAACCGTATGCTCAGATCTAGATATATCTAATCGTTTGGAGTTGAACATGCGTCGCCTTGCTCTCACCTTAGCTGTTACGAGTACTCTGATTTTTACTAGCGTGAACACATGGGCAGCGGAGCCAACGGCCTCTGCTGCTGCCGCACCAACCCTGGCGCCGAATAATGGTAAGAAACCGGTGGTAGACCGAGAGCAGTTTGCTTACAGCATTGGCTATCTGAATGGTCAGGGCAGTGGTGAGCAAATCCCAGACCTCGACATTGAAACGTTTATTCGCGGTTTTCGTGATGCATTCGCCAAGAAAGAAAGTTTATTAACACCGCAAGAGCGTACGGCTGCCATTGGTCGTTATAAGGAGCAGCGTTTAGCTGCCCTGCAAGCAGACATGGAAAAACTGGGTAAAGAGAATGCGGATGCCGGCGCTGCTTTTTTGGAACAAAACAATAAAGCTGAAGGCGTCGTCACCACAGCGTCTGGCTTGCAGTATCGCCTGCTGAAGACAGGCACTGGCGCCAAACCTAAAGCTAAAGACACGATTAAAGTGCACTACGAAGGTAGCTTCTTAGACGGTACTGTTTTCGACAGCTCATACAACCGTGGCGAGCCAGCGACATTTCAGTTGGACCAAGTGATCCCTGGTTGGACCGAGGCCTTACAGCTATTCCCTATGGGTACCACGGCTGAGCTTTTTGTGCCGTCGAAGTTGGGCTATGGCGAGGCAGGCGCTGGTCCTATCCCACCAAACGCATTGCTGAAATTTAAGATTGAGTTGCTGGGCATTGAAAAGCCAGCAGCCAAGGCAAAAGGCAAAAAGAAGTAAGGGCATTCCCACCATAAAAAAACCGGAGCTGAGTCTCCGGTTTTTTTATGGGTAAAGTTTAACGCGAGGAGGTGCTATTTAACTGTGCTTCAAGTGTGCGCAACTGCTGTTCAAGCTGATCCACCTTGGCGCGAGTTTTAGCGAGCAAGGTTTGTTGAATGTCGAACTCATCTCGCGTTAATAGGTCCATACGTGACAGGGCATCGCGCAGGATAACTTTCAGATGATCTTCAAGCTCATGACGCGCACTGCTTAAGGAGCTGGGCAAACGGTCACTGAATTGCTGCCCCAGACGGTTAATCAACTGCTCTATAGCCATGCTGCACTCCTGATTAGTTAAATGATGATACCTGAGAGCCATCGGGCTGTGCAGTCGCTATTAAGTTGGGTTGCTCTAGGGCTTGATGCCCCATAAAGGTGCGCATGCAATTTTTCAGTGCCATCGGAGATGCGGTTGCCCTGAAATGGGGCGAATGCATTGTATGTGTGCGCTTAAGGCTTGAGTGGAGATGGTTCAGTTAAAAATTTTGGGGGTGGGCAGGCTGTCTCGGTCGCTTTGCGCCGCCCTTACACAATAAAAAGTCTCCGCTAGTCGGAGAAAAGCACCGTGTATCGAAAGGCTTTCAAGAAGTTGGCACGGCATCTGCTAATACCTTGATGTAGTCCGCGGCGATGATCGCGGCAATAACCCCAAAAAGAAACTGGAGCGGTAACCATGAAGCTGTCCAAACTGTCCTACGCTGTTGTTGTTGCCTCGTTGATGGCTGCCGGTGTTGCTCAGGCCGAAGTGAAATCTTCTGGTTCTGTTGCTGTAACGAGCGATTATAAATTCCGTGGTATTTCACAGACCAAAACTAATGCAGCCATTCAAGGCTCTCTCACTCTGTCGCATGACAGTGGTGTCTATTTCACTGCATGGGGCTCGAGCGTAGATCTTGATCTCGTAGGTGGTAGCGAAGTTGACACACTGCTGGGTTACGCCGGCACAGCTGGTGATGTTTCTTACGATGTTGGTGTCATGCGTTACAACTATCCTGGTGCAAATGACAGCAATGCCGCCGCTACTCCAGACTTTAATGAAGTTTATGCATCGGTTGCATATAAAGGAGCAAAGCTTGGCGTTGCCTACTCGGATGATTACTACCTCGAGTCCGGTAAGTTCAGCTACATCTATGGCAGCTACGCCACTGAGGTGGCAGGATTTGGTGTAATGGCCCAAGTTGGTGTTGCTCAGTTTGATGATGCTGCTGGCTTCACAACAGCTATTGCACCAGGCGCAACTGTAGCCGGCGAAGATTCTTACATTGATTATAAAGTTGCCGTCACGAAGGCTGTTGCAGGCCTGAACGTAGAAGTTGCTTATGTTGGTACAGACTTCGATCGTGATGATTTCGACGGCACAGGCGACTTCTCCAATACAGCTAAGGCATCTGCTGTAGTTACGGTTTCCAAGTCCTTCTAACTAACTGTTTTAAATGAAAACTGAGCCGCCTTTCGGGGCGGCTCACCCCACCCCAGGAGTACCCAAATGAAACTGGTAACTGCCGTTATCAAGCCATTCAAGCTTGATGATGTAAGAGAGGCGCTGTCGGATATCGGGGTGCAGGGCATCACCGTAACCGAAGTAAAGGGTTTTGGCCGTCAAAAAGGACATACCGAATTATATCGCGGTGCAGAATATGTCGTTGATTTTCTGCCCAAGGTAAAAATCGATATTGCCATTAGTGATGAGCAACTCGATCAAGTGATCGAAGCCATTACTAAAGCAGCTAATACCGGCAAGATCGGTGATGGCAAAATTTTTGTGACGGCGCTGGAACAGGCTATTCGTATTCGCACCGGTGAGTCCGGCGTGGATGCTATTTAAGTCATCTCAATTCGCTGAAACGGGAGTATGACCGTGAAGAAATTATTAATGGCGCTCGCCTTGAGCACCTCTATGCTGGGCGCTGCCCCAGTATTTGCTGAAGAAGCTGCTCCGGCAGCCGTAGTCACTGAAACTGTTGCGGAAGCAGTAGCGGTTGAGCAAGTCGCTGCGCCAGTTGCAGAGGCAGTAGCTGTCGCAGAGGCAGCACCTGTTGCCGCCCCTGTTCCTGATAAGGGCGATACGACGTGGATGTTAGTGGCCACGGTACTGGTCATCTTTATGTCGCTGCCGGGCTTGGCGCTGTTCTACGGTGGTCTGGTGCGTAGCAAAAACATGTTATCGGTATTGATGCAGGTGTTTAGCATCTTCGCCATGGTTGCGGTGCTCTGGGTGCTGTATGGCTACTCCTTAGCCTTTACCAGCAACCCGAATGCAGCACTTGATCCCTTCATTGGCGGCTTCTCGAAAGTCTTCATGAGCGGTGTTGGTGTGGGTGCAGTGGTTGAAACCTTCAGCAAGGGCGTTGTGATTCCCGAGCTGCTGTTCGCGATGTTCCAGCTCACGTTCGCCGCCATCACCTGTGCGCTGATCGTGGGTGGTGTTGCCGAGCGTATGAAGTTCAGTGCGGTCATGATTTTCACCGCCCTGTGGTTCACTTTCGCTTACCTGCCTATGGCTCACATGGTTTGGTACTGGGGTGGCCCTAGCGCTTTCGATGCACCAACAGGTTATCTGTTTGGTAAAGGCGCGATCGACTTCGCCGGTGGCACTGTGGTTCACATCAATGCCGGTGTTGCCGCCCTTGTTGCTGCCATCATGGTCGGCAAGCGCAATGGCTACGGCAAGGTCTCCATGGCGCCTCATAGCCTGACGATGACGCTGATTGGCGCCGCCATGCTGTGGGTGGGCTGGTTTGGTTTCAACGCCGGCTCCAATCTCGAAGCTAATGACTATGCTGTGCTGGCATTCGCTAACACCTTGTTCGCCACCGCGGTTGCTGCCTTAACGTGGACCGCCATTGAGTGGGCGATCAAAGGTAAAGCCTCGCTGCTCGGTTCGATCTCGGGTGCTATCGCTGGCTTGGTGGGTATTACGCCAGCCTGTGGCTTCGTGGGTCTGGGTGGTGCGTTGGTCATTGGTGCCGCGTCGGCAGCCGTTTGCTTGTTCGCCGTCATGTGGTTGAAGTCCAAGCTCGGCTATGACGACTCCTTGGATGCTTTCGGTATCCACGGTGTGGGCGGTATCGTTGGTGCCCTGCTGACAGGTGTGTTTGTTAACCCCGCTCTGGGTGGCGCCGGTGTCGTTGACTACTCGACGGATCCAGCAGGCACAGCGGCCTACGATTTGATGGCGCAGATGACCAGCCAGCTGACGGGTGTCCTCGTGGCTGTGGTGTGGTCCGCCGTGGTGACCTTCATCATCCTGAAAGCGTTGGATATGGTGATGGGCATCCGTGTATCGGAAGATGCTGAACGTGAAGGCCTGGATCTGGCTGAGCACGGTGAGCGCGCTTACAACAGCTAATCGCTGAAGTAACGCAAACACATAAAAAGGGGCTCGTAAGAGCCTCTTTTTTTGTTTGTGGACTGGGCTAACATAGTCTTTAAGCAAAATACTAGGCTGTTCAAACTGGGCTAAGCTGCCGACAATGGACTTGTAGCCCGCAGGCTTATTTAATTGCGCTAATGCAGGTGTGGAGAGAGCAAATGGCAGAAAACGATTACGACTATGAAGGCCCTGAGGATGATGCCGAAGAGGCTGAGAGCGTAGAGCCTGAAGTTGAGGTAGACGTTGATCCGGAGGTTGCTGCTAAGGCACGCAGTGAGGTGGCTGAAGCTGAAACTTTGAGCCCCTCGGCGAAGGAGTCGCTACGTCGTCAGTTAGAGGAAGAGATGGAGCGTTTCCTCGCCTCGGGTGGACGTATTCAAGAAGTGCCGCCCGATCCCGACGCCGAATCTTTGTGAGCTATTTCGGGTGTTAAATCGCTTCTCGCGACTGCAGCGCATGGCGTTGTTATCTGTTGCCACCGCGCTGGCGACGATGGCGTTGAAGTTTTGGTCTTGGCATATCAGCGGCTCCGTGAGCTTGCTGTCGGATGCCATCGAGTCCTTCGTGAACTTGGGGGCTGCTTTATTGGCGTTTACGGTGCTGACCATCGCGGCTCAGCCCGCAGACCAAGACCACCCTTTTGGGCATGACAAAGCAGAGTACTTTTCCTCGGCGGCAGAAGGCTTGCTCATTCTTATCGCGGCTGCGGGCATCGCATTTGCGGCTTGGGAGCGTTTGTGGTCTCCAGAGTCACTCCATGCCCTGAGTTTGGGCTTAGTGATTGCAGCGGTCGCAGCGGTGCTCAATGGACTGACAGCTTGGAAGCTCTTTGCGGTCGCTAAAGAGGAAGACAGCTTAACCCTGCGAGCTGACGCTGAGCATTTGCTGTCGGATGTCTGGACGTCGGTGGCGGTGATCGGTGGGCTCATGGCGCTTTGGGTATGGCCCACTCAGACGTGGATAGATCCAGCCATTGCCCTGCTGGTTGCCCTGCACTTAGTGATCACGGGGATTAAGTTGCTGGCGCCTTCCTTAGCCGGCCTGATGGATGAGGCACTTCCCGATGTGGAGTTGCAAGCGTTACGTCAGGTGGCACTGCCGCTTATGCCAGCAGAGGTAGAACTCAGCCCGTTACGCACCCGTAAATCAGGCCATCGTCGCTTTGTCGACGGTAGCCTCTTGGTGCCGGGTACGCTGTCTGTTGCAGAGGCTCATGCCCTTTGCGATGACATTGAAGATGCCATGCGGGCCACGCTCAAGGCCTGTGATATCACCCTACACGTGGCGCCCTTGGATGAGCGTCATCGTCACCTGTGAAGTAAGCGTTTTAGGTAGCAGCTGGCGCTGGTTTCGGGATCGGCAATGAGTAAGTCGAGTGCTGCAGGAAGCTCACTGAAGTGGCGAATTTCCGCATCAGGGCGGCGTGAGAGCGGCCATTCCTGCTGACTGAAATTGACCCATACGGAGCGCAGCCCTACCGCCTGAGCAGCAGCAATATCCTCGGCTGGATGATCGCCCACATGGACGGCTTGCTGAGCACTGACACCGGCTTCGGCCAGTGCTTGTTCGAACATGCGGGGATGCGGTTTGGCGTGCCCTACCTTCGCGGCCGAAAAATGCCCTTTAAACCATGCGCCAATGCCCGCGCGATGAATGTCGGCATTGCCATTGCTCAAGGCAAATAAAGGAAAGCGTTGCGATAGCGCGCTCAGGGTGTCGGCCACGCCATCAAATAAAACCACGCGATTGCGACCGGTATAGAACACATCAAACGCACCCGCGGCGCCCGCTCGTGCCTGCTCCTGATCGTAGCCTGTGGCCAGCAACAATTGCTCCAGCATCGTCAGGCGCATGGCACTAAAGTCGTGGGCAATATCGCGACGCTCTGCAATGACTTGTTGGCGGATGGCTTGGAAGCCGCTGACCCCCAGTGCTTGTGAGGCTGGGTAGTGCTGCCCCAGCCAAGCATGCATGTCTTCGTCAGCTTTCACGATGATGCTCTCGACATCCCAAAGGGTGTTATCGAGATCCAGTGTGAGTAGTGAAATAGCGCTCATGAAGTCTCGTCCTTGCGCTGCTTTGCGCGGGGATGTGCTTGGTCATAGACCGTGGCTAAATGTTGAAAATCGAGATGAGTATAAATCTGCGTAGCACGAATATCGCTATGGCCAAGGAGCTCTTGTACCGCACGTAAATCATGGCTGGACTCCAGCAAATGCGAGGCAAATGAGTGTCGTAACAAATGCGGATAGAGTCGCCGATCAAGTCCGATACGTTCTGCCTGATGTACTAAGCGCATCTGAATGCTGCGCTCACTTAAGCGCGTGCCGCGTTGGTTTAGAAAAAGCCAAGTCTCCGATGGCGCGCGAACAAATTGCGGGCGAATGCTAAGCCAATCGGTGATCGCTGTGCGTGCCATTTTGCCCACCGGCAGAACGCGTGTTTTGCGCCCTTTGCCGAGCACAGTGACCAGGCCGCCGCTTAAATCAAGATCCATCAGCTTCAGCTGAGCCAGCTCTGCCAAACGCAGTCCGGAGGAATAGAACAATTCTAGAATGGCCTTGTCGCGACGCCACAAGAGAGCTTCTTTTTCTGCCTTGGGTGCCGGTGCATCGAGTAACTGCTGCATGAGGTCGACATCCAGCACCTGTGGCAAATCTTGGCGAATGCGCTTGAGTTGGTAACCATGGGTGGGGTGCGTGCCAGCTTCATCGAAGCGTCCCAACCAGTCATAAAAACGGCGCACGGCAGACAATTGTCGTTGGATGCTGCGTATCGACAAACCGGCATCGCGGCTGTCTGCTATCCATCCTTCCAGCTGGGGGCGCTGAAAGTCTGCCCAACTGGACACGTCGCAGCGTTCTAAATAGCTAGCAAGGCGGCTGATGTCTTGGCGATAGGCTGTGAGCGTATGAGGCGAGCACAGGCGTTGGCTAGCAAGGTAGCTAAGAAACTGTTCCAGACGTTCGCGACTGATCATGCACTTTGGGCGACGCTACGATCGAGCCGTGCAATTAAGCGCGCGATGATATCGCCGAGGTGGGTGATAAAGAGCGTGTCCATGCTGCTACGGAAATGGCTAGCCTCGGTGCTGCCAAGCGCAATAACGCCAACGGCTTGGTCGCCATTTAAGAGCGGAATCAGTGCAGCCGAACTGAGTTGTAGCCCGTCATCACCAAACAGATAGCGCAGTTCGTCACGACGCCACTTACCGGCCAGTGCGTGATGGTGGCGTAGCAGCCCTGGCAGGCGTTGCTCAAACTCTGTCTGCATGCAGCTTCGCCAAGGAGACTCACACTCTTCTCGAAATAACAGGAGCGCCAGTTGCTCGCAGCCAAACGGCTCACGCAGCGCGCTGTATAGGCGAGTGCCCAGCTGTGCTGCGCTTTCGGCGTCGAGCACGCCCAGCATGACTTCGCGTAATTGGCCAAACAAGCGATCGTTGTCACTGGCGATGGCAATTAACTGATTGAGACGCTCCTCAAGCTCTTCATTACGACGTCGCAACTGCGCCACTTGGCGCTCAATCAATGATGCGGCATTGGTGTCGTGACTGAGGTGCAACTGGGTGAGCAGTGACGGGTGGTCGTCGAAAAAGTGCGGATGTTTGCGCAGCCATTTCGCTACATGCTCGGCGCTGAGCGTGCTGAGATCGAGATTAGTCATCGTTCACATCGTTGACTCGCAACGTGCCTTCAAACACACGAGCGGTAGGGCCAGTCATAAATACGCTGGCGTTGTCTTGGCTCCAGCGAATACGTAGAAGGCCTCCGGGTAAGTGCACCTTGATGTCACGATCAACCAAGCCCCAGCGCATGGCTGCAACAGCTGCCGCGCACGCACCCGTACCGCAAGCTAAGGTTTCGCCTGCTCCGCGTTCGTACACACGCAGTTTAATTTCCTGACGGCTTAACACCTGCATAAAGCCGACATTAACGCGCTCAGGGAAGCGCGGGTGTGACTCCAAACGGGGACCCAATGTGGCTACTGGTGCAGTATCCACATCGTCTACGCGCAAAACAGCGTGCGGATTGCCCATGCTGACGGCGGCAATTTGGTAGAGCTCACCGTCAACTTCAATGCGGTAGTCCAGCGCAGCGTTGTCAGCCACAAAGGGGATGGAGCTGGGCTCGAGTCGGGGCGGGCCCATGTCGACCGTGACCCAACCCTGGCTGTCAATTTGCAGCGTAATGATGCCGCTGGCGGTTTCAACGCGCAGTGTATCTTTTCGGGTGAGGCGACGATCGCGAACAAAGCGCGCAAAGCAGCGAGCCCCGTTGCCGCACTGGGAAACTTCAGAGCCATCGGCATTGAAAATGCGATAGCGGAAATCGACATCGGGTTGATGGGGCGGCTCAACGACCAACAGTTGATCAAAGCCTACGCCGAAGTGACGATCGGATAGGCGACGGATCAAGGCTTCGTCCAAGCGAACGCGTTGCGTGACCAAATCGAGCATCAAGAAATCGTTGCCGAGGCCGTGCATCTTGGTGAATTCCAGACGCATGAACGGTCTCCTGAAAAACGGGTGATGCTGCTAATGCCCCGTTGGCATTAGCCAGCTAAGTTAAGGCTATTCTGGGTTCAGGGCAGTAGCGATTCAAGAGCCAACAGATCAGCGACCGTTTCACGGCGACGCACCTGCCATGCTTGGTCTCCATCGACCATGATTTCGGCTGCTCGGCCACGGGTGTTGTAGTTCGAGCTCATGACAAAACCATAGGCGCCGGCACCCTTCACCGCGAGTAAGTCGCCAGCAGCTAGGCGCAGATCGCGATTTTTACCGAGGAAATCACCGGTCTCACAGACGGGCCCAACGATGTCATAGCACTGGCTTTCAGTGTCTTCACCGCGTGGGGTGACTGGCACGATGTCCATCCACGCACTGTAAAGGGCGGGGCGAATCAGGTCATTCATGGCGGCATCGATCACGGCAAAATGCTTGTGCTCTGTCGGCTTGAGGAACTCTACACGCGTCAGTAATACGCCTGCGGTGGCGGCAATAGCACGGCCCGGCTCCATATAAACCTTGAGTCCGCGTGCTTTCAGGCGCGGCAGTAGGACGGCCGCATATTCAGCGGGCGTTGGCGGTGTTTCATCGCGATAGCAAACGCCCAAGCCGCCGCCAATATCAATATGACTGAGTGTGGTGCCTTCAGCGGCAAGCTGATCAATCATGGCCAGCACACGATCCAGTGCATCGGAGAATGGCGCTGTACTGGTGAGCTGCGAGCCGATGTGGCAGTCAATGCCAACGGCCTTTAGGTTCGCTAGTGACTGAATTTGGCGATAGACCCAAGGCGCACGCTCAATGGCAACGCCAAACTTATTTTCTTTCAGGCCCGTGGAAATGTACGGATGTGTTTGCGCATCCACATCGGGATTGACGCGCAAGCTCACCGGCGCGATCACCCCCAGCTCAGCAGCGACCGCATTTAAGCGAATCAGTTCGGCCTCCGACTCCACATTAAAACAGGCGATGCCGACGGCTAAGGCGCGGCGCATTTCATCGGCTGTTTTGCCCAGTCCCGAAAAGACAATCTTGGCTGGATCGCCACCGGCCGCGAGCACGCGCTCCAGTTCGCCAGCAGAAACAATGTCAAAGCCCGCGCCTAGGCGCGCCAAAACATTGAGCACGGCCAAATTCGAATTGGCTTTTACGGCAAAGCAAACTTGGTGATCAATGTCGGCGAAGGCGCGATCGAAGGCCAGATAATTCGCTTCGAGTGTGGCGCGCGAATAAACATATAGTGGCGTGCCGAAGCGCTCAGCGAGTGAAGTCAGCGAGGTATTTTCGAGGTGCAACTGGCCGTGACGCAAATTCAAAGTCGACATGAAATCTATCCTGTTAAGCAGGTGCGTATGATGCCTTGAACTGATCAGGAGGGCGAGTCAAAGGTCTTTTTTGGCTGGACAAGATTGCCCGATTGCCCGCAGGCAGTAAGCAGCACGGTGCTTGCGAGCAAGCTAACAATGACAACACGGGAGAGTATTAATACTCGGGAAAAGTGCTTCTTCATGGCAAACTATCCTGCAATAGGGGCATAGCCCAGCTTACGACCTAAGTGAATGGAGTTGCACTTCACATGAACGAAAATGAGTACTTGGATCTTGTGGACGCAACACTGCTCGATATCGAAACCCGCATCGAAAATTTCGATGAAGATATCGACTTGGAAGCAGGCTCCGGCATGCTAACCGTCACGTTATTGAATGGCAGCAAAGTCATCATTAATCGTCAACGTCCCACGCAAGAAATCTGGGTGGCGGCACGATCCGGAGGCTATCACTGCGGCTGGCGTGACGGCCAGTGGGTTTGCAATACCACTCAAGAAACGCTGGCGGATCTGTTGACTCGCGTCATCAGTGAGCAAGAAGGTGGCGTTATCCATTTTCGCTGAGCTGCTGCGCGGCCAGCAGTAAGTGATCTTTGAAGGCCTGTGCCACGGGTGATAAGCGTTTGCTGGCGGGATGCACAAGATGCCATGCCGCCGGTAAGGGAAAGCCAGGCAGCGACAGCACCACCACATTGTCTGAGGGAGTCAGGGGCGAAATGGCATGGCGAGACACAATGCCGAGGCCCAAGCCACCCGCGACGGACTCCTTAATCGCTTCATTGCTCCCGAGCTCCAACCGTATTCGCGGAATCAAGCCGGCGTTTGCTAGGCAGCGATCCACGGCCATGCGGGTGCCAGAGCCAGGTTCGCGCAAGATCAGTTGATGCTGCAAAAGCGCGACTAAATCGTTGGGAAGTTGGTCACTGGGCAGGTCAGCGGGTGCGATGACCTCAATGGGGTTGGGCAAGAAAACAGAATCTTCCAGCGGAATGTCCATCGGGGGCTGGGACATGATGTAGAGGTCGTCGCGATTCTCACGCAGACGTGTAACCACGCCGTCTCGGTTCAAAATTTCCAACGATAAGTCTATGCCGGGATGTGTTCTGCAGAACTGCCCGATTAATCTCGGCATAAAGTATTTTGCCGTACTGACCACCGCCACGCGGAGTCGCCCTCGAGACAGTCCACGCCAGGCATCTGCCTGTTGCGTAAAGTCCTCCCAGCTCTGCTGCATGTTTCGCGCAGTTTCCACCAGTGCCTGACCGGCTTCGGTGAGGTGCACGCGTTTTCCAATGACCTCATGTAGCGGCAATCCCACCACTTCCGACAGCGCCTTTAGCTGCATGGATGCCGTGGGCTGCGTGACATGAAGTAAGCGCGCAGCACCACTGATGCTGCCGCTGTCTGCCAAGGCGACAAGAAGGCGCAGTTGCTTCAGGGATACATCCATAGATAATTCTTATGGTTAGTCATTTAAATATCGATTTTACACGAAGTATCGGTAGCAAGGACAATATCTGCCATCACTGGAGATGAACCTTGATGAATACCTTGCTGGACCCAGCCATTCTTTTTTTTGTGTTCGGGGTGCTTGCCGGTTTGATGGGCAGTAACCTAGAAATTCCCAAACCGATTTCACACTTTTTGTCCCTGTATTTACTCATGGCGCTGGGTTTGAAGGGCGGTTTTGCCTTGGCCGAGACCGGGCTGGACTTCAATGTGGCGAAAAGCTTGGGGGTAGCTTTCCTCCTGGCCTGGCTGATTCCGATCGGTGCTTACGCGTTTCTTCGCCGCCATGTCGCGTCGCTAGATGCCGTCGCGATTGCGGCAGCCTACGGATCAGTCAGCGCCGTCACGTTTGTCACCGCCATTCAGTTCCTTGACGGCCAAGGCTTGCAACCCGGCGGACATATGGCCGCGGCATTAGTCATCATGGAGTCTCCGGCCGTTATTTTTGCCGTGAGTATGGCGAATCGACTACGTCGTCAGCCGGTGGCTGGAAACGCGGTGGCGCAATCAGGTGCGGTCCATCATTTACGAGAGTCGCTGACGCAAGGCGCGCAATTGCTCCTGTTGGGCGGCATGGCGATTGGTTGGATTACCGGCGATGCCGGTCGCGAAGTCATGCAGCCCTTCTCGATCGATTTGTTTAAAGGCATGCTGGCCTTCTTCCTGCTGGACATGGGGCTGCAAGTGTCGCGCAACGTGAAAGATGTACGTGCGGCCTCGCCTATGCTGGTGCTCTTTGCACTGATTGCACCACCCTTGCATGCACTATTCGCGCTAGGGATTTGTATGCTGGCTTCCATCTCCCTGCCCGACACCATCCTGCTGATGGTTCTCGCGGCCAGTGCTTCTTATATCGTGGTGCCTGCGGTTCTGCGCCATGCCATTCCAGAGGCTCGCCCAGCGCTTTATTTCGGTATGAGCTTAGTGGTGACCTTCCCACTGAACTTGATCTTCGGAATTCCGCTGTACACCTTCTTGGCCCAGCAGGTGATGTTATGAGTCCGGTCAACACCATGTCTCACTTACGGCAACTGGAGGCTGAGGCGATCTATATTATGCGTGAGGTGGTGGCTGAGTTTGAGCGCCCGTGCATGTTCTATTCGATCGGCAAGGACTCTACCGTGATGCTGCATTTGGCGCGCAAAGCCTTTGCGCCTGGGCGAGTTCCCTTCCCTTTGCTCCATGTGGATACGACCTGGGAGTTCCACGAAATGGCCAGCTTCCGAGATCGCATCGCTGAGCAATACGATCTCGATATTCGCGTACACGTGAATCGGGAAGCGTTGGCGGCGGGTGTTGATCCCTTCACTTCTGGCTCTGTGAAATATACGGACCAGATGAAAACCGTCGCGCTCAAGCAGGCCCTCGACCAGTATGGTTTCGATGCCTGCTTTGGGGGTGGTCGTCGCGATGAGGAGAAATCACGGGCCAAGGAGCGCGTGTTTTCATTCCGCGATCGCCAGCATCAATGGGACCCTAAGAATCAGCGTCCTGAGCTATGGCAGACCTACAACGGCCGCATTAATAAAGGGGAAAGCATTCGCGTTTTCCCCTTATCGAATTGGACCGAGCTGGATATTTGGCAGTACATCTGGCTGGAGAAAATCGACATTGTGCCGCTTTACTTCGCGGCCCCCCGTCCGGTGGTGGATTTAGATGGCACGCTGATCTGTATCGATGATGAACGCATACTCAAGCATCTGACAGCCGACGAGCGGGCCAGCATCAGCACCCGTTCAGTGAGATTCCGGACACTGGGTTGCTACCCGTCAACGGGTGCGGTGGAGAGTACGGCGACCACCGTGCCAGACATCATCGCTGAGATGCTGGTGACGCGCACCAGTGAGCGCCAAGGCCGCTTGATTGACAGCGACCAAAGCGGCTCTATGGAGAAAAAGAAGCGTGAAGGCTATTTCTGAGCGCTGAAAGCTACTGAATTTAGACGGACTCGCCTACAGGCCGCTAAGCCCGAGGCGGTTCAATTCAGGCGGCTCGGGTCAGGCAGTGACGATCTCAGCATAGAGATCGTAGTCATCCGCTTCAGTGATGCGCACTTGCACCTTTTGGCCCGGCTTCAAGTCAGCAGCGCCAGTGCCTTCGATAAAGACGTTACCGTCGATCTCAGGCGCGTCCGCATAGGAGCGGGCGATAGCAACGCCCTCTTCGTCGTCGATCTCATCCACTAGCACCGTCTCGACGCGGCCTACGCGACGCTGCAGGCGCTCCGCTGAAATCTCGGCGGCGAGTTTCATAAAGCGCTCGTGGCGCTCGAGCTTAACGTCCTCGGGCACGGCCTCGGCGACATCATTGGCCACGGCGCCCTCAACGGGCGAGTAAGGGAAGCAGCCGACGCGATCAAGCTGTGCTTCCTTGAGCCAATCCATCAGCTCTTGGAATTCTGCCTCAGTCTCTCCGGGGAAGCCGACGATAAACGTGGAGCGGATAATGAGATCGGGGCAGATTTCGCGCCAGGTGCGAATGCGTTCCAGCGTATTTTCGGCATGCGCCGGACGCTTCATGCGCTTGAGCACGCTCGGGCTGCCGTGCTGGAAGGGAATGTCTAAGTAAGGCAGGATCTTGCCCTCTGCCATCAGTGGAATCACGTTGTCCACATGCGGGTACGGGTAAACGTAATGCAGGCGCACCCAGACACCCATGGTGCCCAGCGCTTCACACAGCTCCAGCATGCGGGTTTTCACCGGCTGGCCGCCCCAGAAATCGAGCTTGTACTTGAGGTCGACGCCGTAGGCGCTGGTGTCTTGCGAGACCACGAGGATCTCCTGCACGCCGGCCTTGACCAGATTCTCGGCCTCTGTCAGCACCGAACCGATCGGGCGCGAGACCAGATCGCCACGCAGCGACGGAATAATGCAGAAAGTGCAACGATGGTTGCAGCCTTCGGAAATCTTCAGGTAGGCGTAGTGCTTGGGCGTGAGTTTGATGCCCTGTGCTGGCACGAGATTAATGAACGGGTTGTGGTCGGCCTTGGGCGGCAAATGCAGATGCACCGCGCTCATCACTTCTTCGTAGGCGTGCGGGCCGGTAACGCTAAGCACACTGGGATGTACATCGCGAATCACATCCGCTTTCTTGCCGAGGCAGCCGGTAACAATCACCTTGCCATTTTCTGCCAGCGCTTCGCCGATGGCATCCAGCGATTCCTGTACGGCAGAATCAATAAAACCGCAGGTGTTAACCACGACTAAATCGGCACCATCGTAGCTAGGTGAAATTTCATAGCCCTCGGTACGCAGCTGAGTGAGGATGCGTTCGGAGTCAACCAGCGCTTTGGGGCAGCCGAGGCTCACGAAACCGACTTTGGGATTGGCAGCAGACATGGGGTGATACCGCAGGTAGTAACTTTGGCGCGTATTGTAGCGCAAATGCTGAGCAGCACGGATTGAGCTGTCATGGCGCACGCGCTAAATGTGTTGCACTATATTGGTGCAGATCAGGCGGGTCATGCGCTTCTATGCGGCCTAAGTGTGACTCAGCATGGGGCGTGATGCCGCTGAGAGATCAATTCCAGCGATTTGCGCTGAATGGGTGCAATTTTTGCAGGCACTCACCATTACGTTGTCTATTCCTGAGACTTTCATGCACCAAGCCCGAATCGCCAAACGCTTGCTCGATAATCTCAGTACAGCGGTGCTGTTATGCGACACACAGCTTCGCCTGCGCTATTTAAATCCGTCAGCCGAGAGTCTGCTGGCAGTGAGTCATACTCGCGCCATTGGGTCGGCCTTGTCGGATGTATTGGTCGAAACGCATCAAAACACCGACGAAGCCCTTAAAGAAACCTTACACAGTGGGCATCCTTTTACCAAACGTGAAGCTGTTCTGCGCATTGGTTTGCGAGATATCGTGGTGGACTACTCTGTGTCGCTGATGCAATCGCCGGAGGAAGAGACGCAGCTGTTAATTGAGGTGCAGCCGCGCGACCGATTGCTTCGTATCGCTCGTGAAGAGGCCATGCTGGCCAGTCATCGCGCCACGCGGACGCTGGTTCGCGGGGTTGCCCATGAAATTAAAAACCCGCTGGGTGGTATTCGAGGCGCGGCCCAGTTGCTGGAACGTGAGCTGCCTTCGGCGGATTTGAAAGAATATACGCGTATCATCATTGAAGAGGCCGACCGCCTGCGTTCGTTGGCGGACCGCATGTTAGGTCCTCGGCGATTACCCACCATCCGTAGCATGAATGTGCATGAGTGCTTAGAGCGTGTGGCGGGCTTGCTAACGGCCGAGGCTGATGGTCGCATTCAGCTGACGCGAGACTATGACCCGTCATTGCCCGATATCGTGGCGGACCCTGATCAAATCATTCAGGCCATGCTCAACATCGGCGGCAACGCCTTACAAGCCTTGCTCGAGAACCCCAGTGATCGCGAGCCGATGTTAACCCTGCGGACACGCCCAGTGCGGCAATTCACCATTGGTGCTACGCGCCATCGCTTGGTAATTCGGGTAGATATTCGAGACAACGGCCCGGGGATTCCTTCGGACCTTTTGGAGTCGATGTTTTACCCGATGGTGAGTGGCCGCGCTGGTGGCTCTGGACTTGGCCTGTCGATTGCACAGGACATCATCCATCAGTATCACGGCCTGATTGAATGCGAGTCGAGGCCCGGTGAAACAACGTTTAGTATTTTTCTGCCTTTGGATGCCAAAAAATGATCACGAAACAGGTATGGGTTATCGATGATGACCGCGCCATTCGCTGGGTGCTAGAGCGCGCCCTGACTCAGGCAGGTTTAAAGGCAACGTGTTTTGAAGATGCCGGCAGCGCACTGGACCAGCTCGATGACGAGCAGCCGGCAGTGATTGTGACGGATATCCGAATGCCGGGCATGGATGGACTAAGTTTTCTCGCCAAGGTGCGCGATCGATTCCCTGATGTGCCGGTCATCATCATGACTGCGCACTCGGACTTAAGCTCAGCGGTAGCGTCATACCAAGGTGGGGCTTTCGAGTATCTGCCCAAGCCCTTTGATGTGGACGAGGCCGTTGCCCTCGTGAAGCGCGCAATTGCTCACCATCAAGAGCAGCAGATCGAAGCGGTGCCAGACCTTACCGAGACGGCACGCAGCACCGGTATTATTGGCGAGTCTCCGGCGATGCAGGAGGTCTTTCGTGCCATTGGCCGTTTAAGCAACTCCAATATCACCGTCTTGATTAATGGCGAATCGGGCACCGGCAAAGAGCTGGTTGCCGGTGCGCTTCATCAGCACTCGCCACGTGCGCGTAAGCCCTTTATTGCGCTGAATATGGCGGCAATTCCCAAGGAGCTCATGGAGTCTGAGCTCTTTGGTCATGAGAAAGGTGCGTTCACCGGCGCAAGTACTCAGCGCGTCGGACGCTTTGAGCAAGCCAACGGCGGCTCGCTCTTTCTCGATGAGATTGGCGATATGCCCATCGATACCCAAACCCGATTACTGCGCGTGCTGGCCGACAATGAGTTCTATCGCGTGGGCGGGCATGTGCCGGTCCGTGTCGATGTTCGAATCATTGCGGCAACGCATCAAAACCTGGAGAAGTTGGTGGCAGAGGGCAAGTTCCGTGAGGACTTGTTTCATCGACTCAATGTTATTCGGGTGCACATCCCGCGCTTGCGGGATCGCAGCGAAGATATCCCTCGTCTGGCCGCATTCTTTATGACGCGCGCTGCACGTGAGCTACAAGTTGAGCCGAAATCACTGACTCCTGAAGCATCCAGCTATTTGCAGCAGCTGCCTTGGCCCGGCAATGTCCGTCAATTAGAAAACACCTGCCGATGGCTCACCGTGATGGCCTCGAGTCGCGAAGTGCTGATCTCAGATCTGCCGCCGGAGTTGCAGCCGGGTGGCGAGCAAGAGCCGCAGTTAGTCTCTACGGGTTGGGAGCAATCGCTGGCGCAATGGGCAAAACGGGCATTACAGAACTCTCCTACCATGCCTTTGTTGGATGCGGCGGGTCCTGCATTTGAGCGTGTGTTGATTCTTGAGGCCTTGCAGCACACCGGGGGGCGCCGTCGCGATGCCGCCGTGGTTTTAGGCTGGGGGCGTAATACGCTGACGCGGAAAATCAAAGAGTTGGGTTTAACCGTGGCGGGTGACGACGAAGAAGAATGAGGCTGTGCTGGCATTCCTTGCCAGCAATCAGTCATTAGCGCTCGTTAGTTTGTTGGCAGCGTGCTTTGTGTGGGCTGCTTTGCATGGCCTCGCGACGCTGTTCAGGTGTCATGTTCTGCCAGCGCTCACGGAGCGTGTTGCGTACTTCAGGCGGGAGCTCGCGTAGTTCCCGCCAGCGATTTTGCAGGGCCTCACGACATTCCGGCGAAAGCTGTTGCCAGCTTTCCGCACGTTTCAAGAGTTTTTCGCGTCGCTCATTGGGTAGGTTTTCCCAATTCGATTGGAAATCACTTAAGACTTCTTGATGCTCAGGCGCTAAGCGATTCCACGATGGCCCGTTGGCGATCGCGACATTGCTCAGCACGCCCAGGATAACCGTGCATATAAATGCATTAACGGTCTTCACTGGCAGCTTCCTCCATCGCCATTAACCAATCGATCTCTTCGAGCATCTGCCCCTCAACTCCGGCAGAGGTCACCGGCTGGGAGCTGCTGGCCTTCATGAGCCAACTGCCCGGCATGGCCAACATAAAGGTCACACTGGCTGCCAATGCGAGGCCGCCGGACCATTGCAGGCGATGCGAGCGAGTGGGCGGCTTAATGCGACCAGCGGCGATATCGGCTACGCGGGCTTCCCATGCGGCATCCGCTTCGCTGGCAGCTTTGGTTAGTGTGGCGGCGACACGCGCGGCGAGGCGTGCGTCATCCAACGTGAGTTCGTTGCTCATGTCATATCCTCAGCTGTGGTGCCTACAGCACCGAGCTTGGCGCGAATGTTGTTTAGTGCGCGGAAGTAGTGCGTTTTCACGCTGCCTTCAGCGCAACCCATAATTTCAGCGGTTTGCGCAGTGTCATAACCTTCCCAGGCGCGCAGCAAAAAGGCTTGCTGTTGGCGCATGGGCAGCTCTTTCACTGCGTCTAAAACGACATCCATGTTGTCGGCACGCTGCAGCAGCGTGACGGGGTTGTGATCCACGGTTTCCGGAATCTGTTGCCATGGGTCTTCCATGCCTTCTTCATCAGGAGATTCCAAAAATGTGAACCATTTTCGTCGCCGTGTTTCGCGGCGGAAGTGATCCATTAGTCGGCTGTGTAAAATACGGTGGAATAATGGCCCCCAGCTGGCGGGGTCGTGTTGTCCGTACTTGGAGACGAGGGTCAGCATCGCTTCTTGCACAATATCTTGCGCGACATCGCGATCGCGCGTGGCAAACTCAGCCGTCATACGGGCGCGTCGACTCACATCGCGTAAAAAAACATCGATGGAGTTCGGGGCGGGGCGGCGTGCAGTCATAACTTTGGGTGTCGAACTTAAAGAACGCACACCATAGGCGAGAGCGCTGTTCGCGACAAGATCCATAATTGATTTGCTCATCTAATCATTACGCTTTAATCAACGGGCGTTCATGGGATAGGTTGACGTTAGATGAGTCGTTTTTTGTTCAATTTAAGTGAGTCAGGCAATGTGGAATGTAGTTTTATTTGAGCCGGAAATACCCGGCAATACCGGGAACATTATTCGACTGTGCGCAAATACGGGGGCTAGCCTGCACTTAGTTAAGCCACTCGGCTTTGAGTTGGACGACAGCAAGCTCAAGCGCGCTGGCTTGGATTACCACGAATGGGCTCATATTAAAATTCACGATGACTGGTCGGCGCTTAGGCTGGCTTTAAGCGAGCAACGCTGGTTTGCCATCACCACCAAGGGTTCACGTTCGGCTTTTGAGGTGAGCTTTCAGGCAGGGGATGTTCTGGTATTTGGACCGGAGTCCCGAGGGTTGCCGGCCAATTATTTGGCTGAATTTGATTCAGCATACAGGCTGAGATTGCCCATGCAGGCAGATAGCCGCAGTTTGAACTTATCGAACAGTGTGGCTGTTATGGTCTATGAGGCATGGCGCCAAGCGGGCTTCGTGAATGGACGCTGAACTTGGCGCCAGAAGAGCTTAGTGAGCAGTGGAGGCAGCGGCCTCTTCAGCTTCGTGACGCTGACGCTCAGCGTAAACGGCATCGAAGTTGATGGGCTGCAGTAATAGCTGAGGGAAGCTGCCCTTGCCGACAATGTCTGAAATCGCTTCGCGCGCATAAGGGAAGAGCAAATTCGGACAGTAAGCGTTCAGCAAGGGACCGAGTTCAGCTTCGCCAAAGCCTTGAGCTTGGAAAATCCCGGCTTGCTTTACTTCAACCAAAAAGGCGACCTGGCCTTCGTTTTTGGCGGTAACGGTCAGGCCGAGCGTGACTTCATAGTGGCTGCCATCTTCAAGACGCTCGTGCGCGGTGGAGAGCTCGATGCTGACTTCTGGGCTCCAAGTCTGCAAAAACACGCGGGGTGCGCCTGGCACTTCAAATGAACTGTCTTTTAAGTAAATACGTTGCAGAGCGAATTGCGGCTGTACGGCGTCGGACATGATTATTCTCTTTAGGGGTTCGCGTTAAGTATTCAGTAGGGTGTCGAGCTGGCCATTGCGCTCCAGCGCATACAAGTCATCACAGCCGCCGATATGTTGATCGTTAATAAAAATTTGTGGCACGGTGCGCTGCTTCGTACGAGCCACCAAAGCCATGCGCTCGGCCTGATCGAAGCTCACATCGACTTCGCGATAGGTCAGGCCTTTACGCTGAAACAGTTGTTTTGCGCGAACGCAGTAAGGGCAAATCTGCGTGGTGTAGATGACGATATCGTTCATGTTTGCTCTCTGCGATCACGACACAATTAACGGACGAGGGGCAGACCTTGTTGGCGCCAGCCTGAAATGCCATCACCCAGGAAGCTAATGTCAGTCGCGCCGGCGAGTTTCAGCGTTTTGGCCGCGGTACTGGCGACTTGGCCCAGGGCACAGACCACAATAAGGGGCTTGCCAAGCTTGACCAGTTCCGCTGCTTTTTCACTGACCTGGCTGTAGGGCACATTCATGCTGCCGGTGATATGGCCTTCACGAAATTCTTGTGCATTGCGGATATCAATGACGCGTGCATCTTGCAAATTCACTAAGCGTGATAACTCATTGCCGGAAATGCGACGGCCGCCACGTTGCGACTCAGTGACAACAAAGGCAATGAGCAACGCGATAAAGCTGCTGACCAGCATGGGGTGGTTACCCATAAACTCAAAAACGCGATCCATGATTTACTCAATAAGCAGTGGCGGAAAGTGCCGGAGTATACCCTGCGCTTAGCGTGCTTCCAATTCACTGATCAGACGTTGAAAGCTGGCTAGACGACGTGCCTGGATATGACCGTCTTCAACGGCCTGCAAGAGCGCACAGCCGGGCTCCCGCGCATGTTTGCAGTTGCGGAAACGACATTGCCCTAGGTGGTCGTGGAACTCAATAAAACCCGATAGAAGCTGTTCACGATCCATGTGCCAGACGCCGAATTCACGAATGCCGGGTGAGTCAATGAGCGCGCCACCCGCCGGAAGGTCGAACCAGATCGCCGTGGTAGTGGTGTGCTGACCCAGCTTAGAGCCTGTGGAAAGCTGATGTACTTTCTGATTCACATCTGGCAGCAGCGCATTGATCAAGGAAGATTTACCCACGCCAGACTGACCCACAAAAACAACCGTGCGCTGCGCGACGAGGGCGTTCAGGTCGCCCATGTCGCCATGCGCGGAGAGCGTGCGGGTTTCGTAACCCAGTGCCGCAAAACTCTCTAGCAGAGCGCCAAGCCCTTTAGCCTGTGTTGGCGTCATCACATCGGCTTTATTCAACACAATGACCGGACGAATGCCGGTGGTCTCGCAGGCAATGAGGTAGCGGTCAATCAGCTCAGGTGAGGGCGTAGGTTCGGGGGCAATCACCAACAGAATGCGATCAATATTGGCTGCAACTGGCTTGAGCTTGTTGTAAGGGTCGGGACGTACGAGAACCGAGTGTCGAGGCATGAGCGCAGTAATGACGCCCGTGAGTCCATCGGCAGCGGGTTGCCAAATCACGTGATCGCCGGTGACCAAGGCATCGATATTGCTGCGTCGATGGCAGCGAAAGCGCTGGCCCTGTAGATCGCCTTCCAGCGCCTCGATGGCGAGTTGCACGCCATAGTGAGCGATAACGCGGCCGCGTTGCTCAGCACCCAGTTCGCCACCCGCAAGCAAGGCATCGGCCTTGGCCTCTCGTTTTTCGGCGCGCGCGATACGTTCCGATTGAATGCGATCAATTCGAAAACCTTGTTGACGACTAATGCGGCGTTGACTCATGCAATTCCTATCGGGCTGGGCTGTCGCGGTCTGCTATGCTTGTGACCATTGTGCCACTGATGGCGAGTGCTGGGAGTGTTCATGAGTATTAACAAAGCGAGCAATCTGGTCTGGATTGATTTGGAGATGACCGGGCTTAATCCCGACACGGATCGTATTATCGAGATTGCCACCATCGTCACCGATGCGCATCTCAACATCTTGGCGGAAGGCCCGGTGCTGGCCATCCACCAAAAAGACATCGTGTTAAATGCCATGGACGAGTGGAATACCACGCAGCACGGCAACTCTGGCCTGATCTCGCGCGTGAGGCGCAGCACCATTTCAGAGGCTGACGCTGAGGCCCAGACGCTGGAGTTTTTGAGTCGTTTTGTTGACCCTAAAAAGTCGCCGATTTGCGGTAACTCGATTTGTCAGGACCGCCGCTTTCTGTATCGCAGCATGCCCAAGCTCGAGTCTTTCTTTCACTACCGTAATTTAGATGTGAGCACGGTTAAAGAGTTGGCGCGTCGCTGGTACCCGGATCTGTTGCAACGATTCACCAAGAAAAGCTCGCATCTGGCGTTAGATGATGTGAAGGACTCCATTGAAGAGTTGCGCTACTACCGTCAGTACTTCTTCAAGTTGCCTGGCTTTAGCGAAGAGTAAGTTGTTGCTGGTTGATCGCCCAATCTAGGTGCTCGGCCAGCACATCATCGAGTTGCTCGCTGTCCGCGAGTGACTGCTTGCGAGCCTGAAGTGCAGTCAAAATCTCCGCAGACTGCGGCGCATTTCCCAAAGCAATCGAGAGATTCCTTAGCCAACTGGCGTAGTTCATGCGGCGCAAGGGCATGCCTTCGGTTTGCTTTAGCCACGTGGCTTCATTCCAAGCCCAGAGATCAAGCAGAGGTGGGCCGTCAAAGGCGTGGCGGGGCGTGAAAGCTGGCTCCTGACTGGCTTGAGCGTAGCGATTCCAGGGGCAAACCAGTTGGCAGTCATCACAGCCAAAAATGCGGTTGCCTATCGCTTGCCTTAATTCAACGGGAATCACGCCGCGGTATTCAATCGTTAAGTAGCTAATGCATTTGCCGGCATCGAGTGTGTAGGGCGCGACGATGGCTTTTGTGGGGCAAACATCGATACAGGCTTGGCAGCTGCCGCAATGATTCGTGACGGGCGTATCCACGGGGAGCGGTAAGTCGGTAAATAATTCCCCCAGGAAAAAGTAGGAGCCAGCGCTGCGATTCAATATGACCGTGTGCTTGCCCATCCAACCGAGGCCCGCTTGACTGGCCAGCGCTTTTTCCAGCACGGGGGCGGAGTCGACAAACGCGCGATAACCAAAAGGGCCGACCGCTGCAACAATGCGATCCGCCAGCTGTTGTAAGCGTTTGCGAATAATTTTGTGGTAATCGCGGCCTAGGGCATAACGAGCCAAATAAGCTCGGTCACCGTCCTTTAGAATTTCATGGATACGCGGTTCGGCCGGCAAGTAGTCCATGCGCAAACTAATGATGCGTTTCGTGCCTGGAATTAATGCTTCCGGGTCGACACGTTTGGGCTCGCGCAACCACTCCATATTGGCCTGAAAGCCCTTGTCCAGCCAGTTCGCCAGATGTTCAGGGTGCTCGCCGAGGTCGGTGTCGGTAATGCCGACTTGTTGAAAGCCGAGCTCGCGCCCCCAGCGCTTAATGTCGGCGGCGAGTTCGTTAAAATTAAGCGTAATGCTGGCTTCTTGCTGCACAGGGAGTCGCCTCATGGCGCGCATTCTGCCATTCTTATGGGATGACCACCAAGACCAACCCCATCCTGATCACAGACGCACTGTATGCAGACTTGGCGCAGTGCTGGCTGAAGCCACGTGCGCGTGATGCCCATAAAGGCCAGTTCGGACCCACGCTTTTAGTGGGCGGCGATGTCGGCTATAGCGGGGCCATTTTACTGGCAGCAGAAACGGCATTGCGGTGTGGCGCAGGCGTTACGCAGGTGGCTTGCGCTCCGCTAACAGCGGCTACGTTATGGCTGCACCGGCCTGAGCTCATGGCGAAGTCGGTGGCTCAGCGCAGCGATTTGCAGCCCTTGCTAAGTGGTGCGCGAGTGGTGGTTGTTGGTCCTGGGCTGGGGCTGGGGGCATGGGCGCAGCAGCTTTGGCCTACGCTGGCCGAGGCCGGTGAAAAGCAGGTATTAGATGCCGATGGTTTGAGCTGGCTGGCACAAAATCCGCAGCCACATCCTGCACGCGTGTTGACGCCGCATCCGGGTGAAGCCGCTCGATTATTGAACTGTTCGGTGCAAGCGATTCAGCAAGATCGAATAGCAGCGGTTGAGGCCTTGCAGTCGCGTTATGGCGGGGTCGTCATCCTTAAAGGTGCAGATTCGTTAATTAGCGACGGCAAGCAATGTTGGCAATGCCCTGCGGGCAATCCGGGCATGGCCACGGCGGGTATGGGCGATATTTTGGCCGGCGTGGTTGCAGCCCTCTTAGCGCAGCATGTGCCTCTTTTTGAGGCGGCAGCGTTGGCGGTGAGTTTGCATGCGCGTGCTGGTGATATGGCGGCAGAGCAAGGGCAGCGGGGTATGCTGGCTTCCGATTTATGGCAACCTTTACGCCACTTGTTGAACCCAAAGATGCATTAAAGTGAGTCTGTCGATGTCGTCTCAAACATTTTATTTAGTAGATGCTGAGGCGACAGTCGCCTTGGGTTGCAAGCTGGGCAAGCTATTCTCAGGTTCAGGTGTGGTCTACCTGCAGGGTGATTTAGGCGCTGGGAAAACAACGCTGACACGAGGAATTTTGCAGGCGTATGGGCATACAGGCCCCGTAAAAAGCCCAACTTACACCTTGGTTGAGCCCTACGAGTTGCCTGAAGCCACGATTTATCATTTTGATTTGTACCGACTGCTTGATCCGGAAGAGCTGGAGCTGATGGGTTTTAGGGATTATTTTCACCCGCAGGCTTTGGCCCTCGTCGAGTGGCCGGTTCGTGGTGAGCCATTGCTTCCGTCGCCGGATTGGATCATTGCGTTGGATGTTGCCGAGACTAATCCGGGGCGAGTCGCTCGCCTAACGGCTATGTCTGCGGTGGCTAACGATATTTATACGAGAGCTTTTGCATGAAGCAGGCGTTAGTTTGGGGGCGTTGGCTTTTCGTCTCAGCATTCTGTTTTTGGTCTGTGAGCGCGTTAGCGGCCCAGATCGTTGGTGTCCGTTCGTGGAGCGGCGAGGACAGTACCCGTTTAGTTTTAGAGCTGGATAAAGCCACGGATTTTCGGGTCAGTGAGGATAGTACGCCGGGTCGTATTGTTGTGTTGCTGCCGGGCGCTAGCACGACAATTGAAGGACCCCGTTGGCCTGCTCAAGTGGGTGCTTTAGATGCCATGCGCCTGGATACCAGTGGGCGCACACCGCGGTTAATCCTGGATCTGCGCCAAGAGGCAGAGGCGAAGGTTTTTGCGCTTAGCCCCAACGCGCAATATCAGCATCGCCTTGTTGTAGATTTGATGCCTCGCAATGCTAATAGCAATACTGTGATTGAAGTATTGCCTCCTGCCAAAGCTAAAGCAGAAACCAAAGCCGCCGTTCGCACTGAGCCAAAAACACTCGAAAAGCCATCACGCGGTCTTGCCAGCCTGTTTAAATCCAGTGGACGTAAGATCGTCGTTTCGATTGATCCTGGCCATGGTGGGGAAGATCCCGGCGCGATTGGCAGTATGGGTACGTATGAAAAGCGAGTGACTTTGGCGATTTCACGCGAACTGGCGAGCTATCTGAACAGTCAGGACGGCATTCAGGCGGAGCTGACCCGCGACGGTGACTTTTATATTCCACTGCAGCAGCGTCGTAAAATCGGCCGTGAACAACATCGAGCCGATATTTTTGTCTCGATTCACGCCGATTCAGCGCCCAATCGTAAAGCGCATGGCGCTTCAGTATT
>DDPD01000042.1 GCA_002342025.1 Moraxellaceae bacterium UBA2477 | reverse complement strand
ATGGTGTATGCCCCACGCAGGCTGCGACGACTCACTGCATCCACGGTCTAAAACTGCACTGCTCGCAGAAGCGTGTGTCCCTACCCGACTCGTCAGAAATGTAGGGAAACTCAGACTGATAGGTACGACGCCACGGCCCATCGGTAACGCGGAAGGCATTCGAGCTCAGTGCATAACGCGTGGCACCGCCCGGGCAATCCATCGGCATGATGTTGCTGAGCTGATGATCGAGCAGATCCGGTAGTAGTGCGCGCAAACCCGTTGCTGCGCGGCCGGGCAAGTGATCGGCCGGGGCGGTCATCACATCCTGAATACAACCGGTGACCTCGAAGCGATACAGGCCCAGAGGCGTACTACCCATACGCGCAGGGAAGGCTTTAAAGGCCTCAAAGTTGGCCGTCCACTCCCAAGCAAATTGACCTGCATAGGTAGACACCATACCTGGCAAACCTTGCGGCCAATGCACGCGCGTTTGCACTTCACCGGTCATGTCCGCAAACGCTTGCCAGCTCTGGCAACTACCTGCATTTTCCTGAACACAACGCGAGACCGTGACGAAAGGATTATCGACTTGGGTATTGCCCCCACGCCAACGGAAGGTAGCTGCGCTAAAGAGCGGAATCGTGCTGGGCTGACGCACCGCTTGCGCCGGACCCTGGTCAGCGGGCAATGCCGCCAGCCAGGCATCGTAGGCAGCACCGGTGACTTGGCCCAACGCCAACGATTGTGCCTTTTGACGCGCCTCATCCACCTGTGCCAAGGCATCATGCGGCTCGGCCAATAACTCAGGGCCACCTTTCATCGCGCCAGCCATTTGCACTAGTCGAGTCACCATATAGTCCGCGGTATGCGGGCCGTAACTGGTTAGCGCCTTACGGTAACTATCGCGGCTCATGAACTCTCGGTAGCTCACCGTATAGCCGACATAATCGCCGGCATGACCAATGCCAACCGGCAATGCATATCCTCGTTGGGCTGGTAGCTCCGTGCGACTGAAGTTGCCCCAAATACGGCGTGTATCCGCAGCCTCGGCATTCGCTACCAAGACATTCTCCACACGATCCCAACCTTGGGCATCGTTATGAATTTGCGCACGCACGCGATCGCGTCGGCCTCCCTCGTTATCTAAGACGCCGGGGATGTTGGTGGGGAACTCACGGACATCGTAATACTTATCACGTTGCAAATCGCAGGCGGCGGCATAGCGTGAGTCGCGGGGGATCAAACCCTTATCTTCTGCGACACAATACCAATCAAAGCCGGCATACATGTCGTCCGGCACTTGGTTCAAACGAGACTCCAAATTCAAAATAAGATCAGCCTGAGCCTCGCAAGCACAGGAGGCCAACAAAACCTCCCCAATACGAAAGGCCTGAAGATAGATACGCAAATTCTCTTCAATACCGGTATAAGCGGTGGCATCGTAATGGTCGGGCAAGGGAACACCTTCGGCCTTCAGCGTGGCATAGACCAATCCGAGCTGGCCACTTAGCGGATTATCGCCGGGGAAGCCATAGCGTCCACAATCTGGCAACCCGGTTATGGGCACCCCCACATCACCCTCTACGGTCGTCTTGGTACTGCAATTCGACACCGCAGGGTATGGGTGCGACAGCGGTCCAGGAACTTTCGCATTGCGATAATCCACGACAAAGTCGCTGCTTAATTTCACCGTACCTTCGTTACGGCCAATGGCATGCCAGGCCTTCAGAACATCATCGGCGAGAAAGCGCACGGCACGCTCCACCTGCGCATAGCCTTTGTGATTCCAATCACGCACCACGCCTTGGCCTGGCGCACATTGCGAGTCCCGTGCGCCCGAGGGCGCATGACGACCACACACTTGGCCATCATCGGCAATGAGCTGCTCGCTATTGCCCGAGGCTTCCGCACTGCCCACATCGCCCTGACTAAAGACCAAGGGAACACCTGCCTCACGATCCACAAATCGCTCCAACGCCGCGAGAAAGTCGGCGCTATGCAGTTTGTGGGTATCTAAAGACTCTGGGTGCTCACCCCAGTTCATCCAAATCGCCAAAGGCTTAGGTGCTTGCGGATTAGACATATCGTCCAGACGCATCACGGTGAGGCCAAGATCACCGTACTCCAGCGGATAACCTGCCGGCGTGCCGTCATTGGCTACTGCCAATCTCACCACATTACCTTTGAATATCTTGTGGCGAACCTCCGTGGCACCCATGCGCGCCGGCACTAGATTGGTTTCGGCCTGCAAAATGGCGGAGGCCATGGCACGTGCTTGGCGCTCAAAGAAACGCGGGTCAAAAATATCTTGGAAGATCCACACACCCCAGGCCGGAGTAGCAGAGTAGGACGACGAGTGATTGTGCGTCACCATGTGTAGAATTTGCTCGTAGCCGACCTGCGAACCGGCGGCTTGCAAGAGCTGGCCAACGCGCCGCAGCAATGCATCTTGCGCTAAATAATTGTCGGTCTTGATAAGCGCAATGCGCTTCTTATTAACCCCTTCCAGCACAATCGCACGAGCCGTTAAGCGCGACTGCACACCATAACTGGACTCTTTAGCCTTATGCGTCAGGAATGGGTCAACGTCGCCACCACTTAAGCCATCTGGCTTATCGGTGACATCGCAATACTGGCCAGCGCAGTAGCCAACATCGGGCGTCATATCCACGACGGCAACACCGGCCCTAGCCACATCACCGGGTGCCACGCCCGTCAACAAATTGCTCAGGCCCGTCGCAGGGTCCTCACTGGCAAACGCAGCCAAGCCGGCATTCAATAACTCACTCGCGGCTTGTATGGCATGACTCAGTAATGTTTGGACACCGCTCACCACCCCATTCCATTGTCCGGAGATTGCTGCTTGGATCGTATTCAGAAGATCCACTAGCGCATTTTGCAGAATGCCCATCAGGCTGATAGGTGCCGAACGGTCAGCGCCCACAGGCAGTTGAGCGCCCACCGATTGAGAGGGGGATAAGACATCGTCCGTTGCCGTTAACAGTTGGCATTGCGGCGGCAGCTCACCGGCGGTGAAACCGATGCGCGCACCGGCTTTCTGTATCGAGCAGGCCACATGATCGCCAATGTGTGGCGATGACATGAGTACAAAATGATCCGGGCAAGAGCCTTCATCCATTAAGCGCCCCGCCTCATAGCCTAAAGGCGAGGTAATGGGGCTGAGTACATCGCGCCCGTTGCTTTCAAACTCGCCCGGCGGGCAGAAAAAGTAAGTCGCACCTTGGGCGACGACCTGATCATAACTACTGGCCGGCCCCATATAACCCAAGAAGTCATTCGTGGCACCTAAGAAGAAATGCATTTGCGCCCCGCCTACACCTCCGGCGTCACGCAATTGTTGCTGAGCATTTGGGAATTCTTCGCCTGGGGCCGTACCGAAGAACAAGTCGCCTATACGGAATGCGCCCGCAAACGTGCCCAGAATATTACCGTTGAGGAACGGCGGCAAAATAGCGCGATCAATGCTGGCCTGGGTATCGGAGGGGTAGCCGCGTCCAGGAATGCCAACAAAGGGCGCATAGTTGCCAAAGAAAATAGGGTTCGTCACGGTTTCACGAATAAACCATTCTGCGCTCGCGATGCGGTCTCCCTTTACGCGCACAAAGGGCTTCACCCCTGCCACCACGGTCGTCGCGGACTCGCTGTTATAAAGCGAATCGAGGAAATAGCGCAGACGCGCACGGGCCGATTTTTCCCGCGCTAAATTACGTACAGTGCCATCGCCTTCATCATTTTCAGACTTGAAGTCGGTGCGGCCCAACGTACCCACGGTAGCCAAGCCCACGGCACCATCTTTATCCAACATGGCGGCGGCCCAACCGGTCCAGTCACCGGAAAAAACGGCATCGCCGGTGTCGTCGAGTACCGTGGCATGGGGCGAATAATTAATAAACGTGGCAATACGCGCCCCAGTGTCGGGATGACGCGCCTCCAGCACACGAAACTCGTCATCAACCCACTTATTAGGGTCGAAGTTGTACAGCGACTTCACCGTGCAGCGCGGCAACTTGGACTTTCCGAGGTTCGCGTTCGCATCAATAAAATACTGGGCAGGACAGGCAATTTTGTCGCCATCAATCGCCCCAACATACAGCTCAGCGGGCTGGCGCTGCTGCCACGCTTGCTTGGCCGCCGTCAGCATGTCTTGCTGGAGTCGGCTGTAGAAACTGGCAGGCACGCCACCCCAGATGCCAATGGTGTCAGGCGCACGATGCGAATGGTCCGACTGAATAAAAATCCGGTCCACGGGGATGCCCAAAGACTCAGCCAAACGCACTCGCGTGTCATAGAGACCAGGGCGCTTAAGCACACGACCATCGGTGGTCACTTCATCTTTATAGGCCGCGAAAACACCAATGGCGCTGGTCGTGATGATGACGACCGACTGCTCTGGCTCAGTGGCAATCGCCTCGCGGCTCACCACCATCGCACGGGTAAACAACGTGTCCTGGCCTCCAATCGCATTGGGTCGAGACGCCGTGGCATACCAACCGCAGAAAATGCCATATCCGCCGGTACACAGCGATTCGGTTGGCGTGCTATCCACGCGTGAGGCGCCGACCTTGAAGGGCGACTTCAGGTCGTCATTATTAATCGTGATTTCCGCGCGATCTTGACCCGCTTCTGCGACTCCGCCGACGACCTCTAGAATTTTGACAGTGAAGGATTCATCGGGCTCAAAGCGCCCATCGCCACGAATATCAAACGTCACCGCTACCGAGAGCTGGCCCGCAGGGATGGTCACTGAGTCACTGACACGCCCGACATAATCGGCAAGTCCGCCGGTGCTGATGGCCGAGTCATCAAGACTGGTGAACTTGACCACAGTGGCTTGGTCCAATACCTCTGCTAATCGAAACGTCGCCACGGCCTGCGTTACGCCACGCTGACCTTCTGCCACCGACTGGCCCAGCACACTCACGCGCGCTTGCGCTTGGTCGTCATTGAGTAAGGTTAGGACTTGAGTCGACATCGACAGGGTGGCTTGTTGCGGCTCGGACAAGCGCAACGTCAAGGCTTCATCGGGCTCTACAGTGGTATCACCGAGAATCGTGAGATTGGCCGTAGCTTCGGTTTGCATCGGCGCAAAGGTCACGACCGTGTCCAATACCTCAAAATCTTGAGTGGTCGCGGTGTCTGGCAATGCTTGAACTCTCACTGAGCTCGCCGCGGATAGGTCTTCGCCTTGGCGCCGAAGTGTTAGCGCCAGAACACGAGGGGCATCACCCTCTGGCACAGCCGCCGGGCTAACCTGCAACGTTATCGTGGGCAACGTACGTGAGCTAGGGATTTTGACGGACGAATCTTCGCCACAGGCGACTAAAAGGGCAGTAGTCAGCCACAGGCATGAGCTCAGAACATGGCGCATGACATTTCTCTTTATTATTTTTATTAGCGGTTTTTGACCAGATGTAATGTCAGTTTAAAGCGAAAGCCCTCAGGCCGCCAGCTTAAAAAATGTACTGAGAAATCTGCATGCTGCCTAGCTGCTGCTTACGAGGGAACGACCCAACCCTTGACCCCTAACTCCTTGCCTATACCCGCCATGATCCGCTCCATCCCTTCAATCAGCTCCTGCTCGGGCTGCATAAAGTCAGTCGCAATCCAACCATGACAGAGATGAATAATGGCGCCCACCATGCCCTTTGCCATGACATTGAACACACCATCGGATGGTGCATCCTGCACCAACAATGGACGCGTAAAATCGATTAATAACTTCACGAAATCGTCATAGCGCTGACCAAAGACGTGACTTAACTGCCCGCGTACCAACATCGCCTCAATCATCAACAGGCGACCTTTTTCGGGGTGTCTTTTCACAAAACCAAAGGTCGCTGTAAGCCCCGAGCGAACCAACTGACGCGCATCCTGCAGATGCGGCAGGGTCGCGATCAATATGCTTTGCAGAAACTCTTGGGTGACTGACTCATAAGCCGCCGTGAGCAAACCTTCACGACTCGAAAAGGCCTCATAAAAATAGCGTTTGGTTAGCCCAGCCTCTGCGCAAACGGCATCAATGGTGACCGCCGCAAAGCCATCGCGGCCAATCAGTGCCACACCGGCGTCAATCAATTTTTTCCGACGCTCAAGCTGGCGCTGTGTTGCCGCCATGCCCGCATACGGACGCCCCAGCTTGCCAGTAGCTGCGGTTGTTTCAGATGCCGAGTCAGTCGTGGGCGAAGTCATAACGGCTACATAAAGAAAGTTGACACTGGAAAGTATCACATTTATTCTGACACATCAGCGTATCAAATAAAATTCAGCGGCCAATTCTATAAGAACAAGAAGGTATTCAAGCCACCATGACATCTCACGTTTCAACGTTCGGCTTGCTTGCCTTCCCTGCGCTGGCGTTTGCTTTACTGACGGCCTGTAGCGACCGCCCCAACCAACATCAGGCGGCCAACAATCGTCCTGCGTCATCGCTCGAGAAGCCCTGCACGCCGGTCTCCGATACCAACGAGCAGCACATCGTGACGTCCTGGAAAAATGCCCCCAGTGATGCCCTCATTACCCACCCGATTTCTGGTCTCTCGGTGCGCCAGTCCTTCGCTCCCCATTGGCCAGGGCAGACTGTTCGCCTTCGCATCACCAATCGCTACTCCAGCCTGCCGGTAGAGCTGGATCGCGTGCATGTGGCACGCGAACGCGCGCCTGGCAGCGCCGATGTCATACCAGACAGTCAGTGCTTGCTCACATTTGATGGCCAATCCAAAGTCACCCTAAATCCCGGTGAAACGCGCGTCAGTGATTGGACTCATTATGCGATTACCCCGTTTGAACGCATTAGCATTAGTTTTCATGCCCCAGGCCTCACGCCACAAGTCACGCGCCATTTGGGGGCAAATGAGTTCGTTTATCTCAGCACACCCGGGGATCATGCCGCCGATGCCAGTGGCGCCGCCTATCAGCAATCACCCGAAGGCTATACCAGCAACTTCCTGGTCATTGAAGCTCTAGAGGTGCTGAGTCGCCCGAGCGTAAAAACACTGGTCGTTGTGGGGGATTCGATTACGGATGGCTCCGACTCCACCACGAGCTTTCTCGACAACCAAGGCCAAGGCATGACCGCCACCGATCAACGCTATCCGGATCATTTACAGCGCCGCATCCTCAAAGCCGGGCTTCCCATCGCTGTGGCCAATGCCGGGATTGGCGGCAACGAACTGCTTAATGATGGCTGGTTGCCCCAGTTTGGCCCCGCACTCGTGAAACGACTGGATACGGACGTTCTGCAAACCACCGGCGTAAGCCATGTGTTGCTGATGATCGGCACCAATGACTTTGGCAACCCCCATCTTGGCGCGGCCCCCACCTCTGCAGAAATGATTGCGGGCTTGAAATCCGTTGTGGAACGCGTGCAAGCGGCTGGCCTAAAAATTGTGCTGGGCACCATCCCGCCAGCCGAAGGCACCGTCTGGGACGGCCTTCCCGTTTTAGGCGCGACCCCTTTGCATGTGCAAATCCTGCACGGCACTGCAGAAGCTCGCCGGGGCCGTGATGAAACCAACGCGTGGATTCGTCAGCAAAAATTAAGTGACGGGGTAGTGGATTTCGAGGCCTGCCTGAGTGACCCAGACCGGCCGGGCTATCTAGCACCTCAATACAACAGTGGCGACAACTTGCACCCCAGTCCACTGGGCTATGCAGCCATGGCCGATTGCGTCAATTTGAATTTATTTAGCGGAGCTTAAAATGATGCGCCCTACCCTCCTAGCAACCTTACGGCCAAAAATACGATCCACGCGTTGGTCGCTGCTATTTTGCGCGTCACTGCTTCCCTTCGCTTTAAGCTCCTGTAATAGCGAAAAAGAGACCGCTGCCAGTCGCCAAGCCGCTGCGTCGCAGTTGGTCATGGGTGAGCAAATGCTCACGCTCAAGTCCGCGTCGGGTCGCGTCGAAATTGATCGCAACCCCCTGCAAGTCCGATTTTTTAATGCGCAAAATGCCTTGGTGCTTAAACAGGCAAGCTCCCCCGCTGGCCCGTTGCAACCCGGGCTTGTACTGGATCAACCCGCAGGCGGCAATCTGATTCCAGACCAACTCCTTCATGCCCCATTCAGTTTTTTGCTGGGCGCCTCCGTATCGCCCCAGTTACGCGCCACGCCTTGGGTAGGGAACTACATTACTCAAGCACTGGTCGGCGTTCAGTTTTACGGCACTCAAGTCACTGCGGCGAAGGCCATACCTCGCGGCGTTGAACTCACCATTGCCACCAATGACCCGACGGGTCGCATCATTACCGCACGCATTGTTGAAGACGAAGCCTCCAGTTTCGCCGTCAGCGTCTCCGTCACGCCTACTACCGGCGTCGCATTTATCGCCGACAGCTTTGCCCTGAAAGCGGATGAGTCCTTTCATGGTTTTGGCGGCCGCCACAACGCGGTAAACCAACGTGGCAAGTCGTTGACCAACTTCATTCAGGCACAAAATGTGGGTGCTGGGCCCGCAGCACCTGTTGCCGACCCACTCTCCGGCAGTGGCAATTCGTTCATGTTTCCCTCCGGTGAAGACTCGGCCTACTACATCTCCACGGCCTTTGCGTCCACCGGCGGTTACGGCTTCTTTTTGGATAGCCCCAAACCCTCGCGCTACAACCTGGGCGCTGCCAACCCGAATGCGTGGCAAGTCAACACCCTTGGGGCTGAAATGACCTACCTGGTCATTCCCGGTAGCCTGCCCTCGATTGTGAAAAGCCTGTCGAGCATTCAAGGGCGGCACCGCGTGCCCGACCCCGCCGACTTGGGCCCAACACTGTCCCGTGCCGTGCGCGTACTCTCTGCCGAGGCCGATACCGCCGAGACCTATGAAGCGAAAATACGCGACGACTTAAAGCGCATTGACGCAGACAAGTTGCCGATTAAGGGCTACGTATTTGAAGGCTGGGAAATTCTCCCGCGTGAGACTAGCCGAGAGATCATCCAAACATTGCATAAACGCGGCATTCGCGCCTATTTGTATATTCGCAACTATGTGGGCATTGACCCCGCCAATACGGAGCGCCAAGAAACCTTTTTGGAGGCCATTACGAACCGGTATGTCACCACGGATCGCTTGGGCCTGCCCTACCTCTTTGGCACGCCATTTGGTGGCGTCGGTGCCGCTATCGACTTCACTAATCCGGAAGCGGTGAAGTGGTGGCAAGGTCGCATCCGCGAAATGGTGCTGGACCTGAGTGCCGATGGCTTCATGCAAGACTTTGGCGAACACATTGCGTTGGATATGCATTTTCACGATGGCAGCACCGGCGAAACCATGCATAACCACTACCCCACGTTATTCCATAAAACCACGCGTGAAGTGCTGGATGAAGTCGAAAAAAAGACAGGCCGCAAGGTATTTTTCTGGACTCGCGCAGGTTACTCCGGCCGCAAAGGCAGCTCCGCCTATGAGTCGGCCAACTTCCCTGGCGATGAAACCAGTGACTGGTCACGCGCCTCCGGCATCGCCTCACTCACCACCGACATGTTGAGCCGAAGCGCGACGGGCTCCTATGGTTTCAATACCGACATTGGTGGCTACTTTGACTACCATGTAGGCGCTGCGGATGCAGAGCTCTTTACCCGCTGGTCATTCTGGGCCGCGTTATCACCCGTTTTCCGAGTGCATAACTCATCCAGCAATGGCGTGCGTATGCCATGGTTCTACGGTGACCAAACCTTAGCGCATTGGCGCAAAGCGGCAGATTTACACTTGGCCGCAGCGCCTCTCATTATGCGTTTGTGGAATGAAGCGCAAGAGACCGGCATTCCGCCCACACGCGGCCTCTGGTTCCACTACCCAGACGACGCCCGCGCACGCTCTGAGGACCAACAATGGATGCTGGGGCCGGATGTCATCGTTGCGCCGGTTGTTACTCAAGGCGCGGTCACGCGAAAGGTCTACTTACCAAAGGGCTGCTGGCAGCATGTGGAAACCAGCCGCGAACTTAAAGGCCCCGCCGATGTCACCGTACCGGCCCCGGTCAATTCTTTGCCCTACTTTTTTAAATGTGGCACTAAGCCGTTCTAGACAGAACGGCTTGGAGCGCTCAGTTGAAGTTGAGCAGCACGTCTAACGAAATGGATGTGCTGCTCCTCTCGCTTGGAAAATGATGCTATCGAATGGTCAACATCATCCAGAAGTACATCTCGACAGCGATTGGACAATAACTCGATAACTGAGCGACAGACGGCGCATTATTCACACCAAGCTGTTGATTTAGATGGTGCCGGCAAGAGGAGTCGAACCCCCGACCTTCGCATTACGAATGCGCTGCTCTACCTACTGAGCTATGCCGGCAAAACCACAAACGAACGTTTATGTGGGCGGCGATGATAACGAGCCACCCTCGCCCTGACAAGCGCAGCCCCCACACCGACCTGCTTGAAATTTAGTTTCAGACGGACCTAGCGAAAGCGATGTTTCGTTCCTAGCCTTTAGTCATGAGCATGCGGCTCTGCGTGAGATCACTCAGCATCTCCCGCCTTGGTAAGGAGGCCACACCATGAAATATCCCGTTCAGTTACAGCACCCATCACAACACGGATTCAGCTTGATCGAGCTCATGATCGTGATCGCGATCGTCGGCGTTCTCTCCGCCGTGGCAATTCCGCAATATCAAAACTACGTGATGCGGGCGAAATGGTCCGTCAATCTCAGCCAGATCGAACCGCTAAAGCTAGCCATCTCCGAATGCTTGCTTGAAAACGGCATGACCAGTTCAGCGTGCGATACCGCTGCTGAAATTCAAACCACCCTGCCTCAGCCCAAGTATGCGGCCAGCAATGGCATCACCGTGTCGAGCACCAGCACAACCCTGACTGTCGCGGTCATAGGGAATAATGAGGCGGGGTCCTGCAAAATTGAAATGCAGGTCGACACCAGTGCCGGCGATGCCATCTGGACTGGAAAAACGGTGGCCAACGGGTCGGCGCCTAGCTGTAGCAAACAGCAAACCGGTCTCGCGATTTAAGGGCAACTGCCATGAGCCTGATGTTGTCGGAAGGCTTGGTTTTGCCTCGGCAAGACCAAGAGGTGGTGCCCTGGGTCACCTCGCTCTTGATACGAGCTCAGCAACTCGGGGCATCTGATCTGCATATTGATCCGCAGCCGCAAGGAGCCTGCCTGCGCTTAAGGATTAATGGTTTGCTACAGGACTGGCTCGATGTACCCCCACTTTGGCAGCCACGACTGGTTTCTCGGCTGAAAGTGATGGCGCAAATGGATCTGGCCGAGAAGCGACTACCTCAAGATGGCCGCCTTGGCGATGCTGGCCAGGGGCTGAGCCACATTCGTGTGGCGAGCATTCCAACTCTGCATGGCGAGAAGCTGTGCTTGCGACTAGCGGATGCAGGTCACACGGCAACGCTGGCCGCATTACATCTTCCCGCGAGCACTGAGCATGCCTTGCTTCATCATTTGACCCGGCCGGACGGTTTGATTCTGATCACCGGCCCCACCGGCGCCGGTAAAACCACCTCGCTCTACGCCTGTTTACAGCACCTAAATGCCCGTCACCGTCACATCGCTACCATTGAAGATCCCGTTGAGCGACTACTACCCGGCATTAACCAAACGCCCATACAACCGCGTATTGGCTTGGGCTTTGCTGAGATACTTAAAGCCCTGCTTCGTCAGGACCCAGACGTTTTAATGGTCGGTGAAATTCGTGATCGTGAAGCCGCAGAAATGGCTTTACAGGCCGCGGAGACCGGGCATCTCGTGCTGTCCACATTACATTCAGGCACTGCAATTGAAGCACTCAGCCGATTGCGGCACTTAGGTGTTCCTGCCTACCTGCTCGCCGATAGTTTGCGCTTAGTTGTCACGCAGCGACTTATTCGGCGCTTGTGTGATCGGTGCAAAGTCATTGACACCCAGCACGGTGGCTTTAGTGCCGGACACGGTTGTGAGGCCTGCCAACAAGGGCATAGCCAGCGCATTGGTTTGTTCGAGCATATTGAGATGTCACCCGCACTCGCCCAGCTCTGCCTCTCGGGTGCAGACCGGCATGCGCTTCAAGCCTGTGCGGTAAAGTCCGGCTGGTCGAGCTTACGCGCTGGAGGTGAAGCCTTGTGGCAGCAAGGCTCTGTCAGTCGCCATGAATTGCATCGCGTACTGGGCTATGAGGAAGCCTAAGCCGGCCACTGCACTTCAGCAGCAACGCTGGCTTCAGCAACTGGCGACGTTATTACACGCGGGCATTGCTCTTCACCCTGCGATATCGCTGTTGCATCTGCAGTGCTCTAGCAACCTGCAAGCCTATTGGCAGCCGGTTCTGACGGGCATCGAGCAAGGCCAAGGGTTTGCCGCAACGCTGGCGCATCAAACCGGATTCCGACGCAGCGATGTGCAACTGCTGGCCGTGGCGGAGCGCTCTGGTCAGCTCGATCTTCAGATTCAGCGCCTAGCGCAGTGGCAGGCGCGGCGCATCCAATTAAAGGCTCAAGTAATGGCTGCGATACGCTATCCATTGGCTGTGCTTTTGGGTGCTCTGGCCGTTACCACTTTTCTGCTGTGGCGTGTCGTGCCCGGCTTTGCCGATCTCTATCAAAGCTTTGGTGCTGAATTACCGTGGCTGACTCTCCAGATCATGGCGCTGAGTACGCTCGTTCAATGGCTGACTCTTCCCTGCATCGTGCTGCTTACTGTGCTGTTGCTTTGGGCTAGGCACAGTTGGAGAACCCAAGCGCCATTTCGCTCATTTTTACTCAAGGTCTTATGGCATTTACCCTTAGCCGGCGGCCTATCCAAAGCCTATTGGCTAGGCTTGTGGCACCGCACACTCCACGAAACCTTACGTGCCGGGCTCCCCTTATTGGACGCCCTCACTGAAAGCGCGAGCTTGGTGGCGGAGTCGCCGCTGTCTCCTGCCCAAGCGGAGATTTATCAAGCAGTTGCTCAGGGCCAACGACTCTCAGATAGCCTTGCATCACAGGCAACTTATCCCTCCCATAGCGCACAGATGATCGCGATTGGCGAGGAATCCGGTATGCTCGTCAGTCTGCTCGATGAGTTGGCTAAACACTTTGAAGATGCGCTTGAGAGCCGCTGCACTCTGCTACTCAAGTTGCTTGAGCCGGTATTAATGGCTGGCCTCGGAGTGCTCGTCGGGATCATCGTCATGGCGCTGTACTTGCCTTTATTTGAACTAGGAAATGCGATTTGATGGATAACACCCTGCTGCTGGCCTTAATCGCCCTGCTTGGCCTCATTTTGGGCAGCTTTGCCAATGTCGTGATTTATCGTTTGCCGCGCATCATTGAGCAAGAATGGCAAGCAGAGCTGGAGGCCTACCTGGTGGAGCAAGGCATCAAGCCGGAATCTGCTTCACCCACGCCCTCATTGTCGCTGAGTCTGCCGCGCTCTCACTGCCCACAGTGCGCCACCCCCATTCGCTACCGTAACCTCATCCCGGTCGTCAGCTGGCTATTACTGCGCGGACGCTGCAGCCACTGTCACGCCGCCATCAGTATTCGGTATCCGCTGGTGGAGCTCATTAGCGCCGCCTTAGCGGTAGTGGCGTGGCAGTTCACCGGAGATGTGTTGGGCGCGCTTGCGGTCTACGGCTTCTCAATGACGCTGGTGGTCGGTGGTATCATCGATTGGAATAGCCAATGGCTGCCCGATCGCATCACCCTGCCGCTGCTTTGGGTAGGGCTATTTCTCGCCAGCATCGGCCAAAACCCGTTAGACCTAAGCCTTCAGCAAGCGCTCTGGGGTGCCATGGCCGGCTTCTCCGTTTTCTGGCTCATGGCGACCGGCTTCCGATTAGTCACCGGTCGCGATGGCCTGGGCGGTGGCGATACAAAACTGCTCGCCGCGCTGGGTGCCTGGCTGGGTGGTTTAGTGCTGCCCCAACTTCTGCTCATGTCATCGTTGCTGGGGTTGCTCATTGCGCTCTGGTTCAGAGTCCGCAAAGGTGCGCTGGGGGAGTTCCCCTTCGGCCCTGCGCTTGCAGCCTCGGGGTTGCTGTTGTTCTGGTTCCCACTTCCTTTGTAGAGAAAACGCAGCATGGCAAGCTGGATTTTAGGCATCACCGGCGGCATTGGCTCCGGGAAAACGGCGGCAACGGACTACTTACACTCCCTGGGCATCACCATTGTGGATGCCGATGTGGTGTCACGGGAAATTGTGGCGCCGGGCCAGCCCGCGTTAACGGCTATTCATCAGTATTTTGGCGATGAGGCTTTGCTCGAAAATGGCCAGCTCAATCGTCCGTGGCTACGTCAGCGGGTGTTCTCCGATCCAGAGCAACGATTGGCACTTGAGGCGATTACTCACCCGGCCATACGCGAAGGCTTGAGGCAACAACTGCAGGCCGCTACATCACCTTATGCGGTACTGGCTTCGCCCTTGCTGTGGGAAAGTGGCCAGGTAAATTTTGTGCAACGCACCCTGCTAATTGATGTCAGCGAGGCCACGCAAATGCTCCGTGCCAGCCAACGCGATGGCGTTAGCGCAGAGCAGATTAAGGCCATCATGCAAGCGCAATGGTCGCGTGGCCAACGGTTGGCAAGAGCCGATGACATCGTTAGCAATGAAGGCAGCGTGGCGGATTTGCAGCGTCAGTTAGATACCCTGCATCAACAGTATTTGGAGTTAGCGTCAGCATGACAGCGGAAAACACATCCTCCACGGTCACCCGCGTGGTGCAGTGCCCGAGTTGCAGCAAGCCCGTGGTTTGGGGTGCAGCGGCGACCTACAAGCCTTTTTGCAGCGATCGCTGCCGTCTGCTCGATCTAGGCGCGTGGGCTAGCGAAAAATATGCCATTCCAGCAGCTACACCGCCTGATCTGGATGATTTCGATACCGCTAAAACTGACTGATACCGGCCACACCCTGCCCGCCTAATGAGCGGGCGTAAGCCGCATCACTTGGCGTAACGCCCCCCAAGGCGTAAACCGGCACCGTGGCCCCGCGCACAAGCGAAGCCCATGACGACCATCCCAAGGTCGCCGCACCCGGATGGGATGGCGTGTCTAGCACAGGCGACAGGAACACAGCATCCACCCCTAGCTGCGTGGCGCTGGCGAGCTCGTCGGCGCTATGGCAGGCCGCTGTGAACTGCTGCTCTGGCCTCGCCTTAAGCGTCTCCAGCACCACGCCCTGCGTTAGACACTGCTGAACCTGCCTCTGCGTTAGGTGGAAATGCGTTACGGCCGGCCACTGCTTCAGCAAGGCCGTCTCGCCATGCAGGCTCAGTGCAACACAATCGTGTGCGGCATGCGTCAACAAAAAGCGCTGAAGATAGTCGGCGGCCTGAGCATAGTGCTGTGCGGACCAGTGCGGTAGGCGCAGCAGCCAGCCCTCGCGCTGATCTGAAGAGGCTTGCAGGGCAGCCGGTAGGCGCTGCTCAGCCCAGGACTGAAGATCCGTCAGCGATGCTAACGCGGGAGTAATACGCCACCGCATGGGCATACGCACAGCCGACACAATGGGTCGGTTGGCCGCAGGGAAAGGACGTTGAAGTAGGTTATCTGGGCTTACCCACGCTACGGGCTGCCCTTCTCGGCCTAGCTGGTGAGGCGTTTCTGATAAACCCGTTAGATAAGACTCGCCGGTCCAACGTGTAACTTGCCACACCGACAACTCAACCGATTTATCGGGATAGTCATGGCGAATACGAATGAGCGGCTCAAGCGCGGTAGGTGTTAACCCGAGCTCTTCGGTGAGCTCGCGGCTTAAGGCTTGCGCTTCGGTCTCGCCCGCCTCGACTTTGCCCCCGGGAAACTCCCACAAGCCCCCCTGATGCGTGTGCAAGGGGCGCTGCGCGAGCAACACGCGGCCGTCGCGATCACGAATGACCGCGGCAACCACGCGAAGCAAGGCGCTAGACATCAGAGCGGGCGAACCTATGCACTTAAGAACGGTAGTCCGCGTTAATTTTGACGTAATCGTAAGAGAAGTCGCAGGTCCATACCGTATCGCTAAAGTTGCCACGACCCAAATCAATGCGGATAGTGATCTCGGCCTGCTGCATCACAGCGGCACCCTGAGCTTCGGTGTAGGACGCTGCCGCGCCGCCGTTTTGGCAGAGCAAGACATCGTCTAACCAGACATTGATTTTCGACACATCCAAGGCCGGCACACCGGAGCGACCAATCGCAGCCAAGATACGACCCCAGTTCGGGTCGGAGGCGAAGAACGCGGTTTTAATCAATGGCGAATGCGCCACGGCATAGGCCACATCACAACACTCTTGAATATTGCCGCCGCCTTCTACGCGAACCGTCATGAATTTCGTCGCGCCTTCACCATCACGCACGATGAGCTGCGCCAAGCGCAAGAAGACCCGGGTCAGTACTGTATGCAGGGCGCTATAAAGCTCGCCTTCAGGTCGGGTCACTGGCGCATTTCCCGCTTTGCCGGTAGCAATCAGGACGCAGGCATCGTTGGTGGAGGTATCACCGTCGATAGTGATGCGATTGAAAGAGCCTTCCACGACATCACGCAACAGGGCTTGCAGCACATCCGGCGCTACCGCAGCGTCCGTCGCCACATAGCCGAGCATGGTGGCCATGTTCGGACGAATCATGCCCGCACCTTTAGAGATGCCCGTCACTGTGTAGGTCTTACCGTCTACCGTGAATTGCTCGCTGGCACCTTTCGGCAGCGTATCCGTGGTCATGATGCCGTGCGCAGCTGCAGTCCAGCTATCCGCATCCAGCGCTGCCAAGGCGGCAGGCAAGCCCGCCTGCAAGCGCGCTACCGGCAATAACTCGCCAATAACGCCGGTAGAAAAGGGCAGTACCTGTTCAGGCGCTACATCCGTCAATCCCGCCAACGCTTGGCAAGACACCTGAGCGGCCGCCATACCCGGCTCGCCGGTACCGGCGTTGGCGTTGCCTGTGTTGATAACTAAGTAACGCGGCGAGCCCGCTTGCAAATGCGCTTTGGCCACATGCACTGGAGCGGCACAAAAGGCGTTGGTGGTAAATACGGCAGCCGTCGCTGCACCTTCAGCAATTTCAAACACCACGAGATCGCGACGATTCTTATACCGTATACCCGACTCAGCAATGCCAATACGCACGCCGTTGATGGGCAGCATGACGGGTAGCGACAGATCACCCACAGCCATGTCGAACTCCTTACTTAGCGCTGAGCTGACTTAGGCCAGCTGACCGTGACAATGTTTGAATTTCTTACCCGAGCCACACGGGCAAGGATCGTTGCGACCGACTTTGGCGCCATCGCGAACAAAGGTTTGCGGCTCATCGGCACGGACTGGCGTCGGCAGTGGCTCACCGGCCTCAATCGCAGCCATTTCGGCTTCAGCGGTAGCGGCATCGGCATGATCGAAGTGCAGGGCCATAGCCTTGGCTTCCGCTTCACGCTGCGCTTCCATGGCAGCAACCTCTTCCGCTGTCGGCACGTGCAGACGCGCCAGCGTTTGGATCAGCTCCAACTTAACGGCGTTAATGAGCTGCTCAAACAGCTGGAAAGCTTCGCGCTTATATTCTTGCTCAGGATTCTTCTGGGCATAGCCACGCAAATGAATGCCCTTGCGCAGGTAGTCCATGGCGGCCAGATGGTCTTTCCAATGGCGGTCGATAATCTGCAGCATGACCTGCTTTTCTAGCTGATTAGCCGTGTCATCGCCCATGCGTTCGCGCTTATCCAACCACGCTTGCAAAATCGCTTTACGCAGACGCGCACGCACGCCTTCTTCATCGAGCTTGCTGTCTTCATCGAGCCAGAGCTGCACGGGGAAGGTCATGCCAAAGTCAGTCTGTAATGCCTGCTCAAGACCGGCAATATCCCACTGCTCATCGAGGCTTAACGGCGGGATGTAGGCATTAATAATGCTGTCCACCACGTCATCATGAATGAGCGTGACGTTTTCACTAATACTGCTCGTGCTGAGGATGTCATCACGCTGGGTATAGATGGCACGGCGCTGCTCGTTGGCTACGTCGTCATACTTCAGCAAGTTTTTGCGGATGTCGAAGTTGCGCGCTTCCACTTTACGCTGCGCGCCTTCAATCGACTTCGAAACCCAAGGATGCTCAATGGCTTCGCCCGGCTTCATACCCAGTGAACGCATCATGCTCTTCACACGATCGCTAGCGAAAATACGCATCAAATCGTCTTCTAGCGACAGATAGAAACGCGTAACACCCGGATCGCCCTGACGACCCGCACGACCCCGCAGCTGGTTATCAATACGACGCGACTCATGTCGTTCAGAGCCAATAATGTGCAAGCCACCCGCAGCGATTACGCGGGCGTGATCCTCTTCCCAAGCCTTACGCAGCGCCTCGGTTTGCTCCGGCGTAATGGCGTCACCTAATTTAGCGGCTTCGGCTTTCCAGTTGCCGCCGAGCAAAATATCGGTACCACGACCGGCCATGTTGGTCGCGATGGTGACTGTACCGGAACGGCCAGCCTGGGCCACAATTTCAGCTTCTTGCTCGTGGAATTTGGCGTTCAGGACTCGATGTTCAATGCCTTCTTTCTGCAACAAGCGCGACAGTAATTCACTGGTCTCAATCGTCGCCGTACCGACCAGAATCGGCGCACCCTTCTCTCGATACTCTTTGATGTCTTTAACAATCGCCAAGTACTTGTCGTCTGGGCTTAAGTAGACCAAGTCATCATGGTCCACACGCACCATCGGGCGATGCGTTGGAATCACCACCACATCTAAGCCATAAATTTGGTGGAACTCGGGCGCTTCCGTATCGGCCGTACCGGTCATGCCGGACAATTTGCGATACAGGCGGAACAAGTTCTGAAAAGTGGTGGTGGCCAGCGTTTGGTTTTCTGCCTGAATCGGCATGCCTTCTTTAGCCTCCACGGCTTGATGCAGGCCTTCGGACCAGCGACGACCCGGCATGGTACGACCGGTGTGCTCATCCACAATCACTACGTCACGACCACTAATGATGTAATGCACATCACGCTGGAACAGCACATGCGCCTTGAGCGCGGCATGCACATGGTGGAGCAAATTCAAATGAGCAGGTGAGTACAGGCTCTCCCCTTCTGCCAACAACCCCATCTCTACCAGGCATTGCTCAACAAACTCATGACCAGCTTCCGTCAACTCAACTTGGCGGCCTTTTTCGTCAATCCAGTAGTGACCGCCATCGACCGTTTCTTCCTGAGCCTGACGCGTGAGGCGCGGAATTAACAAATTGATCTGGGTATACAGACGCGAAGAGTCTTCGCTAGCGCCAGAAATAATTAAGGGAGTACGTGCTTCATCAATGAGGATGGAGTCGACTTCGTCGATCAATGCATAAGCATGGCCGCGTTGAAAACGATCCTCTAATCGGAACGCCATGTTGTCGCGCAGATAATCAAAACCGAACTCGTTGTTCGTGCCATAGGTGATGTCGGCACGATAAGCCGCGCGCTTCTCATCTGGCGGCTGCTGCGAGCGCACCACACCCACGGTGAGGCCAAGGAACTCAAACAGCGGACGGTTCCATTCAGCGTCACGTGCGGCCAGGTAATCGTTCACCGTAACCACATGCACGCCTTCACCAGACAAAGCGTTTAAGTACGCCGGCAGTGTTGCCGTCAGCGTTTTACCTTCACCCGTTCGCATTTCCGCAATACGGCCTTCATGCAGCGTAATACCGCCAATCATCTGCACATCGTAATGACGCATACCCAACACACGCTGAGCAGCGGTACGACATACGGCAAAGGCTTCGGGCAAAAACGCATCCAGACTTTCACCGGCTTGGAAGCGCTGCTTGAACGAGGCCGTCTTAGCCCGAAGCTCATCATCAGACAGTGCATCGGTCGTGGCCTCAAGCGCATTAATACGCTCGACGATCTGACGCATACGCTTTAGTTCACGATTATTTTTGGTACCGAACAAGCCGCTGACAAAACGAGAAAACATGGTCACTACTCAGAAGATAGGCAAATCAGCGCAACATTCTACCTGCTTTCCCTAGTCTTGAAAGTGTTGCGTGACAGAGAGATGCAGAAAGCAATAGCCCGGCGCAGAGGCCGGGCTATTGGATCAACGAAAACTGGTTCAAAACTAACGTTTAGCCACCCGAATAAACGAGGTCGGGTCAATTTGTTTTCCGTTACGTAGCACTTCATAGTGCAAATGAGTTCCGGTGGAGCGGCCAGTTGAACCCATATAGGCTACTAACTGATCTTTGCTAACCATATCGCCCACCTTTACCGCGACAGCACGGGCGTGCGCATAGCGAGTGACTAAGCCATCGCCATGATTAACTTCTACCACATTGCCATAGCCCGTTCGCTTTCCTGCAAACGTCACTACACCGTCAGCGACAGAGAACACATCACTACCCTCGGTTCCAGCAAAATCAATACCGGCATGAAAAGCTGTGCGCCCCGTCATGGGGTCTGCACGATAACCATAGTTCGAGCTGATATAGGCGTCTCGCACGGGCATGTTGTTCAAATCGACCTGCTGACGACGGTTTTGCAGCACTTTATCTAATGCTAGTAACTGCGCCTCACGAAGCTCTAGTTCGGTGCTTAATGTGGATAATGACTTATCAATATCTGCCGGCGAATCAGGAAGCTGAATGGGATTCTCAGGACCACCCATGGGTGGTTTGCGCGTGAAATCAAATTCATCACCTTTCACTTTGGCACTTTCCGCCAAATGTGCGCCAAGAGCATCAATACGCATCATCCGCGCTTGAATATCGGCCATGCGAGCGGCCATAGCAGCCAGCTCCTCTTGCTGCGCGCGATCAGCAGCACTGAGTTGTGACACGGGCGATGCAGTGAGCTTGTTATAGGCCCAATAGCCGGTAGCACCAATGCTACTGGCGAGCACAAACAAGCCAATCGCTGCGCTCCCAATAATCTTGGCATTTAACTGCAATCGAATCGGACGATTGTGCTTGCGGTTAAAAAAAATAATGTTCATCTCTAATACCTCTTGGCGAACGCGCGCACTTTGCGCATGCTGAACGCCTTCATCTGCGGCCAACACTCATGAATCGAAAAGCACAACCAACCGCACTAAAAGACCTGCTTATGCTCGGCAGCTTTTCGCCATTGCTACGGGGTAATTCCCTGCGCACAATCCATGAAATAATTTGGCAACAAATAGTTGATGAATCCATCCGGTCTTCTTGCCGGCTTACTTCGCTGCGAGAAGGCACACTAACTGTTTGCGCAGATCATGCGACCACAGCTAGCCAGTTGCGTTACCTACAAAAAATTCTGTTACAGCAACTGAAGCAACACACTGAATTTAACTCTGTTCAGCGTATGCGCATTCTCATTTCAACAGCGTCCCCCCGCCCACTTACTATTGCAAAACCCTTGCCAACCTTAAGTGAAAGTACGGCAAAGCATCTGCAAGAAATGGCAGATTCCTTGGAGAATTCGGAGCTTAGCGGAGGTTTCCGTCGTTTGGCAAGCTATTCCCATAAGAATCGCAAGGGTACAGACGAATAAAAAACGCGCAATTTAAGCGCGTTTTTTAAACAGAAGGTCTTTTTTAACCACTCAATTAATGAATCGCGTCGGCTTTCACATAGCTAATTGGCGTGAGACGTTCATCCGAAAAAGTGACTTCTTCCCAAGCATCAGGGTTGTCCATAATCGCGCGAAGCAACTTATTGTTCAGCGCATGGCCCGACTTGAAACCTTCGTATGCACCTAAAATACCCATGCCAAACAAATAAAGGTCACCAATAGCATCTAACATTTTGTGGCGAACGAACTCATCCTCGAAACGCAAACCATCTTCATTCATCACGCCCTGATCATCGACCACGATCGCATTGTCCATGCTGCCACCGAGAGCGAGGTTATTGGCACGAAGGTATTCAATATCGCGCAGAAACCCGAAAGTACGGGCGCGACTCACTTCATTCACAAAAGCGGTGGTCGAAAAGTCGACACTGGCCCAGCGATGCTCATCCCGAAAGGCGGGGTGATCAAAGTCGATGGTGAAGGACACTTTAAAGCCATCGTAGGGGTCAAAGGCGGCGATCTTGTCACCGTCTCTAACTTCTACTCGGCGCTTAATGCGAGCGAAACGCTTGGGCGCTTCCTGTTCCACGATTCCGGCGGCTTGAATCAGAAACACGAAAGGCCCAGCGCTGCCATCCATAATCGGAATTTCGGGGGCACTGACATCGATCACGGCGTTGTCGATGCCAAGGCCCGCGAGCGCAGACATGATGTGCTCTACGGTACCGACACGGACATCACCCATCACCAGATTGGATGACATCATCGTCTCGCGCACCAGCAAGGCTTGTGCCGGAATCACGACTGGCGGTTCGAGGTCCGTGCGGCGAAACACGATGCCCGAATCGACAGGCGCAGGCCTCAGGGCGAGAAAGACTTTCTCGCCACTGTGGAGGCCGACACCGCTAGCGCGGATGACTTGTCTGACGGTACGTTGCTTGAGCATTTGTAACAAATCATGTCAAAGGTGGCTCATGGTAGCAGAGCCGCCCTGACGGCTCAATCAGCCTGGCGACGCAAAAATGCTGGAATGTTCAGCAAGCTGGTATCACCACGACGTGCACTGCCGGCCTCTTTATTACGCTCCCAGGTTGGGCGATCGTACTTCGCATACGGATCTTGTTCAGGCGCTGGCACCGAGCCTCCATTAACGACCTGCTGCACGGGCACAGCCATCGTAGGTTGCTGTACCACTTGCACGGTTGGCGCTGCTGCCACCAGAGTCATACCCGCCTTGGGTTGTGCAGCACGCATTGCGCTGGCCTTCGGCAAGCCGGTGGCGACAACCGTGACGCGAATTTCATCGCCCAAGGTTTCGTCGAGAATGGTACCGATCACCACCGTGGCAGTTTCGGAGGCAAAATTCGACACGATGTCACCGACCGTGGAGAACTCATCCAGACCCAGGCTTTCGTTGGCAGCAATAGACACCAGCACGCCACGAGCACCTTTGAGCTGAACATCATCGAGCAGCGGGCTGTGGATAGCCATTTCGGTAGCGATGCGCGCACGCTCTTCACCCTTTGCCGAACCGGTGCCCATCATGGCCAAGCCTTGCTCGGACATGACCGTACGCACGTCGGCGAAGTCGACGTTGATAACGCCTGGATTCAGAATCATGTCGGCAATGCCCTGTACGGCACCTTGCAACACATTGTTGGCAGCCTTGAAGGCGTCAACCAGCGACACCTTGCCGAGGACTTGCAGTAACTTGCCGTTAGGAATGGTGATTAACGAGTCCACATGATGTGACAGCGATTCGATGCCCTGCTCGGCCACATCCATGCGCTTCTTGCCTTCAAACGGGAATGGCTTAGTCACTACACCGACCGTGAGAATGCCCATCTCACGCGCAACTTCAGCAACCACTGGTGCACCGCCAGTACCTGTACCCCCGCCCATGCCGGCGGTAATAAATACCATGTCGGAACCCTGCAGTGCTTCGCGGATACGATCACGATCTTCGACCGCTGCTTGACGACCTACTTCAGGATTAGCGCCAGCACCTAAACCGCGCGTCACGTTATCACCCAGATGCAGCAAGGTTTTGGCATTCATTTTATTGAGTGCCTGCTTATCGGTATTCGCGCAGATAAAATCTACGCCATGCACATCGCTATTAACCATGTGCTCAACTGCGTTGCCGCCGCCACCGCCCACACCAATCACCTTAATGATGGCTGTGCCGAGTTCCGGCGTATTGTCTGCAAATTCGAAAATGTTCGTCATGTTATTTCTCCAGCCCCTAAGGGCTTCCGCCGTTTTTTATAAGTGTTGCGCCGTGAGGCTTCCTGCCCATTCCAATGGCTCGCCTAGCCATCGGTAATACCTTTGCTCGTAAGAGCGAATTTTTAGAAGTTGCTAGCGAACCAGCCCTTCATTTTTCCAATAAAGCTTGCACCCTCGTCATCACGACGATTGACCCGGTTAGATCCTGACACTCCAGATGCCAACGTACGTTGCATCCCGTAGAACAAGAGACCAATACCGGTGGCATAAATCGGGTTATGTAAGAGCTCTTCCATACCGCCGAGCTTCAGCGACTTAGGCATACCAATGCGAACCGGCAGATGGAAAATGGATTCGGCTAACTGGACCGCACCTTCAATCTTGGCTGAACCACCTGTCATCACCACACCCGCAGCTAACTGATCAGCATAGCCGCAACGCTCCAACTCCATCTGCACAATGCTGAAGAGCTCTTCGTAACGTGGCTCAACCACGGCCGACAAGGTCTGACGGGCCAATGTACGCGCCGGACGATCACCCATGCCAGGCACGCTAATGGTTTGTTCAGGATCAACCATTTGTGGCACGACGCAGGCATAGCGCACTTTAATTTCGTCAGCTGCCGGGGTGGGTGTTCTCAAAGCCATGGCGATGTCATTGGTGACCTGATCGCCAGCAATTGGAATTACAGCCGTGTGGCGAATCGCGCCACGCACAAAGACAGCGATGTCAGTGGTGCCGCCGCCAATATCGACTAAACAAACGCCCAGATCCTTCTCATCATCGGTGAGCACGCCATGGCTGGAAGCGACTTGCTCTAGGACGATGTCATCAATGGCGAGGCCAGCACCTCGAACGCATTTCTCCAAGTTTTGGGCTGCATTCGCCGAGCAGGTCACCATGTGAATATGGCCCTCAAGACGAACACCGGCCATCCCCAAGGGATTACGCACATCGCCTTGGTCGTCCACAATAAATTCCTGTGGCAGCACATGCAGAATGCGTTGGTCTGCCGGATTGGCACCGGACTTAGCGGCATCAATCACGCGCTCGATGTCGGTTTGGGTTACTTCGCCATCACGTATAGCCACTACAGCTTGCGAATTGCGACCGCCAATGTGGCTGCCAGCGATACCAATATAAGCGGAGTGAATGCGGCAATCAGCCATCAATTCGGCCTCAGCGACCGCACTTTGAATAGCTTCTTGCATCTGATCAATATTGACCACCACACCCTTTCGCATGCCTTTCGATGGCTTCATGCCATAGCCGACAATTTCCAAGCTTTGCTCAGCCTGGTTGATTTGGGCGACCATGCAAACCACCTTAGAAGTACCAATGTCTAAAGCAACAATCATGGGAGCCTGTGTCATATTTGCCATCTCTGCCTTCCTGGTCGCGAGCGACCGATTACCTCAATCAAAAATCTAAAAATCAACCCTGACGCCAGCCAATGGCAACGCCATTACGATAGCGCAGATCAATGCGTGCGATGCTGCCAATGTCTGCTGCCAACTGTCGGTCATAAAGCACAGTAAAGCGCTCTAATTTGGCCAAGGTATCTTGTGCGTCGACTAACACCTCAATCCCTCCCTCCAACGTCAACAACCAACTCATACGATTCGTTAATTGCACCGACACAATGCGTAAGCCCACCCGGTGCAAAATACGGTCCATTGCTTGGTACTGCTGTAAAACAAATCGCGACTGCGCACGCGGACCATCCAAGCGCGGCAGATCCACCAAACCCTTGATACGTTGTGGGCGAAACACATCACCATGACTGCTCACTAAACCGTCATCGCCCCAGTGCGCTAAGGCACGTTTTTCCACCAAGGTAACGCGAAGACCATCTGGCCATTGCCGACTAACTTGCGCTTGGGCAACCCAAGGGTAACGTTGCGCCAAGGCTTGCAACTCGCTGACGTTGGCTGTGAAGAAATTTCCTCTCACCGTGCGCTCAAGCGAAGCCAGCAATTCTTCGCGCTGCGTTTGCACCAAATCACCCGCGATTTCTACGTGACGAATAGGAGTTTCCAACGCCCAGTTTTTAATCATCACTTGCAAGCCCGCACCAATCACCAGCAGGGCACTCAAGGACATGACCCACACCAATACATTCAAGGCTCGCGAACCTTGCTTAGCCAAGCCCTCACCTCGTGCATACCAAGCCGACCACAGGCCCGAACGCGGGGCTGATGGGCGAGCAATGGGGCGACGTGTGACGTGGCTAGTCATTAGGCGGACTCGCTCTTCAACGTCTGAGCTAAAATTTGCAGCACCAATTGGCTAAAATCTAAGCCCGCAGCTTGAGCCGCCATCGGCACCAGTGAGTGATCGGTCATGCCGGGCACCGTGTTGATTTCGAGCAACCAAAAACGGCCTTGGCTATCACGCATGGCATCAATGCGGCCCCAGCCCTTAGCACCAATTACCTCAAAGGCCTCTTCAGCTATGGCCTGTAATTGGCACTCTTCTTCAGCCACCAAGCCGCAGGGGATTTTGTACTGCGTGTCGTTGCGCTGATACTTGGCTTCGAAGTCATAGAAATCGTTGGCTGGGATCATGCGGATCACCGGCAGCGCCTTCCCGTTCAGCATGCTAACGGTGTACTCACTGCCTTCAATAAAGTGCTCTGCAATCACTTCACTGTCGTGTTCGGCGGCAACGGCATAAGCCTTGGCCAGGTCATCCACTGTGTAGACCTTGGCCATGCCAATGCTGGAGCCTTCGCGTGAGGGCTTGACCATGAGTGGCAAACCCAACTCGGCCACCACAGCGGCAAAATCGCAGCCATCCGACAGGCGACGATAAGTTGGCGTAGGCAGACCACAACCCAGCCACAACTGCTTAGTACGCGCCTTGTCCATGCCAATAGCAGAGGCCATAACACCACTGCCGGTGTATGGCACGCCAAACTGCTCGAGTACACCCTGCATCACACCGTCTTCGCCACCACGGCCATGCAAGACGATGAATGCGCGGTCATAGCCTTGGACTTCCACGATGTCACGTTCGGCTGGATCAAACGCGTGGGCATCAACGCCCGCTGCCTGCAATGCCTTCAGCACCGCAGCACCACTGATCAGCGAAATAGGACGCTCAGCCGCAGTGCCACCCATGAGCACGGCAACACGGCCAAAACGCTTCACATCAATCATAGTCATCATCAATCTCACTTTTTTGCTGCGGCCAGATACAGACCGTTCTGAGCCAGCTCCAGCGCAATCGCACCGACCGTGCCTGCTCCCTGTGTCAGCAGCACATCCCCGGCTCGCAATTGCGAAGGCAACAGCTGAGCCAGCTCTTCGGCCTTTTCCACAAACACCGGATCAACCAAGCCGCGCGTACGGATGCTGCGCGCCAGCGTGCGGCTATCGGCACCGGCAATGGCTTTTTCACCTGCGCTATAGACATCGAGCAGCAGCAACTGATCCACGGTAGACAGCACTTGCACGAAGTCTTCGAAGCAGTCGCGAGTACGGCTGTAACGATGCGGCTGGAACATCATGACCAAGCGGCGACCAGGGAAAGCCTGACGTGCTGCGGCAATCGTCGCAGCGACTTCACGGGGGTGATGCCCGTAGTCATCCACGAGCTGCACATCACCCACTTCGGCAAGACGCTGGAAGCGACGACCCACGCCTTGGAAGTTGCCCAGCGCACTGAGAATGGCGCTGTCTTCCACTTCTTCATCCGTCGCAATCGCAATAGCCGCCAGCGAGTTCAGTACGTTGTGCAGACCTGGCAGATTCAAGGTTACGCGGAGCGGTTCACGGCCTAAACGATGCACGGTGAAGTGGGTCTGCAGGCCTTCCTGATGCACATCGGTGGCACGCACATCGTTATCGGCATCGAAACCGTAAGTAATGGTAGGACGCGCAATTTTCGGTAACAGCTCGCGCACCACGGGATCATCGCCACAGACCACGGCGAGACCGTAGAACGGCAGGTTATGCAGGAACTCGATGAAGGTGCGCTTGAGCACTTCGAAATCGCCGCCGTAGGTATCCATGTGATCGGCGTCAATGTTGGTGACGACCGAGGCCATGGGCTGCAAATGCAAAAAGGAAGCATCGCTCTCGTCGGCTTCGGCGACAAAATAGCGGCTGCTGCCGAGCTTGGCGTTAGTGCCGGCGCTGTTGAGCAGACCGCCAATCACATACGTTGGATCGAAGCCGCCCTCGCCCAGGATCGATGCGATCAGGCTGGTCGTGGTGGTCTTGCCATGCGTACCCGCGATGGCAATGCCGTGGCGATAGCGCATCAGCTCTGCCAGCATCTCGGCACGGCGAACGATAGGCAAACGACGTTCCTGCGCAGCCTTCACTTCAGGATTGCTCGAATCGATGGCAGTGGAGACCACCAGCACATCCGCCTTCTCGATATGTGCCGCGTCGTGACCAATAAAAATTTCGGCGCCGAAGGACTTCAGTCGATCAGTGGTCTTGCCCGCTTTGGCATCCGAGCCAGCTACTTCATAGCCTTGGTTCAGCAGCACCTCAGCGATACCGCACATGCCCGCACCACCAATGCCGACAAAATGAATACGGCGAATGCGGCGCATTTCTGGAATTTCAATTAAGCGCGTACGCGGAATGGCTTTCATGCATGACCTCTTAAAATAGCGTTGACGACCAAAGCCGTCGCATCGGGCTTGGCCAGCGTGCGGGCTTTTTCTGCCATCTGCTGCAGCTTCTTACGATCGAGCAACTCAGCCAGCGTGACGGCAAAGGCAGCGGGCGTCAGATCGCGTTGCTGAAACAGGCGAGCCGCCCCTATATCACTTAAAAAACGCGCATTCGCGGTCTGGTGATCATCAACCGCATGCGGGAAGGGAATGAGAATTGAAGCCACACCAGCAGCGGCAATTTCAGACACCGTGAGTGCGCCCGAGCGGCAAATGACTAAGTCAGCCCAGTCGTAAACCGCGGCCATGTCATCAATAAACGGCAGGATGTCGGCTTGCACACCGAGTTTGCGATAAACCTCAGCGGCTTTATCGGCATGCTTGCGCCCCGCCTGATGACGTATCACCGGACGTTGTGCTTCGGGAAGCTCCGCAAAGGCAGCAGGCACCAATTCATTTAATGCGACGGCACCCAAACTGCCGCCCAAGACCAACACGCGCAGTGGGCCTCGGCGAGCGGCATAACGCGCATTGGGCTGAGCCAGTGTGGCGATTTCATCGCGGACCGGGTTGCCGACCCAAGTCACTTTTTCACAGGGCTCAAATGCGTCAGGAAATGCCTGTAAAACTTGCGTTGCAAACTTAGATAAAGCCTTGTTGGTAAATCCGGCAATCGCGTTTTGCTCATGGATATACAGGGGCAAGCCGGACAGCCGTGCCGCCAAGCCACCAGGACCCGTGACATAGCCGCCCAAGCCAATCACGGCATCGGCATTCACTGACGAAAACACACGAGTGGCTTTCCAGACGGCACGCAGCAATTTGGTGGGGGCTTTCAGCAGCGGCTTCAAGCCATTACCGCGCAAGCCACCAACATCGAGATAAGTAATATCGAAGCCCGCCTTGGGCACTAGATCTGCCTCAATGCCAGCTTTCGTACCTAGCCAGTGAATACGGACACCTTGCGCCTGCAGAGCGCGAGCCACAGCCAACGCCGGGAACACATGGCCACCGGTACCGCCCGCCATCACGACAACAGATTTAACGAGCGCCATGATTGCCTCCCTCTGTGCGTCGCAAACCACGCTCGCTGACCTGACTAGACTCGGCATCAATGCGCAGGAGAATGGCAAGGATCGCGAAGACCATGACCAGACTCGACCCACCGTAGCTCACCAGCGGCAACGTCAAACCCTTGGTTGGGAAGAAGCCAATGTTTACACCGATATTGATCGCGGATTGCACGCCCAACATCACCGCCAAACCGTAGGCAACGTAAGCGGAGTAATATTGGCCAGCGCGCTCAGCACGCTGGCCAATGCGCAGAGCGGCTGTGACCAAAGAGGCCACCGCCAGCAGCAAAACCAGCACACCAATCAAGCCAAACTCTTCTGCATAGACCGCAAAGACAAAGTCGGTATGTGCTTCGGGCAAATAAAACAGTTTTTGCACGCTGTGACCCAGCCCCACACCGAACCAGTCACCACGCCCAAATGCAATCAAGCTCTGAACCAACTGATAGCCGGTGTTGTACTGATCAGCCCACGGGTCTGTGAAGGCCAACAGGCGCTTCATACGGTAGGACTCCATCATGACGACAGGAATACCCGCCAGCGTCACAGTACCCATGACGGCGAGAAACTGCTTAAGCGGCGCACCCGCTAGGAACAGCATGCAGGTAGTCGCCATGATGACCACGATGCTGGCACCAAAATCGGGCTCTAGCATGAGGAACATGACCACAAAAAACAGCGCCACTAAGGGCTTAACGAATCCCATAGCACGACTGCGGACTTCTTCTTGACGCCTCACGAGGTAAGCCGACATCGCCAATACCGCCGCCAGCTTCATCACTTCAGAGGGCTGCATGGTGATGCCGCCAAAGCCAATCCAACGCATGCTGCCATTGACGCGACGACCAATGCCTGGAATCAACACAATCGCGATAAGGATCAACGCGACCAAGAACACCCAGTAACTGTAGCGACTCCAAAACTGCATCGGCACTTGCAGCACCACGGCACCCACGACCAGCCCGATGCAGAGGTAGATGGCATGACGAATAAAGAAGTAGAACGGATTGCCGAATGTGGCCTCGGCAACACCCATTGAGGCCGACCCCACCATGATCAAACCGACGCACAACAAGAAGCCGGAAGCGACCAGCACGACCTGGCGCTCCGTCAGCTCAGCAACGATATTTCGTAGCAGTTGCATCGGTGGATTCATGTTTTGGCTGGTCATGCGTGTCCCTCAACCAAACGACGAACGCCCGCAACGAATTGATCACCGCGATCTTCGTAATGCTTGAACATGTCAAAGCTGGCGCAGGCAGGAGACAACAGCACGGCATCGCCCGGCTTGGCGATACGTAGCGCCTGAGCAATGGCTTCATCCAGACTTGTGCAATGGAATCGTGGCAATGCCGCCGCGACAGCCACATCAATAACCGAGGCATCTTCGCCAATGAGAATAAGTGACTTACCAAACTGTGCCATGGCAGGCGAAAGCGGGGTGAAGTCCTGCCCTTTGCCTACACCGCCAGCAATCAGCAGAACTTTGCCACTAATCGCTGCGCCTAGGCCGTTGATCGCTGCCAGGGTCGCACCAACATTGGTGCCCTTAGAGTCGTTGTACCAACCGATACCATTGTGCATGGCCACGCGCTGGCAGCGATGCTTTAGACCGGTGAATGAACGTAGCGTGTTCAGCATGGCATCCATGGGCAGGCCAACGGCCTCGCCTAGCGCTAGGCAGGCCAGCGCATTCGCCACGTTGTGATCACCAAAAATCTGCAGCTCACTGACCGGCATGAGCGTCTCGCGACCGCGCGCCAAGTAGGGTTTCCCCTCGACGACACGAACACCAAAATCATTCAAATCTGGCACGCCCAAACCAAAGCTGGCACGGGGCAGATCATCGGCAATTAATGGCACTGTGAGCGCATCCTCACGATTAAACACAAAGCGCTCACAGTTACGGTAAATACGATGCTTGGCTTGGTGGTAATCCACCATGCCGGCGTAGCGATCCATATGGTCTTCGCTGAGGTTCAACACTACCGCTACGGCTGCCTTCAGGGAGTGTGTTGTCTCCAATTGGAATGACGACAGCTCCATCACATACAGGTCTTTTTCACCCTCAGCGAGCATGTCCAACACCGGCGTGCCGATATTGCCGCAAACGCCCGTACGCTTACCGGCAGCTTCGCCCATTAAGCCAACCAGCGTGGTCACCGTACTCTTCGCATTGGAGCCGGTAATTGCCACAATCGGTGCCTTTGCCGCACGGCAAAAAAGCTCCACATCACCGACCACAGAGACACCCGCAGCCATTGCAGCGGCAATGGCCGGCTCGCGAATGGAGATGCCAGGGCTGCTGATGACTTCGCTGGCACGCAAGAACAATTCCGCATCGAGCTTACCGAGGCTGACCTCAACATCTGGAAACTCTGCACGCAGCTCGGCCAGACCTGGCGGATGCTCACGCGTATCGTTAACCGCAACGGGATAACCCTGCGCTTTTAAATAACGGACGCAGGACAGCCCAGTCTTTCCTAGACCGATGACCACCCGCAAACCGTCGCGCTGAATAAGCATGCCCGCCTCTCCTTAACGCAGCTTCAAGGTCGCAAGACCAATCAGCACCAACATGAAGCTAATGATCCAAAAGCGCGCAACCACACGCGTTTCTGGCCAGCCCTTAAGTTCAAAATGGTGATGAATCGGTGCCATGCGGAAAATACGTTTGCCGGTCAACTTGAAGCTGGCCACTTGCAACATCACCGAGACTGTTTCCATGACGAAGACGCCGCACATGACAAACAGCACAATTTCTTGACGCACGATGACAGCGATGGTGCCGAGCACCGCGCCCAGCGACAGCGCACCGACATCGCCCATGAATACTTGCGCGGGATAGGCGTTGAACCAGAGGAAGCCGAGGCCGGCACCGATAATGGCGCCGCAAATAATGATGAGCTCACCAGCACCGATCACGAATGGAATCTGTAAGTAGGTGGCGAATTTGATGTTGCCGGTCAGGTAGGCAAAGATTGCCAGCGCACCCGCGACCATAACGGTAGGCATAATGGCTAAGCCATCCAAGCCATCGGTGAGATTCACCGCATTGCTGGCCCCGACAATAACGAAGTAGCTAAGCACAATGTAGAACAGGCCCAACGGGATAATCACGTCCTTAAAGAACGGCACGATCAAGCTGGTTTCAATGGGTGTCTTCGCGGTGAGGTAAAGGACAATGGCTGCACCTAAACCACCGACCGACATCCAAAAATACTTCCAACGACTGGGTAGACCCCGTGGGTTTTTCTCAACCACTTTACGGTAGTCGTCGACCCAACCGACGAAACCAAAAATCGCCATGACGGCCAACACAATCCAGATGTAGAGATTGTCTAAGCGCGCCCAAAACAACGTGCTCACTGCAATAGTCAGCAGAATCAGTACGCCACCCATGGTGGGCGTACCGGTTTTTGCCAAATGTGTTTGCGGGCCATCATTACGAATAGCCTGACCAAACTTCATTTCTTTGAGCTTTTCGATCAAGTGGGGGCCCCACCACAGCGACAACGCGAACGCGGTGACAATGCTGAGCATGAAGCGGAAGGTCAGGTAGTTGAATACCCCGAAACCCTTGTAGTGTTGCGCCAGTTGGTCGGCAAGCCAAAGTAGCATGTCAGTGCACTCCTACTTCGCCCGTCAGGCCTTGCACAACACGCTCCATACGTGCGCTGCGCGAGCCTTTCACGAGAATGGTCACCACGCCTTGCAGCTCAGCCTCCAAGGCTTTCAGCAACGCTTGGTGATCCGGAAACAGCTGTGCTTGGCTGCCAAAACCGGCGGCATAATGGGCGCTGTGCTGCCCCGTTGCATAAAGGGCGTCGATATTTTTCATAGCTGCATATTCTCCAACTTCAAGATGACCCGATGCCGTGGCATCGCCCAATTCCCCCATATCCCCAAGCACCAAGACATGACGACCCGGCAGGGCTGCCAACAGGTCAATCGCGGCCTTAACAGAGCTCGGGTTGGCGTTATAGCTATCGTCAATGACATAGCGTTGATGACCCAAGCTGTGCGGCACACTTCGACCAGCATAGGCTCGTGTCTTTTGCAGACCATCAACAATGCGTGCCAGGCTGATGCCGCAGGCGTGTGCCAGCGAGGCTGCCGCCAACGCATTCATGACCTGATGACGACCCAGAATCTGTAACTGAACCGGCGAGCTCTGCGCCCCAATGTGCAGCGTGAAGGAAAACAGTGGCATGTCGCCGGCATGAATGTCGGTGGCATAAACATCGGCAACCGTGCGCTCCGAGAAGGTTTGCACGCGACGGCCTGCCAACTTTTCTAACCAATACGAGGCGAAGTCGTCATCAATATTGACGATGGCGATGCCTTCTGGCGTGAGGCCGTCGTAGATCTCACCTTTAGCTTTGGCAATGCCTGCACGGCTGCCAAAGCCTTCCAGGTGGGCGGTACCAACGTTAATAATCACGGCGGCTTGGGGCTTAACTAGGCCAGAGGTGTAGGCAATTTCGCCGGCATGATTAGCGCCCAACTCAAACACGCCAAACTGATGCTCTTCGCGAATACGCAATAGTGTCAGCGGCACGCCGATGTCGTTATTGAGGTTGCCCAGAGTCGCCAGCGTCTCGCCCTGCTGTTCAAAAATGCGCGCGGTCATTTCTTTCGTCGAGGTCTTGCCGGCACTACCGGTCATGGCAACACGCACTAATTGCGGGAAACGCGCACGCCAGGCAGCGGCTATCTCGCCCAAGGCGCGGTGGCAATCGCTCACAATAATTTGGGGAATACCTGCATTGGGGTCCATGCGCGAGACCACAGCGGCAACGGCGCCTTTTTCAGCGGCCTGACAAACCAAGGCATTGGCGTCGAAATTGGGCCCTGACAACGCAATAAACACATCATGGGTCTGCAGCGAACGGGTATCACTGGAAAAACTGCCGACATCCGCATCCAGGCCAATTAATTCGCCCGACACCACGCGTGCGATTTCAGACAGTCTCATGCTGCACTCCATTTGCTTAGCGCTAGCTGTACTTGCTCAACATCACTAAAGGGGTAACGCACACCCATCACTTCTTGATAGGTTTCATGGCCTTTTCCTGCCACCAGCACCACGTCATCGGAGGCTGCATGGGCAAGGGCATAGGCAATGGCCTCGGCGCGATCCACCATCACCACCGCCGCACGACCCTGAAGGCCTTGCTGAATGTCGTGAAGAATGGATTCCGGCGCCTCTTCACGGGGATTGTCCGTGGTCAGTACTAACTTATCGGCGAGCTCAGCCGCAATACGCCCCATGTCCACTCGCTTACCGGTGTCACGACCGCCACCACAGCCGAATACGCACCAGAGATTGCCCGTGGTATGTTCGCGCGCGGCTTTTAGGGCTTGCTCTAAGGCATCGGGGGTATGGGCGTAATCCACAACCGCCAAAGGCGAGTTACCTTGACGAAGACACTGCATGCGCCCCGCGACGGGTGGCACGAATGCCAAGGCATCTGCGGCCGCTTTCAGGTCATAACCTAGTGTCAGCAGGCCTGCCAACACGGCGAGTAGGTTGCTCGCATTGAAACGGCCGAGAAGCGGGCTGTGAAGGCTCACCGACACATGGCCGTAGCGCACTTGCATCCGCAGACCGTCCAGCGAAGGCGCTACTTGCTCAGCAACCACATCGGCAGCACTGGTGGCGTTCAAGCTGTAGCGCAGGCATTGCACATCGGCAGCAAGTTGCTGACGATAAATCTCACCCTGCGGATCGTCAGCATTTATGACCGCTGCACGCAGGCCAGGCCAGGAAAACAAACGTCCCTTAGCCGCTGCGTAGCTGGCCATGTCGCCGTGATAGTCCAGATGATCACGCGTTAAATTCGTAAACAGCGCGGTATGGATGGGAGTGCCCACCATACGACCCTGCTCTAAACCGTGCGAGCTCGCCTCCATTGCAACCAGCTCAGCACCGCGATCACGGAACTCTGCAAGTAAGCGCTGGAGTTGCAGCGGGTCCGGCGTGGTGAATTGCGATGCCGCTAGCTCACCATAGAAGCCATTGCCCAGCGTACCAATCACTGCGCTACGACGACCCAGCTGAAGAGCCGCGCCTGCCATTAAGTTAGCAATACTGGTTTTACCGTTGGTGCCTGTGACGGCCATAACGGTCATCCCAGCCGCCGGCTGATCATAGAAACGCGCAGCGAAATGGCCCAATTGCTGCGTCAGCTCCGGCACCACTAAAACGGGCACGCCGGCCTGCTCGGCATGAACCAGCCACTCTCCACCCGCCTCCACCAGAATGGCGCCGGCACCTGCAGCCAAGGCTGCCGGCACATGGCTACGCGCATCGTGGTGCAAACCCGCCAAAGCGACAAATACCGAACCGGGCTTAACCAAACGAGAATCTGAGACCAACGATGGCACAGGCACATCAGCCCACTCAGCCGGAACATCCCACCAAATTTGCGCTAGCGTTTTCATTTAGCCCTCCCGCCCTGGG
>DDPD01000068.1 GCA_002342025.1 Moraxellaceae bacterium UBA2477 | reverse complement strand
TGCTGGTTTGGGGCGCAGACACGGGTGCGTATTTCGCCGGTCGCCGTTTTGGTAAGATCAAACTGGCGCCCTCGGTGAGCCCTGCGAAAACCCGCGAAGGCCTCTATGGCGGTCTCCTGACAACGTCGATCATTATGCTTGTCGTGGCGTTTAATCTTCAGTTAGCAGGTCTGCAGTTTTTACTTTTTGCTGTGGTTTCGGCAATGACCGTTCTTGCTTCAGTACTTGGGGATTTGTTCGAGTCCATGGTGAAGCGTCGTGCGGGCATTAAAGACTCCGGTAAGATTTTTCCTGGACACGGCGGCGCACTCGATCGCATCGACTCCATCACTGCTGCCGCGCCTGTATTCCTAGCGGGTTGGTGGCTGGCGGGCGGCTTCTAATTTCCGATGACAGCCTTGCAAACACTCACTGTATTGGGCGCAACCGGCTCTATTGGCCGCAGTACACTGGATGTCGTGGCGCGCTACCCCGAACGTTATCGCGTGTATGCGCTGACGGCGTTTAGTCGCGTCATTGAACTGAGCGAGTTGTGCCTGACGTTTAATCCGGTTTATGCCGTGGTGGCGGATGATGCAAGTGCATCACTGCTGCGTAAAAAGCTGCAAGGCAGCACTAACTCCACTGAGGTTTTAGTCGGGGAGGCTGCACTGGCGCGCGTCGCTGAGGAAGCGGACACCGTGATGGCGGCTATTGTTGGTGCTGCGGGCCTGTTGCCCACTTTAGCAGCGGTTAAGGCCGGTCGACGGGTCTTGCTGGCCAATAAAGAAGCGCTAGTCATGTCGGGCGCTTTGTTTATGCGTGCCGTTCGCGAACATGGTGCGACTTTGCTGCCTATCGACTCTGAGCACAATGCGATTTTCCAATGCTTGCCACCTAACCATGCACAAGGGTTGGCGTCTGTGGGCGTGGAAAAATTGCTTTTGACGGCGTCCGGTGGGCCATTCCGTCAGTTCAGCGTTGAGCAGTTGCAGTCAGTGACTCCTGCACAAGCCGTGAAACACCCGAACTGGTCCATGGGCCAGAAAATTTCCGTCGACTCTGCCACCCTGATGAATAAGGGATTAGAGTTTATTGAGGCGTGTTGGTTGTTCGCAGCGCGACCCGATCAGATCGAAGTGGTGGTGCATCCACAAAGCGTCATTCATTCCATGGTCTGTTATGCCGATGGCTCGGTGCTGGCGCAAATGGGGCAGCCCGATATGCGCACGCCGATTGCTCATGCGCTGGCATGGCCAGAACGCATCGAATCGGGCGTGCCTGCCCTGAATTTTTCACAATTGACGGCCCTTAGCTTTGAGGCGCCTGACCTTGTACGCTTTCCTTGCTTACGTTTGGCGAAAGAAGCCATGACGGCCGGTGGGACGCATCCGGCTGTATTGAATGCTGCGAACGAGGTGGCAGTGGCGGCCTTTTTGGCTGGCCAACTGGATTTCTTGGGTATTGCACGGGTGATTGAACAGGTACTGAGTGAAATTCCGGTGTCAGCTGCCGATGAATTGGCTACTATTCTGGCGGCCGATACCGAGGCACGCCAGCGCGCGCATGCGATCGTGGCGCATTTTATGACTAAATCAGGAGAGGGCTGATATGCAGTTTCTCTATGTCCTGCTTGCTGGAATTGTCGTGCTGGGGCCGCTCATTGCCATCCACGAATTCGGCCACTTTTGGGTAGCCAGGCGCTGTGGCGTCAAAGTGCTCACTTTTTCCATAGGATTCGGGCCAGCCTTGTGGCAACGCACATCGCGCGATGGGACTGAATATCGTATTGCAGCCATCCCCTTGGGTGGCTTTGTTCGCATGTTGGATGAGCGAGAGGCGGAAGTTCCAGCGCATCTACAGTCCCAAGCGTTCAATCGCCAAACGGTAGGCAAGCGCATGGCGATTGTTGCTGCAGGGCCATTGATTAACCTAATTTTTGCCGTTTTATTGTACTGGCTGCTGTTTTTGCAGCCTGGGCAAAGTTTGCGGCCCATCGTCGGTAAAGTGCTTCCAGATTCTCCAGCTGCTATGGCAGGTTTGCAGGTGGGCGATGAGCTACTGAGTATTAATGAGCGGAAAATCTCGGATTGGGAGTCTGCAAATTACGCGTTGGTTGAGTACATCGGTGATAGCACAACCTTGGCTGTTGAAGTGATGCCTAAGGACTCTACCCAAAGCCAGCAACGACTGATTACCGTCAGCAGGTTTTTAGTAGATAGCAATCAAGACCCATTCCGTGCCCTCGGCTTTGTGCCATGGATGCCCCCTATGCCGCCGGTTATTGGCGCTGTAGAGCCCGGAAGCCCAGCAGATAGAGCTGGCCTTGCGATTAATGACCGCATTGAACGCATCGATGGCACAGCAGTCTCTGATTGGCAGGAAGTCGTTGAACAAATCCAGCAGCATCCAGACCATGCCATGACGTGGGACTTAGTGCGAAATGGCACTCCGCTCATACTGACGGTAACACCTGATTTAACGCACGAATTTACGGGCAAACCCGTTGGGCGTCTTGGTGTCGGCGTGATAGATGCTCCGATACAGATTCCTCAGGCTTATCAGCGTGATCGCGCTTTAGAACCGATTGCGGCGCTCTTGCAGGCCTTCGATAAAACGGGACAAATCATAGCCTTGTCGCTCACTTCCCTGTACAAGATGCTATCCGGTTTGATTGGTATGGATTCACTCAGTGGCCCCATAACTATTGTGAAAGTAGCGGGTCACAGTGCGAGTATCGGTTGGGAGTCGCTGATCGGGTTTATGGCCTTGCTTAGCGTGAGTTTGGGCGTTCTTAATTTGCTGCCCATTCCAGTTTTGGATGGTGGGCACTTGCTGTATTACGCGATTGAAGCCGTATTTCGCCGGCCTCTTCCAGAGGCTGTGCAGTTGATGGGTTTACGCGTTGGCGTCGCTCTGATGGGCAGTGTCATGCTGCTCGCTATTTTGAACGATATTCGTCGCTTGTTTTGATTTTGGATGACTGCTCACATGACACGTAACTGGCCTTCATTGGCTGTTTTACCTCTCGCGCTGGCCATTGCTAGTGCTTCTGCACATGCCGATAGCTTTGTTGTAAAAGATATTCGGTTGGAAGGTTTGGGGCGCTTATCTGCCGCGAGCGTTTATGCCTTGTTGCCGTTTGCAGCTGGTGAGACGGTGACGGATGAGCGCAGTGCAGACTTAGTGCGGGCGCTTTTTGCGTCGGGGCAGTTTGAAGATGTGCAGGCTTTACGTGACGGCGATGCGCTAATTGTTCGCGTGGTGGAGCGTCCTAGCATTTCAACAATTGAACTGAAGGGGAACCAGTCCATCAACAAGGAAGACTTGTTGAAGGGTTTGAAAACCATCGGCTTGAGTGAGGGTGAAGTTTTTAAGCGTGCAGCTTTAGATCAGGTGCGTTTGGAGCTGCAACGCCAATATGCTGCACAGGGGCGTTATGGCGCAACGGTAACGGCAACCGCTAAGCCGCTGCCACGTAATCGTGTCGGGATTAATATCACCATCGTAGAAGGTGATACGGCTCGAATTAAGCGTATCAGCATTAACGGCAATTCCGTTTTTAAAGACCCTATACTACTTAAACAAATGCAGCTTCAATCTAGGCATTTATTATCATTTATTTATGGAGATGATAAATACTCACGTGAAAAACTGACAGCAGATATTGAGACTTTACGTTCATATTATTTAGATCGTGGTTATTTGCGATTCAGTGTGGATTCCACTCAGGTCACGCTCTCGCCTAATAAAGATCAAGTTTATATTGATATTAATGTGACTGAAGGTGAGCCCTTTAAAGTTGCAGATGTTCGCTTGGCGGGCGATTTGCCTATCCCTGAGGCCGAGCTCAAGAAGCTGTTGTTGGCGCAGCCGGGCCAAATATATTCACAAAAAGTTGTTACGCTCACCAATGAGATTATTACGCGCCGTTTAGGTCGTGATGGGTATTTGCTGGCCGATGTACAAGGTGTGCCTGAGCTAGACGATACAACTAAAACAGCAAAACTCGTTTTCTACATTAATCCGAATCGAGTGATGTCGGTGCGCCGCATTAACTTTACTGGCAACTTAAAAACAGAAGACAGTGTACTTCGTCGAGAAATGCGTCAATTCGAAGGGGCGCAAGCTTCGGCAGAAAAGATTGACCTGTCTAAAGTGCGTCTCCAGCGCTTGGGCTTTTTTAGTGACGTAAAAATCGATAACGCTCGAGTTCCGGGCACGACGGATCAAGTTGATTTGAATGTCTCCGTCACCGAGCAGGCATCGGGTTCAATTAGCGCAAGTTTAGGTTACTCACAAAATGCAGGCTTAGTTTTTGGCGCGAATGTGAGTCAGACCAATTTCTTGGGAACGGGGAACCGAGTCTCTATCGGACTCAATCGATCTGACGTGCGTGATGCTTATAATGTCTCATTTCTAGATCCTTACTTCACGCCAGATGGCATCAGTCGCGGTTATAACTTCTATCTTCGCCAGACAAAGTTAGATGATTTAAATATTAGTAATTATTCAACCGATTCGTTAGGGGCGAACATCAGCTTCAGCTACCCCATCGACGAAACTGAAACCATTAGTTTTTCTGCGGGGGTGGATCAAACTGAGATTAGTTTGGGTGTAAATCCATCTGAGGCAGTATTTAAATTTACCAATGCAAATGGTAATAAACTATTAACCTACACAGGCTCAGCCGCTTGGAGCCGTAATACGCTTAACCGCGGTACCTTTCCAACAGCGGGTGCTTCGCAGTCGGTAGCGATGGAGTTGGGTCTGCCGGGCAGTGATGTCAGCTTTTACAAACTGACGTATAACGCCCAACGTTATTTTCCAGTTCGCAGCGATTGGGTTGGCCGTGGTTATGCACGCTTAGGCTATGGTGATGCCATCAGTGGCGATAGCCTGCCCTTCTACCGAAACTTTTTTGGGGGCGGCTTCGGTTCGGTGCGTGGTTTTCGTGACAACTCTATGGGGCCACGCAGCCAACGATTGTTGCTGTCAAACCCGACGGTGCTGCTACCAGAGGCAGAATCCATTGGGGGCAACGTGCAAGTGGAGGGCGGCCTTGAGCTGATTTTCCCTGTGCCCTTAATCGAAGATAAGAGCAAGATTCGTACGTTGGCTTTTTTTGACGTGGGTAATATTTTTGATACCAACTCAAAGGCTTCATCTACAACGGATTACAAGCCATCTTTGGGCAATCTTCGTTATTCTGTGGGCTTAGGTTTGTCTTGGATTACCCCCATTGGTCCGCTGACGTTCGCCGTGGCCAAGCCGTTAAATACTAAAGATGAAGATGACACCCAAACCTTCCAATTCTCGCTTGGCCAAGGATTTTGATCTGATGAATACCCTTCGTAATGTGTTACTTGCTACTGCGCTGATGTCGATGCCGGCACTGTCTTGGGCTGCTGCTAATGCCCCGACACGTATTGCTGTTTTAGACCGCGAGGCGGCTATTTTGGCAACAAATGCGGCACAAACCGCTCAGGAAAAACTGGCGACGGATATGAAGCCACAACGTGACAAGTTGGAGCAGTTACGTAAAGACATTAAGGCCATGGAAGAAAAATTTATTAAAGAAGCGGCCACTATGAGTGAGCGCGATAAGAAAGCGCTGCGTGAGCAAGCAGATCAGAAAGCGAATGAGTTCAACGCTCTAATTACCCAAGTGCAAAAGCGTACTCAGGATGCTCAACAAGATTTATTAAATCGACTCCTGCCCAGTATGCAAAACGTGCTCGACGAGATGCGTAAGTCGGGGAATTTTGATGTCATCATTGATCGTCGTGGTGTGATTTATGTCGATCCTGATCTGGACCTGACTAAACGGGTAGTTGAACGCTTGAACGCAGCTAAGTAATTAGGCTAAGCGGATTTCGTGGCCATGACGATTTCACCAATGAGCATTTCGCTTGGCGAGCTAGCCAAAGAGCTTGGGGCTGAGCTGCAGGGCGACCCTTCGCATATCATAAGTGGCTTAGGTACTCTGCATAATGCGCAGCCCCATCAGCTGAGCTTCTTAGCAAACCCTCGCTATCGTCCTTTGTTGGCCACGACCCAAGCGGGTGCTGTGCTCATGCGAGCTCAAGATAAGGGCGACTTTGCAGGAGCAGCGCTGTTTCTGCCCAATCCTTATTTGGCGTTTGCGACGTTATCCCATCGATTTGATCGAACGCCGAAAGTACCCCAAGGCATCCATTGCAGCGCAGTGATCGCAGAGAGTGCCGAGATTCCAGCAAGTGTTTGCATCGGACCGTTAGCTGTGATCGGCGAGGGCGCCGTGATCGGCGAGGGCACAGTCATTGAAGCGGGTGCGGTGATTCATGCTCGCGTACGCATCGGTGCAAATTGTCGTATCCGTAGCCATGTCGTGATTTATCACGATTGTGTGCTCGGGGACCGTGTCAATATTCACGCGGGTACGATTGTTGGTGGTGATGGCTTTGGCTTCGCTAATGAACGCGGTGTGTGGCGGAAAATTGCCCAAATTGGTCGTGTTGTAATTGGTGATGACGTGGATATTGGCGCGAACACCACGATAGACCGTGGCGCGTTAGAAGACACGGAAATTCACAATGGTGTGATTATTGATAATCAGGTTCAGATAGCCCATAACGTGGTCATTGGTGCCCATACCGCCATTGCAGCGAACTGTGGTGTTTCTGGCAGTACCCGTATTGGCAAGCACTGTATTTTAGCGGGTGGCGTTGGCATTGTCGGGCATATTGAAATTTGCGATGGCGTACAGATCACTGGCATGACCATGATTACTAAATCCATCAGTGAGCCCGGTTCCTATTCATCCGGAACGGCTTTTGACAGCACCGATAACTGGAAGAAAATGGCGGTGCGCCTGCGTCGTTTAGATGAGTTAGCGCAGCGAGTTCGCGTCTTGGAGAAGACTTAACATGATGACTATTGAGCAGGTAATGCATTATCTGCCGCAGCGATACCCCTTTTTGCTGGTTGACCGTGTCACTGAAGTGGAAGCTGGCAAGCATATTGTGGGTTTCAAGAACATCACCATTAACGAGCATTTTTTCCAGGGGCACTTTCCTGGCAAGCCCATCATGCCTGGCGTTTTAATGATTGAAGCCATGGCGCAGATTGCCGGAGTCTTAGGCTTTTATACCCACAACAAAAGCCCTGAGTCCGGCCATCTTTATGTTTTTGCTGGCGCCGATAATGTGCGATTTAAACGTCAGGTCATCCCCGGCGATCGCTTAGTGTTGGAAGCCACGATGATGGGAAGTCGTCGCCATATTTATAAATTTTCGTGTCGTGCCCTGGTTGATGGCGAACTAGCCGCCAGCGCCGACCTGCTAATTGCGGAACAAGTGATATGAGCCTTATCCACGCGACTGCGATTATTGACCCTCGAGCTGAAATCGCAGAGGGTGTTGAAATTGGCCCTTATTCTGTCATCGGTGCCGATGTTGTGATTGGTGCCGACACCTGGATTGGCCCTCATGTGGTGATCTCTGGTCCGACGCGGATTGGCGAGCGCAACCGTATCTATCAATTCGCCTCGGTGGGTGCAGATTGCCAAGACAAAAAGTATCGGGGTGAGCCCACCCGACTTGAAATCGGCGACGACAACGTCATTCGCGAAGCGTGCTCGCTGCATCGTGGCACCATTCAAGACAAGAGCCTGACCAAAATTGGCTCACGCAATTTGCTCATGGTAAATAGCCACATTGCCCATGATGTCGTGATCGGTGATGACAACATTATTGCCAACAATGCCGGTATTGCAGGTCATGTTGTGATTGGTGATGGCGTGATCGTTGGGGGCAACTCTGGTATTCATCAATTCTGCCGAATTGGCTCTTATGCCATGCTGGGTGGTGGCACGACGTTGTTTAAAGATGTACCGGCGTATGTCATGGCCAGTGGCAATCCGGCAATTCCACGCGGTATGAACTTTGAAGGCATGAAGCGCAAAGGCTGGTCTTCGGAGACCATTAATGCGTTGCGCAGGGCTTATAAAGCGGTTTACCGCGATGGTCTAACGCTGGATGAGGCCTATGCGCCATTGGCTGAGCTAGCAGCCAAAGCACCAGAGGTTCAATTGTTTATCGACTCGCTGCGCGCTTCTACGCGCGGCATCATCCGATAAACGTAACCATGTCGTCGGCGACACCGGTCTTTGGCATCGTCGCAGGTGAAGCCTCAGGCGACCTCCTTGGTGCAGGGCTCATTCGAGCCCTGAAAGTTCACTTTCCGAATGCCCGATTTGTTGGTATCGCTGGGCCACAAATGCTGGCCGAAGGTGCTGAAACCTTAGTGCCCATGGAGCGATTGTCGGTCATGGGTTTGGTTGAGGTGTTAGGGCGTTTACGCGAGCTTTTTGCGGTTCGCGACCAGCTGATCGAGCGCCTGCAAGCAGAAAAAATTGATGCCTTTATTGGTATCGATGCCCCCGATTTCAATTTGCGCATCGCCGCAGCACTCAAACCCGCGGGTATCCCCACCATCCATTATGTCAGCCCATCCGTTTGGGCTTGGCGTCAGGGACGAGTCAAGGGCATACGGGCCAGCGTCGATCTGATGTTGTGCTTGCTGCCATTTGAAAAAGCGTTCTACGACAAACACGCGGTTCCGGCGGTCTTTGTTGGGCACCCACTGGCGGATACCTTGCCACTCGTGCCAGATGCGATGGCCGCGCAAGTTCGTCTCGGGCTGCCTTCGACGGCATCCGAGCGTGCTGCAACCGTGGCTTTGTTGCCGGGCAGTCGTCGTGGGGAAGTGGCTAGCCTACTACCGCTGCTATTGGCGACGGCGAAGATTTTGCATGCGCAGTTTCCGACGCTTCGCTTCCTGATTCCGGCCATTAATGCGGAGCGCAGCGAACAAATTCGCGCCGCCGTTGAGACCCATGACGCATTACCCATAACGATTTTTGATCAGCAGATTGGGAACGATGTGGGGCGCGTGGTGATGTCGGCGGCGGATGTGATTGTGCTGGCGTCGGGCACCGCCACGCTGGAAGCCCTGCTTCTGAAAAAGCCCATGGTCGTCGCCTATCGCTTGCATTGGCTGACCTGGCTCATCGCGAGATGGTTGGTGAAAATCCCCTTCGTGAGTTTGCCTAATCTGCTGGCTGGCCGTCGATTGGTGCCTGAATTGCTGCAAAGCCAAGCCACCCCAGAAAACTTGGCCCGCGAGACTGCCGAGTGGCTTAACTCGCCGGATAAGGTGCGAACAACCTTAGCTGCCTATGACGTACTGCACCTTGCCCTGCGGCAGGATGCGAGCGCCACGGGGGCGGCGGCTATTGCGCGCTTACTGTCGAGTCGCCCGGCGCCATGAGTCGTCACGCGAGCCAATGGCAAAGCGATTTTTTCGCCCCAGACCCGAGTGCCCTGTTACTGGCCGGCGTCGATGAGGTAGGGCGTGGGCCACTCGTTGGAGCCGTCGTGACCGCCGCAGTGATCTTGGACCCAGCACGTCCTATTTCAGGCTTGAACGACTCTAAGAAGCTCAGCGCTACACAGCGTGAGCATCTGGCCGAGCAAATCCGTGAGCGGGCGCTGGCCTGGGCCTTGGGCCGTGCCGAGCCGGCGGAAATTGACCAAATCAATATTTTGCAGGCGACCATGCTGGCCATGCAGCGGGCGGTGGCTGCGTTGCCGATTACGCCAACCTCAGTGCTGATTGACGGCAATCGCTGCCCCCCTTTACCCATGCCAGCTCAAGCGGTGGTTAAAGGTGATGCCACAGTGCCCGCCATCAGTGCGGCCAGTATTTTGGCGAAAGTGGCGCGTGATGCTGAGATGCAGGCACTGGAACTTCAACATCCTGGTTATGGATTCGCCAAACACAAGGGCTATCCGACGCCAGCGCATCTCGAGGCCTTGCAACGCCTAGGGCCATTGCCTGAACATCGTCGCTCCTTCGCGCCTGTCAGGGCGCTGCTTTCGCTTTCGAGTAAATCATGACGGCCTTTGTGCATCTGCGCGTTCATTCCGAGTTTTCTTTGCTCGACTCTATTGTGCGTATTGATGATGCCGTAAAGGCCTGTGCTGCCGCTGGCATGCCCGCGATGGCGATGACAGATCGTAGTAATTTTTATGGTCTGGTGAAGTTCTATAAAGCCGCTCAGAGCAAAGGCATTAAACCGATTTTTGGTGCCGACATGGTGGTTCGGGACGGTGAAAGCCTCTCGCTCGTGACCGCGTTGGTGATGAATGAGGTGGGCTATAAAAACCTCATCGCGCTGATTTCGCGCGCGTTTGTCGAGGGCCAAGAGCAGGGTAGACCTATCGTGCAGCGGCGCTGGATTAATGCCCAACATGACGGCCTGATTTTTCTGCTCGGCCGGGGTAGTGATGTGGGTCTGGCCTTGCTTGGCAGCGATGCATCCCAGGCCGATCGCCTGTTACGCAGTTGGCTGGCATTGTGCCCATCCCGAGTCTATTTAGAGCTGATTCGTACCAGCCGAGAGGGTGATGAAGACCACCTGCATGCGGCTGTGGCGCTGGCCGAGCGCTGCCAGTGCCCGGTGGTGGCGACCAACGATGTGCGCTTTATTGCGCAGGAAGAGTATGAGGCGCACGAGGTGCGTGTCTGCATCGCCCAGAGCTATGTGCTCGGCGATCCGCGCCGGCCGCGCGAGTACAGCGATCAACAGTATCTGAAGTCGCCGGCGGAGATGATCGAGCTCTTTGCCGACCTGCCCGAGGCCATCGAGAACACGGTGGAAATTGCCCGGCGTTGCAGCCTCGGGCTGACGCTGGGCAAGAGCTATCTGCCCGATTTCCCGGTACCGCCGGGCATGACCATGGCCGAGTACTTTGCCCAGTTGTCGCATGAGGGCCTGACTTTCCGGCTGGGCAAGCTCTTTGACCCCAAGCGCCCGGACATGTCGACCATCGAGGCCGAATACCGCGCGCGTTTGGATTTTGAGCTGCAAATCATCAATCAGATGGGCTTTGCCGGCTACTTCCTCATCGTCATGGACTTTATTCGCTGGGCCAAGCAGAACGGTGTGCCGGTGGGGCCTGGTCGTGGTTCGGGTGCCGGTTCGTTAGTGGCGTATTCCCTGCTGATTACCGACCTGGACCCGATCAAGTACGACCTGCTGTTCGAACGCTTCCTGAATCCTGAGCGTGTGTCGATGCCCGACTTCGACATCGACTTCTGCATGGAAGGCCGCGATCGCGTCATCGAATATGTGGCCAATCAGTACGGCCGTCAGGCGGTGTCGCAAATTATCACCTTTGGCACCATGGCGGCCAAGGCCGTGGTGCGCGATGTTGCGCGTGTGCTCGGCAAAGCCTACGGTCTGGCCGACCGCATCTCCAAGATGATTCCGTTCACGCCCGGCATTTCGCTGCTGGAGGCGCGGGCGCAGGAGCCGATGCTGGAGGAGCTGCTGAGCACGCCGGGCCTCAGCGATCACGAGGATGCGCTGGAAATCTGGGAGATGGCGCTCAAGCTCGAAGGCATCACCCGTGGTGTGGGCAAACATGCCGGGGGCGTGCTGATTGCACCGGGCAAGCTCACCGACTTCACGGCGGTTTACACCGACGACGAGGGTAAGTGGGTCAGCCAGCTCGACAAGGACGATGTCGAGGCCGTCGGTTTGGTCAAGTTCGACTTCCTCGGCCTGCGCACGCTCACCATCATCGATTGGGCGCTGAAAGACATTAACGCCAAGCGCGCCCGCCGTGGCGAAGCGCCCATCGACATCGAACGCATTCCGCTTGATGACCCGCGCCCGTATCAGCTCATGTCCGAAGGCAAGACCACGGCCGTATTCCAGCTCGAATCGCGCGGCATGAAGGAGCTGATCAAGAAACTCAAGCCGTCGCGCTTCGAAGATGTGGTGGCGCTAGTAGCGCTGTATCGTCCGGGTCCGCTCGAATCGGGCATGGTCGACGACTTCATCAACCGCAAGCATGGTCGCGCCGATGTGGCTTACCCGCACCCTGAGCTGGAGCCGGTGCTGGCGAACACGTATGGCGTCATTCTGTATCAAGAGCAGGTTATGCAGATCGCTCAGGTACTGGCCGGCTACTCGCTGGGCGGCGCCGACATGCTGCGTCGCGCCATGGGCAAGAAGAAGCCCGAGGAGATGGCCAAGGAACGCGTCAAATTTATGGAGGGTTCAGGCGCCCGCGGTGTCGACCCGAATCAGGCCGGCGGCATCTTCGACCTTATGGAAAAGTTCGCTGGCTACGGCTTCAACAAGTCTCACTCGGCTGCCTATGCGTTGGTGTCGTACCAGACGGCGTGGCTGAAGGTGAACTATCCCGCCGAATTCATGGCCGCCGTGCTGTCGTCGGAAATGGCCAACACCGACAAGATCGTCACCTTCATTGAAGAGTGCCGGGCCATGGGCCTGAAGATCCTGCCGCCGGCGGTGAACTATTCGAATTTCCGTTTTCAGGCCAATGATCAGGGCCAGGTCGTCTACGGCCTCGGCGCGATCAAGGGCGTGGGTGAGGGGCCGATCGAGTCAGTGCTGGCGTCGCGCGCTGAGAGTGGGCCCTTTACGGATCTCTTCGACTTCTGCCGTCGCGTCGATCTCAAGCGCTTGAATAAGCGTGCGTTGGAGGCGTTGATCCGCGCAGGTGCGCTTGATGAGCAGGGCGAGCATCGCGCCATTCTCATGGCTTCGATTGAAGCCGCTGTGGCTGCCGCCGAGCAGCAAGCGCGTAATGCCGACATCGGCATGGTCGATCTCTTTGGCGATGTTCACGAGGCCGGCCCAGCCGGTGAGTGGTCGGATGCGCTGGCGTGGACCGACGATGAGCGCCTGCAGGCCGAAAAGGAAACCTTGGGCCTGTACCTCACCGGCCATCCTATCGATCAGTACGAGAGCGAGCTGGGCCGCTTCGTGCAGGTGCGTCTGGCTGATCTGCAGCCGACTCGGCGCGGTCAGAACACCACCATTGCCGGCCTGCTGCTGGCGCATCGCATCGTCAAGGGTCAGCGCGGCAGTCGCGCCTTCCTCACGCTCGATGACCGCACCGGTCGCGTCGAAGTCACCGTTTTCGGTGAGATGCTGGAGCAGGTGCGGCATCTGCTGCAATACGAGGGCGTGCTGGTCATCGAAGGCGAGGTGTCTATGGATGAATACGCGGGCGCGCTTAAGGTCGTGGCCAAGCAGATTCTGCCGCTGGCGCAGGCGCGCAATCAGTATTGCAAGGGTCTGGAGCTGACGCTGCCGGTCAGCCTTGGTCTGCGTGGCGTGCATGAACTCACCGAATGGCTGCAGGCGCA
>DDPD01000043.1 GCA_002342025.1 Moraxellaceae bacterium UBA2477 | reverse complement strand
TTCCCCGTGTTCCTGCTGTGGATTTATTTCTCTTGGTTGATCATTTTGTTTGGTGTGGAGCTAAGCCGAAGTTTGGTGCTGCATGATGTGGAGGCGCGTCCATCGCAGCATCCGGTGCTGGCGTTGATGACGCTGTTGCAATGCTTACAAGCGCGTCACCACGAGGGCATGGGACTGAGCGAAACCGAGATCATGCGGATTTTGCAGCGCAGCACGCAATGGGGCTGGTCACAATGGCAGGAGTGGTTGCTCAAGCAACGGTATGTGGTGCGCACGGCCGATGGCGATTTTCGTTTAGCACGGGATTTGAGCCAGGTTGATATTGCACAGCTCTTGCCCAGTTTGCCCTGGTCCTTGCCAGCCACAGACGCACTCAATCCCGATGAAACGCTGGACCGATCGCAGCCTTGGCGAGTGGCTCTGCGGGATTGGTTAGCGCCGCTGCACGTGGCGAGTCAACGCCCGCAATCACTTAGCGCACTTCTGCAAGGTGAGACCTTGCCCCGTAGCGAAATAATGGAGGCCGGTCATGGCACTAACCCTCGTCACGCCTAGCGCAGAGACACGAAAAACCCTGTATTTACGTCGCGATCAACTGACGCTGACGGCATGGCTGGAAGGCCCAGAGCAAGCGCCCTTGGTCATGTTGGTGCATGGTTTTCCAGACACCCCGCACGGTTGGGATGGCGTGACGCAGGGTTTGCTTGCGGCGGGTTATCGGGTGTTAAGACCATGGCTGAGGGGCTATACGCCCAGTTCCGTGCACCCCGATGCCGATTACGATGCCTATGCCGCCAGTCTGGATTTATTGGCGTGGCAGCGTGAAATGGGTGGATTACCCATCCATCTGGTCGGGCACGACTGGGGCGCTATTGCGGCAATGGCGGCGGTGGCGAATCAGCCAGCCGCGTGGCAATCCTTGAGTATTTTGGCTATTCCACCGTTTCAGCGCGTTGAGCGTGCCTGGCGCCTACTGCCCACGCAGCTCCGAAACTCCGCCTATATGCTGGAAATGCAGTCGTTGAATGCCGTGCAAGGTGTGCGTGCCAATGACTGCGCGCGTTTGCGCGAGCTCTGGCAGATTTGGTCGCCGGGCTGGGCGTTTACACCAGAACAGTTCGCGCCTGTGCAGCAGGCGTTTCTGGAAGCCGATGTGGCTTGGGCAGCAACTCGCTATTACCGAGCGCTGTTTACCCCGTGGCGTGGCAACACCCGCACGCTTTACGCCTTAGCTAGACGTGCGCTGAACGTGCCGACGCTGGCGTTGACCGGCGCTTTGGACGGCTGTATGCAGGCCGACTTATTTAATGTGCTGGTGGACCCAACCATGTTTCCGGCGGGCATTACTTGCCAGCGTCTCAATGATTGTGGGCATTTTTTGCAAGCAGAACAGCCACAGGCTGTGGTGGCGGCATTGCTTCCCCATTTAGCCGCACGCGGCTAGCTGCGGTTATACTCGCGTCCACATTTTCCGCTAACCCATTCGATCGTTCCGATGGAGCTTCACCCATGACCGTCATCAAGAAAGACGACCTCATCCAGAGCGTCGCCGATGCCCTGCAATATATCTCCTACTACCACCCGGTAGATTTCATCCAGGCCATCCACGCCGCCTACGAGCGTGAAGAAAACCAGGCGGCCAAGGACGCGATGGCGCAGATCCTGATCAACTCGCGCATGTGTGCCGAGGGTCATCGCCCGATCTGCCAAGACACCGGCATCGTCACCATTTTCGTGAAAGTCGGCATGAACGTGCGTTGGGATCTCGGCGATCTATCGCTCGATGACGCCATCAACGAAGGCGTGCGTCGCGCCTACCTGCTGCCGGACAACGTGCTGCGCGCGTCCATCCTGCGTGACCCGGCCGGCAAGCGCACCAACACCAAAGACAACACCCCGGCGGTGATTCATTACAGCATCGTGCCCGGCGACAAGGTCGACATCACGGTCGCTGCCAAGGGCGGCGGCTCCGAGAACAAATCCAAGATGGCCATGCTCAACCCGTCCGACAGCATCGTGGACTGGGTGCTGAAGACCGTACCGACCATGGGCGCCGGCTGGTGCCCGCCGGGCATGCTCGGCATCGGCATCGGCGGCACCGCCGAGAAGGCCGCGTTGCTCGCCAAGGAATCGCTGATGGACCCGGTGGACATCCAGGAGCTGATCGCCCGTGGCCCGTCCAACCGCATCGAAGAACTGCGCATCGAGCTGTATGAGAAGGTCAACGCGCTCGGCATTGGCGCTCAGGGTCTGGGTGGTCTGACCACGGTCATCGACATCAAGATTCTCGATTACCCGACCCATGCAGCCTCACTGCCGGTCGCCATGATTCCGAACTGCGCCGCCACCCGCCACGTGCATTTCGAGCTGGATGGCTCCGGCCCGGCCGAGCTGGAAGTGCCGAAGCTGGAAGACTGGCCGCAGCTGACCTTCGATGCCTCCAAGTCGCGTCGCGTCAACCTCGACGGCATCACCCCGGAAGAGATTGCCAGCTGGCAGCCGGGCGAGACGCTGCTGCTCACCGGCACCATGTACACGGGCCGCGACGCCGCGCACAAGCGCATGGTCGAGATGTTCGCCAAGGGTGAAGAGCTGCCGGTGGATCTCAAGGGCAAGTTCATCTACTACGTCGGCCCGGTCGATCCGGTGCGTGATGAAGTCGTCGGCCCGGCTGGCCCCACCACGGCCACACGCATGGATAAGTTCACTGAGACCGTTCTGGCCAAGACCGGCCTGTACGGCATGATCGGCAAGTCCGAGCGCGGCCCGTCCGGCATCGCCGCGATCAAGAAGCACAAGGCGGTCTATTTGATGGCCGTGGGTGGCGCGGCGTATCTGGTGTCGAAGGCGATTCGCAAGTCGCGCGTGGTCGCGTTTGAAGACCTGGGCATGGAAGCGATCTACGAGTTCGTCGTGGAAGACATGCCGGTGAGTGTGGCGGTGGATGTGACGGGCAACTCCGTGCACGAGACTGCGCCGAAGATCTGGCAGGCTAAGATCGGGAAGATTCCGGTGACGAACTGAGGTTTAGTGCTGTGAGAAGAGCCCGCGCATGTCGCGGGCTTTTTTTGCTTGCCGCAGCGAACTCGTGTTCCATGAATGACTTCGCAATGATCTCACGCTTTCAAGCGAACCTAAATGCATCGAGCTGGGCGCAATGGTAACCTCCGCGCCTATGCGCCTCTCTGACCTATATCAACGCTTCGCCGACCTTGGCGCTCGCCCCATTCATCGCGATGTGGTGATCCGTGCTTGGCTAAAAGGCCAGCCGCTGGATACGGGCCGACGGCATCAGCCCACCGACGATTTCCTGCCCAAGTCGGTGCGTGCCGGCCTGCCGCAACTCAGTGCCGACCTCGATGCACTGGCGCGTGTGCGCTCCGAGCATCCCGGTGCCGATGGCTCATCACGCCTTCTGGTGGATATCCCCGATGGCCAGATGGTGGAGACCGTGCTGCTGCCGCGCGATGGCGTTTGTGTCTCGTCGCAGGTGGGTTGCGCGGTAGCTTGTCGATTTTGCATGACCGGCAAGAGCGGCTTACTGCGCCAAGTCAGCAGCCTGGAGATCGTTGCGCAGGTGGTGCAGGCGCGACGGCGACGGTCGGTGAAAAAGGTCGTGTTCATGGGCATGGGCGAGCCGGCGCACAACCTCGATAACGTGCTCGAGGCCATTGACATCCTTGGTACGCTGGGCGGCATTGGCCACAAAAATCTGGTGTTTTCCACCGTTGGCGATAGGCGCGTATTCGAACGCCTGCCCGAGCTGCGCGTGAAGCCGGCGCTGGCCTTGTCGCTGCACACCACCAAGGCCGATCTGCGTGAATATCTGTTGCCGAAAGCGCCGAAGATTGCGCCGGATGAGCTGCTGGAGCTGGGCGAGGCCTATGCCCGATGGGTGGGCTACCCCATTCAGCTGCAATGGACCTTGCTCAAGGGCGTGAACGATGGTCAGGACGAAGTCGATGCCATTGTGTCTTTAGTGAAGGGCAAATATGCCGTGCTCAATTTAATCCCCTTTAATGCCGCCGAGGCAGAGGGTATGCCCGGTGAAGCGTGGCAACGACCCGATGATGAGCGTACGGTGGAGATCGTGCGCGAGCTCAATCATCGCGGGGTACTGAGTCGCGTGCGAAATAGTGCAGGGCAAGATGTAGCCGGCGGTTGTGGTCAGCTTCGCGCGCGCTCCGTCTTCTTCACGTCCACTTAAGTCTACTGCTAGTTAAGGAAATTAAGATGACTCACCCATCACGCCTACGCGACCTGCTGGCCTTAGCTGCTTTCCTTGTTTTGAGTTTTGTTACGGCGGGCGTGGGCGCTGTCGCCTCGGTGTCGGCCAAGGATTTTTACGGTCAACTCGTGCAGCCGAGCTGGGCACCACCGGGCTGGTTATTCGGCCCGGTGTGGACAACTTTATTCATCTTAATGGCCGTGGCTGCCTGGCTTATTTGGCGTCGTCGTGCAGACACTCAAGTGCGCCCGGCACTGACCGTGTATGGCGTTCAGCTGGCGTTTAATGCGCTGTGGACGTGGTTGTTTTTTGCTTGGCAGCAGGGCGAGTGGGCGTTGGTGGAAATTGCCCTGCTTTGGAGCTTAATTGCCATCACCATCAACCGCTTCTGGGCTATTCATCGTGTGGCGGCGCTATTGCTGCTGCCGTACTTAGCCTGGGTCAGCTTTGCAGCAGCACTGAATTTTTCCTTGTTGCAGTTGAATCCGCTCGCACTTTAGGCGCTAGCGGCCACCCCATCCAAAACACGATACACATCCTGCTCATCCATGTAGCGCGGCACGGCATACATGCCATGGGCTTCGGTCAGCGCGTCGGTGGCCATGCGCGCGTAATCACTGCGTTGAATCATGCTGCCGCTGCGGCGTATCGGCAAACGCGCAAGTAAGTCGCTGACCCGTGTAGACAGTGCGTTGGCTGCGACGGTATCGGTCGCACCGGCAGGTGCTAGCTCAAGATCGCGAGACAAACTGGCGAGCTTCTTCAGGCAAGCCGGTTGGTTAAACGCCAACACATGCGGTAATACCATGGCATTCGCACGACCATGCGGCACGCCGTATCGAGCGCCGAGTTGATGGGCAATGGCATGCACATAACCCACCGCCGACGTGCTCAGGCACAGGCCAGCATAATGAGAGCCCAGTGCCATCGCGTCACGAGCTGCAAGGTTGTTAGGTTCGCTGCAAGCGGTTTCTAGGTTATTCAAAATCAGGCGAACCGCCGTTCGGTTGTAGCCATCGGTTTGCGCGTTGGCAAACAGGCTCATCCAGCCCTCGAGGGCATGGGTGAGGGCATCAATCCCTGTTTCTGCTGTCACCGAAGCTGGCATGCCTTGTGTGATGAGCGGGTCCAGCGCTGCAGCCAGGGGCACTAAACCAGGATCCACCACCAAGGCTTTCACATGCGTGCTGCTGTCTGAAATGACGGCGGCCACACTGGCCTCAGAGCCGGTGCCAGAGGTGGAGGGCACTACAAAGAAGGGCAGAGCGGGTTGCCGACCTTTCAGTACGCCCACCAATTGTTGAGGCGTTTTACCCGTGGTGGCTGCGAGGGCGATGACTTTTCCGGCATCAATGGCCGAGCCGCCGCCAATCACCAGGAGGGCATCTGCACGTGCCTGCTGGCAGGCTTGCAGTCCTGCTTCCACAATTTCAAAGGTCGGGTCTGGTCGAACGCCGGTAAAAATTTCGGTGATAACGCCTCGCGCATTGAGGGCGGCAACCAATGGGTCAATCGTACCCAGCTTGGCTAAAACATCATCCGTAATGACGAGAACGCGCTTATGCCCTTGGTCGGCGATGCTATGACACAGACGCACAGCCGAGCCTTCACCGAACAACACCAGAGGCCGTGGTACTGCCAACACTTTACCGATGGCCCAGATGGCGCTGAGTTTTGGGAGAGCCTTTAGGCGGTTAGCTAGTGCGGACATGGTGTGGCAACTCCAATGAATTTGACTGAGTGGTCACGCTACAGGGCAGAATTGAATTGAGCAAGACTTGACACGGAAAGTAAGCCGCAATTTGCCATAGGACGTATAGTGCCTAGGTTACATATCATTCATTTTGAGTATGTCAGCATGTCTAAAACACGATTTTTACCCGTCATTCTATTGGCCACGGGCGTTGTTGGTGCCTTTGTGCTTAACCCATCTGCCGATCAGCATCGTGAAAAAATTAAGGTCGTGGTGTCCGAGCGCAGTCCGGTGGAAGGACTCTTGGGGCTGGGCCAGTTGACCTCGTTCGTGTCGAAGTACCATAGCGTTGGCTTGGCTTCGTACACAACGGTAGGCGATAAAACGGCTTCAATCGGCGCGTTTGGCGTAGTTTATGTGGTTGATTAAGTAGGAGAATACGTGATGAGCGATGAGTTACAGGTAGTGGATCTGGTGCTGGGCGAGGGTAAGGCCGTGGTGAAAGGCGCGCTGATCCGCGCGCATTACCGAGGCACTTTAATCGATGGCACCGAGTTTGACTCATCGTGGTCCCGCGGCCAGCCGTTTCAATGCGTGATTGGATCGGGTCGCGTTATTAAAGGTTGGGACTTAGGTTTGATGGGCATGAAAGTGGGCGGCAAGCGTCAATTGCATGTGCCCGCGCAATTGGCTTATGGCGAGCGCCAAGTGGGCGCACACATCAAGCCCAACAGCCCGTTGAATTTTGAAATTGAGCTACTCGAAGTCCTCACGCGCGACGATTAAGTCGCGGTGAGGATTTGCTCTGCCAGACTTTGGCCACTCAGCCAGGCACCTTCTACCTTGCCTCCATTGAGCCAATCCCCACACAGCCCTAGCCCTGCCTGTGCTTCCCACACCGCACCCGCATTCAAGGGTTGAGCGGTGTCGGCGTAGCGCCAACGATGCGCGCTCCAAGCATCTGGCGTGCGTCCACCCAGACTGATAAATGCCGCAATAAGTGGCGCGGCCACTGCGTCACTGGTGGCTTCAATGTGGGCCTCACTCCATTCCGCGCTGGCATGAAGCAACCAACAGTGTTGGCCGTTTCGCCCCGGCTTATGGCTGTCTTCCGCCACCCAGCGTAAGGGGCCGTGGTTAACAAACGCGGCTTGGAAGGCCAGCTTCATGGGCTCGTGATAGCGCAACATGAGCGCCCAGCTGCCGCGCATCGGCGCAGTGCTAGCCAGCTCGGCTAAGCCAATATGAATTGGGCGAAGCAGGGGGTGGGCTTGTGGTGCAGGAACGGCCACCACAACGGCATCGTAGCTGGCGTCAAGCCAATCGTGCTCGGCGCTGCGGAGTTGCCACTGCCCTTCGTGCTTCTTTAACGCTTGAATGGTGGTTTGGCTTTGCACGTTTAGTGTCGCGGCCAAGTGGCGAGCGGGCGCTGTCATGCGCGGAGTACCGACAAAGCGCTGTGGCTTAGCCTGGCTGGCGCTTGATTCCGATGCCTCTGGCAAGGAGCCAAATACTCGCAGTTCAGGATCCCACGCGGCAGCCACGCCCAGACTTACCCAGCGCTGAACCTCAGCATGAAAACGGGGATCGCGTGCGGTGAAGTACTGCGCGCCGGTATCACATTGCCAAGCGTTGCCATGTTCAGTTTCGCCACGCTTCGTGCTCATACGACCGGCAGCGCCACGGCTCTTTTCGAACACAGTGACGTGGTGGCCGGCAGCCTGTAAGCGTTGAGCGCAGGACAGTCCGGCAATGCCCGCGCCAATCACGGCAATTTTTTTTACGGCAGTCATGTCGCGTGCTAACCCTTCAAGCCATGAGATGCGCTAAGTGTAGCGACCTTGGTCGTGGGCTCGCGCTAGGACAAACGCGAGCCGCAACGATCTATGGCTTAGTGACGAATGCGCCACGCTTGGCGTAATTCATCGCTGTAGTAGGCGGTGAGTGCGCGAAGTAAACCCATCTTGGGGTCGGCTTCCAGGCCATCAGCCAAGCGGAATATTTGTTGGTAGTACCAGGCTTGGCCACCAATCACATTAATGAGCTTGAGGGGCAGCACCGGGCTCGCGGGTGAAAACAGCCCTTTGGCAGCCAAGCGTAGGGTGTGCTCATACGTTGCCACGCGATCAATTTTCCCGCTGAGTAAGTCGTTGACGGTGTTGGGGTAGGTGCAGAGCGGTCGTCCCAGACCGATGACATCGCAGTCGCCGGCTTGCAGTGCCTGCTCCATGGCCTCTCGGCTGCGGAAGCCGCCCGTGACCATCAAGGGCATGGTGGCGACTTGGCGAATCGCCGCAGCGTATTCAAGGAAGTAGGCCTCGCGTTGGCGTGTGCTAGTGCGAACCGCCACCGTTTCCGTTTTGATGGAGTCGCTGCGTCCGGTGTGGCCCAGCAGCTTGGGCTGCTCGTAGGTGCCGCCAGAAATTTCTAACAGATCCACCTGCAAGTCATTCAGCCAGGCCACGACCTGTAGGCATTCTTCGTGAGAGAAACCCCCTTGGCGGAAGTCATCTGAATTGAGCTTGATCGCAACGGGGTAATGGGGGCCGACAGCCGCCCGTGTGGCACGTACCGTTTCGAGCAGAAAGCGGGCGCGATTGGCTAAAGAGCCGCCCCAAGCATCGGTGCGTTGATTGGTGATGGGCGATAAAAAGGACGACAGCAAGTAGCCGTGCGCCGAATGAATTTGCACGCCAGTAAAGCCCGTTTTCTGCGCGACGCGAGCGGCATGGGCATAGCGCTGAATGAGGCCGAGAATTTCTGCTTCGGTGAGTGCTCGAGGTGAGGCGTAGTTGCCCACGAGATCGAGTTTAACGGCAGATGGCGCAACAGGCTGGCGGGTGACATAGCGCGGCGATTGACGACCGGCGTGATTGATCTGCATCCACAATTGGTTGCCGTTAACGGTGCCTGCCTTGGCCCAAGCCTGCAGTCGTGCCATGGCCACGCTGTCTTGCTCGGTCTCTAACGTAATCACCACATTGCCTGGTCGCTCCAGGACCTCACGATCCACCTGCACATTACCGGTTATGAGCAACCCTGAGCCGCCTTCGGACCAGCGGCGATAGAGAGAATTCAAACGCTCGGTGGCGCGTTGCTGGGCATCGGCCAGGCCTTCGGTCATGGCGGCTTTAGCCAGACGGTTTGGAAGCGTGACACCGCAGGGCAGGGTAAAGGGTTGTGCAAGTAGGTCGTGAGTCATGGTGAACAGCCTAAAATTGAGTGGAAATGTTGAAGGCCTTAGCCTATCCAAAGTAGCGCGAGAGACAGTGCGCCGGCATAAAAAATCGCCACGCTAAGGGCGCAGAAAATCCGCACGGGCAATGCTGAACGACCGTGCTGGCGCCACATCCAGAGGGCGGCCAAGACCAGAAGCATCTCTGGAATGAGGGGGTAGAGCGCAAAGCCAGCGATTTGTTCAACGTGTTGGGCATGCCATAAATTCATTGGGCGAGCTGCCCATTCCCAGGTCAAGAAGGCTGCTAAGCCACCCAGAGCACTAACGCTGTAGGGAAAACGGGTGGCTTGGGCCAGCCAGCACAGCGGCCAGAGCAGCATGATCCACAAGCCCATGAAGTAGATCGGAACGGCACCGCCGAGGCGATAGATACCGTGATCTGGGAAGGTGAGCGTACCCATCTGTTTCACCAGCATCCAGTCTGCACAGGGCAAGGCGACAGATAAGGGCAGTAGAAACAGCCAGAGATTCAGGCCTTGGCGATGCCCTCGCCAATAGCACATGAGTGGCAAGGCTAAGTTGTAGGCCGCGGCCAAAAGCAAAATGGCCCAGCCCAAGGTGGCGCCTTGCGACAGCAACGCAATGGGGATGGCCAGGGCAAAAAATGCGAGGTGAAAGCGCAGGGCATCCTGCACACCACGATGGCTGACAGTGGTCATGTTGTTTGGCTCCGAGCAATGTCCGCCATGCCATCGGCGAGTGAAATTTTCGGGGTATAGCCCAGTTCACGCTGAGCTTTGGCAATACTGTAACGATGGCGTCTTAAAAGAAACTTCATGGCAGCGGGGCTGGCCAACGGTTTTTGGCCGAGCAGCTTGAGCGCAGGCGCACTGGCCGTCAAAAAGGCGTTAAGCGCCCAAGCGGGCAGTGCCGGCACACGTTTTTTGCCCGCCATTTTAGCGTGATAGGCAAAGAAGGCATGGCAGGGTGTGGCCACCCCGTCACTGAGGGTGAACACGGAGCCGCCCTGCGCTTTTTCGAGGGCGAGAAAAATGCCATCGAGCAGGTTGTCGACGTGTACGTGATTGATCACCCCGCGTCCGAAATCCGGCAACACGAACAGCCCCCGCCGAATCAAGTCGATGGGACGCTGCACCCAAGGTACGCTGCCTGCGCCATAGACATCGCCGGGCCTTATCACGATCACCGCAAAATCGGCGGTGTTAAACGTCAGGGCAACTTGCTCGCTGGCCAACTTGGTGTCGTTGTACACATTGCCTTGGCCATTTAAAGGGCCGTCTTCACTGACATCGGCGGGATAGTCAAAGCCATAGACCATGACCGAAGATAAATGCACCAATTGCTTCACGCCCTGCGACTGCGCTACCCGGCAGACATTGCGCGTGCCTTCCACATTCACCCGCTCATAAGCCTCACGGGGACCGTCTTCCTCCACAATGGCCGCGGTATGAAAAACCACATCGGCCCCGGCAAAGGCCGTTTGAAGTGTGGCTTCATCGTTGATGTCGCCTACCGTGACTTGGATGCCTAACGCATGTGCGCGCTCCGCCGCGAGCAACGAATGATCCATGCCCTGAACGTTCCAGCCCAGCGCCAGAGCACGTTCGGCCATACGCAATCCAATGAAGCCGCCGACGCCGGTAATGGCTAATGTGGTCATGAGGGAGTTTCCTGAGTGAATAGGGTGGGTGGCAGGACGGCGCTGCCACGTATCAGGGCGTAAAAAATCCGAATGATTTCATGGCTTAGCTGAGCGATGCTGGGCGGCTCGGCAACCGTAAGCCACTCGGCCAAGAGCTCATTAATTCCCCCCACGAGAGCGACGCACACGAGGTGGTAGTTGTGGGCGGGCAATTCGCCTCGGCTGACCATGGCATTGACGAAGCCTTCTATCACTCCAGCCATGTCATGAATGGCCGCACGTCGTCGCTTTTCCATGGCGGCGCTGACACCAACGGATTCCAGCACACCGACCCGAGCGAGTCGGCTATCTGCCAAGTAGTGGGTAATCAGTGCTTGCATGGCACGAGGGATCTTTTCTTCGAAACTTTGCTCGGGGGCATGAATGGCCAGCAACGCGGCTTCACGCAGATCCTGCAAGATGCGGTCGTAGAGGTCGGTGAGCAGGGCTTCACGCGACGGGTAGATGGCGTAGAAGTGACGTGCTGTGACCTTGGCCTCGGAACAGAGCTGTTCGATGGTGGTGCGCGCATAGCCTTGTCGCGCAAACAGTTCCAAACCCGCCGCGAGTAAGCGCTGTTGGCGTTCTGCTCTGCGTTGTTCAGGCGCTACGCCACGATACGCCCGAGCCGGTTTTTCAGCGTCGCGAGGCGTGTTGGGTAGCGCAGCATCGGTGAGCATCACAGCCATAAGTTATTTTGACAAGATTTCTTGTTGGATTTACAGTCTGCCACAGATTGCTCGTTTGGCAAGTCAGCTAGGCGTGATTTTTATCCGGATTGTTGAGGACTAGGCATGACTGTTTTGCAGCCCCTGAAACACTTTGATGGCACGCGCGATGCCCGTCGCCCCATGGCTCGCGTCGACAATGTGCGTGAAGCCGCCAAGGATTTTCGCCGCGACATGTTGGCCAAACCCAAGGTGCGCTTTTACAAATCCTTCGAGCTCGTGCGCGTCCCGTATCCGGCCAAATTTGCCTACCTCAATGCGTTCAGTTTGCCGACGCCGTTTGTGCATTTGTGCAACCGTTTGAGTGTGATTCAGTTTGATTCCAGTGAAGGCCTTAAGACGCTGCTGGTCGGGCCTTCAGACTGGGAGCATCAACGCGAAACGCCGTTTTTTGCCCAGCTAGATCAACAGGCCGGGCGATTTACGGGTGTGATGGATAAGCTCATCGTTCGCAAGACAGCGACCGTGCTGGACTGCCTTAAAAGCATTGGTCTTAGCCCTGAGGACGTGGACTACATCACCTATGACCATCTGCATACGCAGAATGTGACGCGCTGGCTCGGCGGTAACGGCCAGTCCGCGCTGTTTCCAAATGCCAAGCTCTTGGTGATGCGCGAGGAGTGGGAGAGTGTGCAGGCGCTGATTCCGTGGCAGAACCAATGGTATTGCCCGGATGGCATCGCTGCCGTGCCCGAGAGCAAGCTGATTCTGCTCGACGACAGCGTGGCGCTGGGCGATGGCTCGGTGGCCATTATGCGCACCAAGGGGCATACCGAAGGTAATCACTCCATTGTTTCGCACACCGACACGGGCTTAATTGTGACCAGCGAGAACGGCGTGAGTTTGGATGCCTACGAGCCCAAGCATTCCACCACGCCGGGTCTGGCTGCGTTCGCGAAGCAAACGGGTGCCGAGATCATTATTAACGGCAACACCATGGAGTATGTGGTGGATCAGTACATCTCCATGGTTCAGGAAAAGAGCGTGGCCGGCCCGAATCCCAAGGATGAGCGCTTCCCCAATGTGGCGCCGTCGTCGGAAGTGAGTGCGTTCTGGCTCTTCCCCGGCACCGCGCCAACAGCCACCGTGGGTGAGCAAGAGTTTGGTCAACTCACCTTGAAATCAGGAGTCGCAGCATGAGCCTGCATTGGATCGTTTCGGGGGCGGCCTCGGGCATTGGTCAGGAGTTGGCTAAGCAACTGCTGGCGCGTGGAGATCGTGTTTGTGCCTGTGATGTTCAGCCTGCCGGTTTGCAGGCGCTAAAGGCATTGGCCGGTGCGTCTGCGCAGCTGCGCGTGGAAACCTTAGACGTGCGCGATGCCGAGGCGTGGAAAAACTTAGTGGCTCAAGTTGAAGCGGAGGATGGCGCAGTCGATGTGCTGGCCAACATTGCGGGTGTGCTGAAAGAAAACTGGGTGCAAGATGCCACGGCAGCCGAAGTCGATTTCCACTTCGACATTAATGTGAAAGGTGTGATTTTTGGCACTCAGGCCGTCTTGCCCAGCATGCTCGCGCGCGGTCAGGGCCACATCATTAATATTGCGTCGCTGGCAGGTTTGTCGCCGGTGCCCGGTATCGGTCTGTACAGCGCCAGCAAGTTTGCTGTGCGGGGCTATTCACTGGTTGCGGCCATGGAGCTTGCCGACAAAGGCATCGCGGTGACGGCCGTGTGCCCGGATGCTGTGCAGACACCCATGCTCGACATCCAACAAGGCAAGCCGCAGACCGCGCTGACCTTCTCCGGCCCGCGTGCACTGACGGCGCAAGAGGTTGTTGCCGCCATCCTCGGGCCTGTACTACGGGATCGTCCGTTTGAGATTGCTCTGCCGGCCTGGCGAGGCACTACCGCGAAACTAGCCGGTAACCTGCCACAGCTCGGCAACAAAGCCATTGGCCTGTTCCGCAAAGCCGGCGAGCGCCGCCAAAAGCTCATTCAAGCCGGTAAAAGCAGCACCGAACGCTAACGCTTTCACTTCAGCCCGGTCCCAACGGCCAGCCCATGCTCAGCCAGAGCGCAAGCAGGCCGCCCCAGCCAATCAACAGCGCTAGCGAGTAAGGCAGCATCATGGCCATGAGTGTGCCGATGCCCGCTTTCGGCTCGAAGCGCTGGGCAAAGGCCACGACCATCGCAAAATACGGCATGAGCGGAGTGATGATGTTGGCGACGCTGTCTCCCACGCGATAGGCCGCCAAAGTGCTCTCGGCCGGGATGCCAGCAAGAAAAAACATGGGAATGAAGATGGGTGCCATCAGCGCCCATTTCGCTGATGCGGAGCCAATCAGCAAATCCAGCGTAACCGTGAATAAAACAAACATCAGCAATAACACCACCGGCGACCAATCCATGGCTTTGAGCTGTTCAGCGCCGGTAATGGCAACGAGCTGCCCGATCTGGCTCCACTGAAAATAGGCAACAAATTGCGCGGCAAAAAACATCAGCACCAGATAGCTGGCTAAGGTTTTCAGGGTTTCCTCTAAGGCGGGAATGGCATCGCTGCTGCGAGCCCAACGCTGGCTTACCCGCGCATAGAGAATGCCGGCAATACCCGCGTAAACAGCGACCAATACCACCACGCCTTTGATCAGTGGCGACTTCGTGACGCTGCCATCTTCCCCACGCAAAAAGCCATCGGCTGGGAGCAAGCCGGCGAGTGCGAAGGCCAGCACAGCCAGTGTCCACAGCAGTACGACTCGCGCTCCGCCTTGGTGCAAATGACTATCGGCCAGCTCAACGGGCGCGCTCATCGCAGTGGACGCTGAGGCAGACAATCGGGGCATGACAAATTGATGATTGACCCAGGACACGATCAAGGTGACCCAGAGCGTGGACGCCAGCATAAAAAAGTAATTGGCGGTGACTGCCACTTGCGCGCCAGGCTTCACCGTTTGCAAGGCTTCGCTGGCTATGCCGGCAAGCAGGGCATCAACGGGGCCAATCAGCACATTGGCAGAAAAGCCGCCTGAAACGCCAGCAAAGGCGCAGGCAATCCCGGCTAAGGGCGGCAGCCCTGCGCGTTGAAAGAGCAGGCCGGCGAGAGGGATGACCACAACGTAGCCGGCATCCACGGCAATGCTCGATAACACACCGGCCAGTGCAACGACTGTTGGCAATGCGCGCACACCGCTGAGACGAACCAGCGATGACAGGAGACCTGCAAGCAAGCCTGAGCGTTCAGCCAGCCCTAAGCCGAGCATGGCCACCACGACATTGCCGACAGGCGCAAAACTGGTGAAATTGCTCACGGTGTCGTTGAACAAATGGTTCAACCCGACCAGAGAGATCAGATTAACGGCGGAAATGGTCTTGCTGCCATCCGGCCAAGTGGCTTGCCAGCCTAGGCCCGCGGCAATGGCGGAGGCGACTAGCACGATGCCGCAGAGCCAAACGAAGAGCCACGCGGGCGGGGGGAGGCGATTCCCTAACGTCTCTATGCGATCCAGTGTTCTTAAAAATCGTGTTGATGGCATGCTTAGCTACCCGAGCCTAAAACGGTGTAGGGAATTAATGCGGATGCCCAGCTATGACGCAGCCACAAGAAGCCCGATAAAACCAACGCAAGCATAATGATGAGTGTCGGCTCCCAGTGCTTTACACGTGTAAAACCTGCGCCGCGGTACCAAGACCAGCGTAGACCCGCCACAACAGCCGCACCGAGCATGACGCCGGCCATCACATCACTGATCCAATGCAGCCCCAAAAAGGCACGTGAAATTGAGGTAAAAATAATGAGCGTAAGGCTCACAGCTAGTGCCCAAGGCTTTAGGCTAGGCCAAAAATCCCGGGTCATAAAGACATAGAACAAACCCCACAGCACGGTCACGGAAAAGGCGTGATCGCTTGGGAAAGATGCCTCGTCGCGCATGGTAAAGACGGGCTGCGGGCCTGGATGGGCAAAGAGTGTTTGTAGCAGTGAAGGCAGGAATAAACACAATAGGCTGGCCACAACGGTAAAGCTGAGGGCACGCCATTCGCGGCGCAGCAGCAACCAAAACGCCACGATGCCGCCCAAGGTCAGTAAGGCGCGGTTATCGGCGAGCAACGTAAATGCCGTAAACAACCAATCAATACCGGGCTGTCGGAGGCGGGTGAACTCCGTTGTGACCCAGGCATTAAGGTCGGCTAAAAAGGGTAAATACAGAGCCAGCGAGATAAAACCCACTAAGCCGACGCTGCCTACCAGTAAGGTCATAAATTGGTTTTCTGGAATGCCATCGGCGCAGGCAAATACCCCGTGGTTATGCGGCGCATGTTGTTGTCGCCAACGCCGTGTGAGGCTGTTGAGGCGGGGCAGTAACCAAACCAACGTCCCAATAGTAACGAGAATGGCGCCCACAAAAAGGAGCTGATGCTTGCCGGGTAGCAATGGGCTGTCGATGGCAGCACCGGCAAAATAGCCTGGCAAAATATTCGGCGGCGCCCAAAGCAGGGCGGAAACGACATTAAAAAAGAGGAAGCGTGGAAATGGCATTTGGAAAATGCCAGTCGCCAGAGGAACAAAGGCGCGGATAGGACCAATAAAGCGTCCAAAGATCAGGCTTTTGCCGCCGTGTTTTTCGACAAAAGCTTCACTGGCCGCCAACCAATGCGGATTTTTTCGGAAAGGCCAGACATGCTCAATGCGGTGTTTAAAGTGATGCCCGATGGCATAACTGATGCCGTCGCCGACGATGGCGCCTGCCACTGCGTAGAGCAGCACTTCATAGACATTAATGCCGATATGTCCGGCCAATAAGGTCAGACCAATCATGACCGGAATAGCAGGAATGAAGGAGCCGATGACGGCCAGTGACTCAAGTGCGGCAAGGCCAAAAATGAGTAGCAGTGTCCAATCCGGATTCTGCGTTAGCCAGGCCCACCAGGTTTCAGTCATGTGCATAGGAGCTTAGGCAAATGGGCAAGTTGCCTGCACCCTACTCAGCTGAAGCCGTGGCTGCAAGTAGGATTGTGACAGGGAAGCAGCTGCTGGCTAAAAATTGGCCAGTCTGTACGATCTAAAGCGGCTTCCCTGTGTTCACAGGATAAATTACTGAGTGCGAATAAATGCCCCAATTTCATCCAGTGCCGTGTCCGCCTCTGCGATCAGTGCATTGAACATTTGGAAGTTGTGCCAGAGGCCTTCATAGATCCGACAGTTCACATCAACGCCTGCGGACTGTGCGCGCTCGCTAAACATAAGGGCGTCATCCAGCAAAATCTCTTCACTGCCCGCTTGCACCAGCACCGGCGGTAAGCCACGCAGCTCGGCATAAAGTGGGGATACCCGGGGGTCGTTTTCCGGGATCTTGCCGCGAAAGCCATCCCCCCCGCGACGCAGTGCATGAGCCGTTACCATGGGGTCGCGACGGGCATTGCGTTTAACGGAAGGCAAGCTCAGCGTGATGTCCAAGTACGGTGAAATCATGACCAGACCGCTGGGCAGCGGCAGGCCTCGGTCTCTTAGGGTGATTGCCAGCGACAAAATATGCCCGCAACCGCCGGAGTCGCCGCCCAGCACAATTTGGTCGCCGCACCAGCCTTTTTCCAATAGTGCGTGATAGCACGCTAGCCCATCTTCTAAGGCGGCGGGGTAGGGATGTTCCGGTGCGCGTTGGTAGTCCACCATGATGACTTGTGCCATGCCACGCAGAGCCAACTCACTGCCCAGTGCCCTATGGGTATTGGAGGAGCCCGCAAAGAATGCGCCGCCATGAAAATGCAGCAGGACTCGATCCGCACGACCGGGTGGTGAAATACGTTCGACCGGAACGCCTCCTAGCGTTGCCTTTTCTACAATGGCTTCAGCGCGGGGTCGAAAAAGTAATGCGCCTCCTTCCATGGCCTGGCGAAGCACGGCCAGTGGCAGGGGGAGCAGGCTGGGTAATTTGAAGCTCGTACGCAGGGCCGTTTTTACCAAGCGGTGGGCGATAGGCTGCGGCAGTCTCATGCGGTTTTTCCTTTTTGAATTGAGAAAGTTGCTTAGGTTGGTGTTGGCAATGCCCTTAGCTCAGGCCGTTTGTTTTTTAGTGAGATATTCGTCGAGATTGAACTGACTTAGCTGGCGGCGCATCTCCAGCGTGCTCCAAGGCCACGCCGTGCTGTTTCGGCCATTCCTATCAATGAAGTAGCTGCTACAGCCACCGCGATTCCAAACCGAATCTTTTAGAGCGGCTTGCACGCGATCGTTGTACTCCGCGAGGCGAATGGGGTCAGTCTCAATGCGGGTGATGCCTTTCGCACGAGCCTTCCTAATGGCGTCCATGATGTAGGCAAGCTGGGCCTCAATGATGAGAAAAGCGGACGAGCTGACCGCGATGTTGGGGCCAAACATGAGAAAACCATTCGGACAATCTTCGACCATCGTGCCCATATAGCCTTTAGGGCTGCCTTGCCAAACTTCCGCCATGCTCACGCCATGCCGGTTGAACACGCGCTTGGCGATGGGCGGCTCGGCGACTTCGAAGCCGGTGCCGAGAATAATGATATCGACGTCACGCGATGAGCCATCTGCGGCGATCAGCGTTTTGCCGCGCACCTCTGCCAGGGCGCTGCTGATCACGTTGACATTGGCTTTAACCAGTGCCGGATACCAGTCGTTGGATTGCAAGATGCGTTTGCAACCCAAGACGTAGTTGGGTGTGAGGCGATTGCGCAACTCAGGGTCTTTCACGGCGCTTCGCAAATTGAATAACGCCAGGCGCTGGAA
>DDPD01000013.1 GCA_002342025.1 Moraxellaceae bacterium UBA2477 | reverse complement strand
GATATGCATGTCACGCCACGGGAAGATATGCAGGGCTATCCTAAGATTCCGGTGAAGAAAGGGACGCCCGTTGCGAATTTCGCATCGCAGAATCCACATAACCCATTGTTTATGGGCTGTGACGATCCCGTGGAAAACAAGGGTCACCAATTTGGCGTGAGTTTGTCGAAAGAAGACAAATACGCCCTACGTGAATTCTTGAAAATGATGTGATCTAGCTGAGCTGTCAAAGGCCGCCTGCGGGCGGCCTTTGTCGTGGAGGGCAGGGTGCGTATAACCAAAAAAATCGGGCTAAGCCTGATGGTATCGATCATCGCTTTAGCGATGGTGCTGTGGTTAAAGCCTCAGCATAGCGACGCCGAAATTAGCCAATTAGCCGCGTCGACGACATCCAAAAAGTCGGGGCTCTATGATCAACTAGTGCCGGCCTCAGACTTACCACCGGCCGGAACACGCTCGTTGTTCGACCACCTAATGGCACAAAATGATGGCTTGCCCTATCCGTTTGAAAAGCTCGTAAAACTGATTCAAGACCAAGACCCCAAAGCGGAGGATCCGATTTCCGTCATGATTCCGCACGGAAGATCTTTGCTGAAGGCGCAAGCCAATGAGCAGCATCCTCGGGTATTGATTGCGGCGGACTTTCAAGGCGAGAACAAGGCCAATAGCTTAGGGGCAACACCGCGGGGCCAGCTCTTTCTTGGATTTGTTGAGCAAGCCAATGAAATTGAAGTTTTAAGTTTCAACGAAGCGGCGGGGCGCTTTGAGTTCCAGCTCGTACAAAACTATTGCAAGGGTTGTGTCCCTCGCATTGTTTATGCCCGGCGCGCGATTTGCACCACCTGCCATCAAGGAGGCGGACCCATTTTCCCTCAGCGCCCTTGGAATGAAACCAATGGCCAGGCGGAAATTGCAGCGTCTATTCAAAGCGCTCGATCAGGTGATCTTCATTACATGGGTAGAACGATAAAACAACCGTTATCTTCGCCCGAACGGTTTGATCAGCTCACGGATTTGGGCAATTTCTTTAACGTCACGCAAAAGCTTTGGTTAGACGGCTGTGGCGTGAGAGGCAATGATTGCCGTCGCTTAATGCTGAAGTTGGCCCTGCGCTATGCCGATAGTCCTGGTAGCTTCGACGAGAATTCAGTGGACGCTAAACAACTGCTGAAGCTGCAAGCCCAGACCTTCCCGACTCAGGGCATTTCGGTGCCCGAATCCGACTTATTCAATCGAGACCCTATGGCAGAGAAACAGGGTCTAAAAGGATGGTGGCGGAGCCTGTGGACTCGTGACATTAAGTTCGGAGAAGGCGCTAAAAATAACGAAGACTTAGCCGCTTTTGACCAACTGCCAAAACTGCCGGTGAGACTAGATCCGCTGACGTTAAGACCGCCCAAGCAAGTCATCACCAGTCAGGACCTGGCTGGCGTATACGGTTTAGCGAGCTATTTTAGTGAGGCGGATTTAGCCAGCTTGGGTGCGGTCACCGGCTTTAATGTGGCGACGCTCGAGCGCAAAGTAGATGCACTGCCTAACGCGCTGTTCGATGCCAAGCCCTTTGTGCGCGTGAATATGATGCGGGCATTGTTAAACCAGCCCAGCACGTATTGCTGTTTGGACACATCAGAAATGTCGCCGCCTGTAGCCACTGGCGTTCCGCCCTTAGCCATTAAGAAACATCCAGCGTTAAAGCCCTATGAGGAATACTGCTTTGCCTGTCATCGGGGCAATCCGGCGAAACGCTTGAACTTTATGGCAGGTGCAACGGAAGATGAAGTGCTGGCGAATATACAAAATAAAGTAGAAATTCGTGAGGCCCTAGACTGGAGCCGCTACGCTGGAACGGAGAAAGCCAGCAAGCTGATGCCGCCAGAAGATTCTGTGCAGTATCAGGCCATGAAAGAGGCTGTAGCAAAAGATGCTGCAGTGCTGACACGAATGCGCGATGTTGTGCCCAACTTATTCGGGTTTTAATGCTGAGGAAAATTATGACGGCAGTAAATCTCAAAAAAATGACCGCCGTTGTGGGGCTAGTCGGTGCCATGTTGCCGGGGCTAGCACAAGCCACGCCAACCTTGGCACGGACTTATAAGAGCGAATATGGCTATATGCCATCCTGTAATGCCTGCCATAGCCAGGGCGGCGGGTCGACACTTAATACTTACGGCAAGTCGTTTAAAGCGGCTGGCAAAAACCTCGCGGCGTTTAGCAAAATTGCGAGCCAAGATAGCGATGGGGATGGCTTCACGAATATCGCTGAGTCTGCGGCTAAATCGAATCCGTCCGATAAGCTATCGACGCCATCCAAGCCCGGCAACTGGCTGGATATGGCCAGCTTGATTCCTCGCGAAGTCCGAGCAAAATTTCCCAAAGTCCTGACTTGGCTGCCCAAAGATGCCCTGTTAACCAGTGCCGATATCGCAGCCGCAAAAGCTTTGGGCGCAACACTCAAGGCCAGTGACGAAAACACCATCTACATTCCCTTGGAAAATCAACGCCCGGTAGGAACGGCGCTCATTTTCCCGGCAAGCTATCAGGGCAAGACCTTTTTCTTGCTGATGACCACAGACCGAATGCTGGCTATTTCCTCCGTATCGGTGCTTCATGCCGACGCCATGCCGAGCGCTAAATCCAGCAAAATTTTTAGCAGCTTTGTCGGCCAAACCGTAAAAACCTTACCAACATCGAATGCCAGCACCTTAGACGGAGCCATTTCCATGGCCGTGAAGCAGGCGAGTGCACTGCTCTATGTACGGCTCAAAGGAGCATAGTCATGTCCGAAAAATTTGATTTTTTTAGCGAGGCCCCAGTGGTAGATCCAGCCATTGTGCAAGTTGCGGCTGAGCCATCCGCGTGGCTGACATTGGGCGGGCCGATTGGCTTAGTGTTTTTCTTTCTGTTGATTTGCTTCTTATTGCGTTGGTTTATTCCCTTTCGCGATACCCCGTTGCACTTCAATCTCAGAGACTTACCCGTCGCGGCACAGCGGGGCATTGGTTTATCCACGATACTTTTTGGAATCGCTTTCTTTTTTGGTTTAGCAGAAGTGCACTACCAGTTAGGCGTGCACGGAAGTACAGACGCGTATTTTGAAAACATGACACAAGGCAAGCTGATTGCCTTTACTCATGCGCATCTGTTTGGCTTTACCACGGCGTTTTTCATTATCGGCATTCCGTTTTCCATGCACTTTCACCGCGTACAAACGTATCAGTGGGTGTTTCCTGCGGGCTTGGCTGCCGCACTCACCGATATCATTTCATGGTGGGGCATTAAGTACATTTCACCGAACTTCGACTACGTCACCATGTTCTGTGGCGCTGTTTATGGCGGAGCTTACTTGTGGATGCTGATCGGCATTATCCGCATTATTTTCTTCCCGAATCTTCGCTGGTTTCCGGACGATATAAACGAAGGCCGCGGATAAGAGGCGTCGGTGGTAACATAGCGCCTCGTTTTTAGGGGTCTATGTGCCGTGTCATCGAAATTACCGCTGTTTAACAAGCTCGCCATTTTGCCTGAGTTGCTCACCACGCTGAGCGAACTGGGCTATGAGCACATGACCCCTGTACAGGCTGAAACCCTGCCTTCATTGCTGGCTGGCCGCGATGTCATCGCGCAGGCCATGACCGGTAGCGGCAAGACCGCCGCCTTTGGTATTTCGCTGTTAAACCGAATGGTGGTGCGTGATTTTACGCCGCAAGCACTGGTGCTTTGCCCCACACGCGAACTCGCCGATCAGGTCACCAAAGCCCTGCGTCAATATGCGCGTGGCTTGGGCAATATTAAAATGCTGACCCTCTGCGGTGGCATGGCCATGGGCCCGCAGCTGAATTCCTTAGAGTTCGGCGCACAAGTCATTGTGGGCACACCTGGCCGTGTCCTTAAGCACCTTAAGCAAGGCTCTTTGTCTTTAACCGGGCTGAAAACACTGGTGCTGGATGAGGCCGACCGCATGCTCGATATGGGCTTCCATGCCAGCATGGTTGAAGTCTTAGAATTTGTGCCAGTAAAACGGCAGACCCTGTTGTTCTCGGCGACCTATAGCGAAGAAGTGCGCGCTTTGAGCGGCCGCTTCCAAAGTAATCCGGTGGAAGTCACCGTTGTTTCCGAAGCGGCTGTTTCGCCCATTGAACAAGTGTTTTTTGAGGTCGATCCAAAGGCGCGTGTAGCTGCTGTCATGGCGTTGCTACGACGCTATCAGCCGGAGTCCGCCGTGCTCTTTTGTAACACCAAGCAGCGCTGTGAAGAGGTACTGTCGGCACTGCGCGAGCAGGGCTTCCCCGTTTCGGCGCTGCATGGCGATTTGGATCAGCGCGATCGCGACTTGGTTTTGGTGCAATTCGCGAATCGAAGTCGTCCGCTGTTGGTGGCCACGGACGTG
>DDPD01000028.1 GCA_002342025.1 Moraxellaceae bacterium UBA2477 | reverse complement strand
AAACTTTGCCTTTGCCATGATTTTTTCCTCAATCTAAATTAGTTAGCGCCCTCACCTGCATCAGGTAAGGGCGCGATGCTAAGAGTTACTCGCCTGCGGCGCGCTTAGCGGTGTACTTGGTGATGATCGCATCAGCCACGTTCTTCGGTGTTTCAGCGTACTTAGCGAATTCCATGGTGAAAGTCGCACGACCCTGAGACATCGAACGCATGTCTGTGGCGTAACCGAACATGTCCGAGAGCGGAACTTCGGCGCGAATGGCCTTAGTGCCGCCTGGCAGATCGTCCATCCCTTGCAGAGCACCACGACGGCGACTCAAGTCACCCATGATGTCGCCCATGTAGTCTTCTGGTGTTTCCACTTCGACTTTCATGATTGGCTCAAGCAGGACTGGATTGGCATCCATAAAGCCCTTTTTGAAACCCATGCTGGCTGCAATTTTGAACGCCATTTCGTTGGAGTCAACGTCATGGTAAGAACCGTCGTACAGCGTGGCACGAATGCCCACGATCGGATAGCCGGCGAGCACGCCATTGGCCATCTGCTCTTGGATACCCTTGTCGACCGCACCGAAGTATTCCTTCGGAACCGTACCGCCCACAACTTCTTCGACGAACTCGTAGTCTTTGCCTTCTTCGTTGCCATAAATCGGGGTGAGTTTTAGCAGTACGTGACCGTACTGACCGCGACCACCAGACTGGCGAACAAACTTACCTTCGCATTCAACATGCTTACGGATAGTTTCACGGTAAGCAACTTGTGGCTTACCAATGTTGGCCTCAACACCAAACTCACGGCGCATACGGTCAACGAGAATGTCAAGGTGAAGCTCGCCCATGCCGGAGATGATGGTCTGGCCGGACTCTTCGTCTGTACGCACACGGAATGATGGATCTTCCTTGGCGAGACGACCGAGAGCGGTAGACATCTTTTCTTGGTCAGCCTTGGTTTTTGGTTCAACGGCCACGGAAATCACAGGCTCAGGGAACTCCATGCGCTCCAAGGTGATGATGTTATTTTCATCACAAAGGGTGTCACCTGTCGTTACATCCTTCAAACCTACGCAAGCGGCGATATCGCCGGCGCGAATTTCCGAAATCTCTTCACGCTGGTTAGCGTGCATCTGGAGGATACGGCCAATACGCTCTTTCTTACCCTTAACTGGGTTCCAAACCGCATCACCCGACTTCAGAACGCCCGAATAGCAGCGCACGAACGTCAAGTTTCCGACAAACTTGTCATTCATGATCTTGAATGCCAGTGCCGAGAACGACTCTTCATCGGAGGAAGTACGGAAGCCTTCCGACTCAGCCTTGTCATCCAAAATGCCGGACACAGGAGGTAGATCATTGGGCGCTGGCAGGTAACGAATCACCGCATCAAGCATGGCCTGAACGCCTTTGTTCTTGAATGCAGAACCGCAAAGCATTGGGTGAATTTCACCAGCCAAAGTACGCATACGAATTGCAGTATGAATCTGCTCTTCGCTCAAGTCGCCATTTTCGAGGTATTCATTCATCAACTCTTCGGAGGCCTCAGCAGCCGACTCGACGAGGTTCGAACGCCACTTATCGCATTCAGCCTGCAAAGCAGCTGGAATGTCGCGCGCTTCGAACTTCATACCCTGAGAAGCTTCATCCCAGTAGATTGCCTTCATGGTGACCAGATCGACGATACCCTCGAAGTTCTCTTCAGCACCGATAGGAACACAGAGAGGCACAGGGTTACCACCGAGACGCACTTTCATCTGCTCAACAACGCGGAAGAAGTTGGCACCGGTACGGTCCATCTTGTTCACGAAGGCGAGACGTGGAACCTTGTACTTGTTGGCCTGACGCCAAACAGTCTCGGACTGCGGCTGCACGCCACCAACGGCACAATAGACCATGCACGCACCGTCGAGGACGCGCATCGAGCGCTCCACTTCGATGGTGAAGTCAACGTGACCCGGGGTGTCAATGATGTTGATCTGGTGCGGCTCAAACTGCTTGGCCATACCGGACCAGAAGCAAGTCGTAGCAGCAGAAGTAATGGTAATACCACGCTCCTGCTCCTGTTCCATCCAGTCCATTGTCGCTGCGCCATCATGAACTTCACCGATTTTGTGGTTCACACCGGTGTAGAACAGAACACGCTCAGTCGTCGTGGTTTTGCCGGCGTCAATATGCGCCGAGATACCAATGTTGCGGTATCGGTTAAGCGGGGTAGTTCTAGCCACTGAATAATCCTCAGCCTTAAATTAACGGCGTGTCATTAGAAACGGTAGTGCGCGAAAGCCTTGTTGGCTTCGGCCATGCGGTGCACATCTTCACGCTTCTTGATTGCAGCGCCCTTACCTTCAGCGGCATCCAGCAATTCGCCAGCAAGACGAAGAGCCATGGTCTTTTCCGAACGCTTGCGCGCGCAGTCCACCAACCAGCGCATGGCCAGGGCAGTACGACGGGAGGGGCGTACTTCCATGGGTACCTGATAGGTGGCACCACCGACACGACGAGCCTTTACTTCGACCATCGGACGCAGCTTTTCCAGAACCGTTTCGAAGAATTCGACTGGGTTGCCCTTGTTCTTTTCTGCAACGCGAGCGAGCGCGCCGTAAACAATGGATTCTGCTGTCGACTTCTTGCCGGATTCCATCACCTGGTTCATGAACTTGGCGAGGGTCTGGCTTCCGAACTTTGGATCCGGAAGGATTTCACGTGCTGCTACAACTCTTCTTCTTGGCATGACTCTATGAACCTTTAATTAAGCTTCAGGGTGATCCGGGACAAAGTATTCCGCCCGGCCTTACTGCAACCGAAAATTACTTCTTCGGACGCTTAGCACCGTACTTGGAACGCGACTGCATACGGCCTTTAACGCCTGCGCAATCGAGCGAACCACGAACAGTGTGATAACGAACACCGGGGAGATCCTTAACACGACCGCCGCGGATAAGCACAACACTGTGCTCTTGCAAGTTGTGGCCTTCACCACCGATGTAGGAGCTCACTTCGAAACCCGAAGTCAGACGAACACGGCAAACCTTACGGAGAGCCGAGTTCGGCTTCTTTGGGGTTGTGGTGTAAACACGTGTACAGACACCACGACGCTGTGGGCTGCCTTTAAGTGCCGGCACACCGGACTTTTCGACCAGTGCTTGGCGACCCTTACGGATCAATTGATTGGTTGTTGCCATAGCGGCCCTACTCTCCCGTTATAAATCGCAACTGAAAAGAGACCAATAAAGGCCTTTTTTCAGGGTTGCGCATTCTATGAGCAGTGCTCGCCCCCGTCAAGGAACGATCACTGCCCGATTTTTACCTCAGCCTTCGAAATTGAGGGCTTCAGTCAAAGCTTGTTCTACATCAGCTGCCGTTGGACCTTGAGCCAGCGTCAGAGCATCGAGACGCTCTTGACGACGACGGGCATGGTAGGCAAAGCCTGTACCCGCTGGAATCAGACGACCCACAACGACGTTCTCTTTCAAGCCACGCAGGTCATCTTCCTTGCCGGTCACAGCCGCTTCGGTCAGAACACGCGTGGTTTCTTGGAACGATGCCGCCGAAATGAACGATTCGGTCGACAGCGATGCCTTGGTGATACCCATGAGCACGCGCTCATACTTCGCTGGGAACTTACCGGCTGCCAGCAGCTCTTCGGTCTCTTCCAAAACGCGAGCCAGTTCCACTTGCTCACCCTTAATGAAGGAGCTATCGCCGTTTTCGGTGATTTCAACTTTGCGCAGCATCTGGCGAATAATCACTTCGATGTGCTTGTCGTTGATCTTCACGCCCTGCAGACGGTAAACGTCCTGCACTTCATTAACGATGTACGTGGCCAGCGCGGTTTCACCCTTAAGACGCAGAATGTCATGCGGGCTCTGCGGACCATCAGACACCACTTCGCCACGCGACACACGCTCGCCTTCGAAGATGTTGATGGAGCGCCACTTAGGAATCAGCTCTTCGTACACTTCACTGCCGTCATCCGGCGTGATGATGAGACGATGCTTACCCTTGGTTTCTTTACCGAAGCTCACAATACCGCTGGTCTCAGCCAAGATGGCTGGTTCCTTTGGCTTACGCGCTTCGAACAAGTCAGCCACACGCGGCAAACCACCGGTGATGTCACGGGTCTTCGACGATTCCTGTGGAATACGACCCACAACTTCACCAACACCCACGACAGCGCCATCTTGCAGCGCAGTAATGGAGCCTGGTGGCAGGAAGTACTGGGCTGGCTGCTCAGTGCCTTCGATGTTAATGACATTGCCTTTGGCATCAACCAAACGCACGGCTGGACGCAAATCCTTGCCGGCGGCTGGACGATCCTTAGGATCCATAATTTCGATGTTGGTCAGGCCGGTCAGTTCGTCGGTTTGGTGACGAACAGTGATGCCGTCTTCCATATCAACAAACTTCACGCGACCCGTCTGCTCGGTGATGATCGGGTGGGTATGCGGATCCCAGGTAGCCACGATCTGCCCGCCCTTCACTTCTTGACCATCCACTACCGACAGCACGGCGCCGTAAGGCAGCTTATAACGCTCACGCTCACGACCACGGGCATCAGCAATACCGATTTCACCGGAACGCGAAACGGCCACGAGGTTGCCATTCGACTGCTGTACAGTCTTGATGTTGTGCAGACGCGCTTTACCGTCGTTACGGATTTGCACGCTGGAAACGGCCGAAGCACGGCTCGCGGCACCACCGATGTGGAAGGTACGCATGGTCAGCTGGGTACCCGGCTCACCGATCGACTGCGCAGCCATAACACCAATGGACTCACCGATGTTGACGCGATGACCACGGGCCAAATCACGGCCGTAGCACATCGAGCACACGCCGAAGCGCGTTTCACAGGTGATCACGGAACGGCCATAGACTTCGTCTACACCGGCCAATTCCAGACGGTCCACCCACTTCTCATCGAGCAAGGTGCCGGCAGGCGCCAAGACTTCATCAGTGCCTGGCACCAGAATGTCTTTCGCGACCACACGACCCAGTACGCGCTCGCGCAGCGGCTCAACGATATCGCCACCTTCGATCAGTGGTGTCATCAGAACGCCGCGGGTCGTACCGCAATCGTTAACGGTAACCACGAGATCCTGAGCAACGTCAACGAGACGGCGGGTCAGGTAACCGGAGTTAGCTGTTTTCAACGCCGTATCCGCGAGACCCTTACGAGCACCGTGGGTGGAGATGAAGTACTGAAGAACCGTCAAGCCTTCACGGAAGTTCGCCTTAATTGGCGTTTCAATGATGGAGCCGTCTGGCTTAGCCATGAGGCCACGCATACCGGCGAGCTGACGAATCTGTGCAGCAGAACCACGAGCACCGGAATCGGCCATGATGAAGATCGAGTTGAACGACTTCTGGCTTTCTTCCACGCCCTGCTTGTTGATGACCTTCTCCGTGGAGAGGTTGTCCATCATTGCCTTGGCGACTTGTTCGTTAGTACGTGACCAGATGTCCACGACCTTGTTGTAACGCTCACCCTTGGTGACCAGACCCGAAGCGAACTGCGATTCAATTTCACGCACTTCTTCTTCAGCGCCGCCAATGATCTTGGCTTTGGCTTCTGGAATGACCATGTCTTCCATGCCGACGGAAACGCCGGAGTATGTCGCCTGAGCAAAGCCGAGGTACATAAGTTGGTCAGCGAAGATCACTGTGTCTTTCAGACCCAGCACGCGGTAGCAGCTGTTCAGAAGACGAGAAATATTCTTCTTGGTCATGGCTTGGTTGATCAGCTCGAACGGCAAGCCCTTGGGCACGATATTCCACAACAAGCAACGGCCTGGGGTGGTGTCGGCGAGGAACTTACGCTCAACCTTTTCACCGTCGTCATTGATGGTGACTTCGTTGATGCGCACCTTGATGCGCGTATGAACTTCAACAAACTTGTTGCCGAGCGCACGCGTCACTTCGGCGAAGTCAGCGAAGATCATGCCCTCACCCTTGCCGTTCACACGATCACGGGTGATGTAGTAGAGACCGAGCACCACGTCCTGCGACGGCACGATGATAGGCTCACCGTTGGCTGGCGACAGAATGTTGTTGGTCGACATCATCAGCGCACGCGCTTCTAGCTGGGCTTCCAGCGTCAGCGGCACGTGGACAGCCATTTGGTCACCGTCGAAGTCGGCGTTGAATGCCGTACAGACGAGCGGATGCAACTGGATTGCCTTACCTTCAATCAGTACCGGTTCGAACGCTTGCAGACCGAGACGGTGAAGTGTCGGTGCGCGGTTCAGCATGACCGGATGTTCGCGAATCACGTCGGCGAGAATATCCCAGACTTCCGGGGTTTCGCGCTCAACCATCTTCTTCGCGGCTTTAATGGTGGTTGCCAAGCCTTGGGCCTGTAACTTGCCAAAAATGAACGGCTTGAATAGTTCAAGCGCCATCTTCTTAGGCAAACCACACTGGTGCAGACGCAGTGTTGGGCCCACGGTGATGACGGAACGGCCGGAGTAATCGACGCGCTTACCGAGCAAGTTCTGGCGGAAACGACCCTGCTTACCCTTGATCATGTCGGCCAAGGATTTCAGTGGGCGCTTGTTGGTACCGGTAATGGCACGACCGCGACGGCCGTTATCCAACAGGGCGTCAACCGCTTCCTGCAACATACGCTTTTCGTTGCGCACGATGATGTCTGGCGCGCTCAAGTCGAGCAGACGCTTGAGACGGTTGTTACGGTTGATCACGCGACGGTAAAGGTCGTTCAGATCGGAGGTCGCAAAGCGGCCGCCATCAAGCGGAACCAGCGGGCGCAGGTCTGGCGGCAGAACCGGCAGAACCGTCATAACCATCCACTCTGGCTTGTTGCCCGAGTTCAGGAACGATTCAACCAGCTTGAGACGCTTGGACAGCTTCTTCAGCTTGGTTTCCGACGAGGTAGCTGGAATTTCTTCGCGCAGACGTACGACTTCGTTTTCGAGGTCGATGTCGGCCAGCAGAGCCTGAATGGCTTCGGCGCCCATGCGGGCATCGAACTCATCGCCATGCTCTTCAAGGGCGGTGTAATACTCTTCGTCATTGAGCAGCTGACCCTTTTCGAGGGTGGTCATGCCGGCATCGATAACAACAAAGTTTTCGAAATAAAGCACGCGCTCGATGTCACGCAGGGTCATGTCCAGCAGCAGACCGATACGCGACGGCAGCGACTTCAAGAACCAAATGTGCGCGGTTGGCGATGCCAGTTCGATGTGGCCCATGCGCTCACGGCGTACTTTCGCCATGGTGACTTCAACGCCACACTTTTCGCAGATGACACCACGGAACTTCATGCGCTTGTACTTACCGCACAGGCACTCGTAGTCCTTGATCGGGCCAAAGATTTTGGCGCAGAACAGGCCATCACGCTCTGGTTTGAACGTGCGGTAATTAATGGTTTCCGGCTTTTTAACTTCGCCGAATGACCAGGAACGGATCAGGTCTGGCGAGGCCAGGCCGATGCGGATGCGGTCGAACTCTTCGACATCACTTCCCTGGTTGCGCAGTTGGCTGAGCAGATCTTTCAAGGCAATTCTCCCAAAGCAACTTGTGGGGACGGCGTGCGCGACTTGGTCGCCACACGCCGCCTCTCGTCAGGCTTACTCGTTGTCCAGTTCCATGTTGATCGCGAGCGACCGGATTTCCTTCACGAGTACGTTGAAGGACTCTGGCATGCCCGGCTCCATACGGTGATCGCCGTCGACAATGTTCTTGTAGACGCGGGTACGGCCGTTCACATCGTCGGACTTCACCGTCAGCATTTCCTGCAAGGTGTAAGCCGCGCCGTAGGCCTGAAGTGCCCAGCACTCCATTTCCCCGAAACGCTGACCACCGAACTGCGCCTTACCACCCAGCGGCTGCTGAGTAACGAGCGAGTAGGAGCCGGTCGAACGCGCATGCATCTTGTCATCAACCAAATGGTTGAGCTTGAGCATGTACATGTATCCGACGGTAACCTGGCGATCGAAACGCTCACCGGTACGGCCGTCATAGAGCCACTGCTGACCGTTCTCGTTCTGGCCTGCCAGCTTCAGCAGCGCCTTGATCTCGGACTCGTGAGCACCGTCGAATACCGGCGTCGCGATGGGCACACCGGCGCGCAGGTTCTTCGCCAGAGCGGTCACTTCGTCGTCAGTCAACGAACTGATCTGTTCTTGCTGACCGCCCACGCCGTTGTAGATCTGATCGAGGTACTTACGTACTTCACTGATCTTGCGCTGCTCATCGAGCATCTCGCCGATACGCTGGCCGAGACCCTTCGCCGCCCAACCGAGGTGGGTTTCGAGAATCTGACCGACGTTCATACGGGAAGGAACGCCAAGCGGGTTAAGCACGATGTCTACGGGTTCGCCATGCTCGTCATGCGGCATGTCTTCCACTGGCATGATGATGGAAACCACACCCTTGTTACCGTGACGACCAGCCATCTTGTCGCCTGGCTGGATGCGACGCTTCACCGCCAGATAGACTTTGACGACCTTGAGAACGCCATGCGCGAGGTCGTCGCCCGTGGTGATCTTGCGCTTCTTGTCTTCGAACTTCGCTTCGATGTCGGCCTGACGCTCAGCGAGGAAGGCTTGAGCCTTTTCTAGCTGCTCAGCAACCAGCTCGTCCGCCGGACGCAATTCGAACCACTTAGCCAACTCCATGCCGTACAGATCTTCTTCTGTCAGCACAGCGCCTTTCTTGAAGCCAGCACCGCCATTAACCTTCTGACCGGTCAGGGCTTCACGCAGACGCGCAGCCGTTGCCTCTTCGAAGATACGGTACTCTTCCTTCAAGTCCTTGCGGTATTCGTCGAGCTGAGCCTTTTCAATGGCCTTGGCACGTGGATCTTTTTCGATACCATCGCGAGTAAAGACCTGCACGTCGATGACCGTGCCCTTGGTGCCGGACGGCACGCGCAGGGACGAGTCTTTAACGTCAGACGCCTTCTCACCGAAGATGGCACGCAGCAGCTTCTCTTCTGGAGACAGCTGGGTTTCGCCTTTCGGCGTAACCTTGCCCACCAGAATGTCGCCGGCATTGACTTCAGCACCGATGTAAACGATGCCCGACTCGTCCAGCTTGGAGAGTGCAGCTTCGCCTACGTTCGGGATGTCAGCGGTAATTTCTTCCGCACCCAGCTTGGTGTCACGCGCAATACACGACAGTTCCTGGATGTGGATCGAGGTGAAACGGTCTTCCTTAACAACACGCTCCGACAGGAGGATGGAGTCTTCGAAGTTGTAACCGTTCCACGGCATGAACGCGACGCGCATGTTCTGACCCAGAGCCAGCTCGCCGAGGTCCACGGATGGACCATCAGCCAGCGTGTCGCCACGCTCAACCACATCACCGACTTTCACCAACGCACGCTGGTTGATGCAAGTGTTTTGGTTGGAGCGGGTGTACTTGGTCAGGTTGTAGATGTCGGCACCGGCTTCGCCGAGCACAACTTCATCATTCTTAACGCGAACAACGATACGTGCGGCATCAACATAGTCGATCACGCCACCGCGACGAGCCATGACGCAAACACCGGAGTCACGCGCAACATAGCGCTCCATGCCGGTGCCCACGAGTGGCTTTTCCGAACGCAGAGTCGGCACGGCCTGACGCTGCATGTTCGAACCCATGAGGGCGCGGTTAGCGTCGTCGTGCTCAAGGAACGGAATCAGCGACGCAGCGACCGATACCACTTGGCGCGGCGACACGTCCATGAACGTCACCTTCTCAGGTGTCATCACGGTGAATTCATTCTTGTGACGAACGTCTACCAAGTCGTCGATCAGCATGCCTTTGGAGTCAACCCCAGAGTCAGCCTGCGCAATGACCTGATCCGCTTCTTCGATGGCGGACAGGTAGACATAGTCGTCGGTGACCTTGCCATCAATAACCTTACGGTATGGCGACTCAAGGAAGCCATACTCGTTGGTGCGGGCAAAACTCGAGAGCGAGTTGATCAGACCAATGTTCGGACCTTCCGGCGTTTCGATTGGACACACACGACCGTAATGCGTCGGATGCACGTCACGCACTTCGAAGCCAGCGCGCTCACGCGTCAAACCGCCCGGGCCAAGCGCGGAAACGCGGCGCTTGTGGGTAATTTCCGAGAGCGGATTGTTTTGGTCCATGAACTGCGAAAGCTGCGAGGAACCAAAGAATTCCTTGATCGCGGCCGACACCGGCTTGGCGTTAATCAAGTCCTGCGGCATGAGGTTGTCGGACTCTGCCATCGACAGACGTTCCTTGACCGCACGCTCAACACGAACCAGACCAACACGGAATTGGTTCTCGGTCATTTCACCGACGGAACGGATACGACGGTTGCCGAGGTGATCGATGTCATCGACTTCACCCTTACCATTACGAATATCGATCATGCCCTTGAGCACGGCAACGATATCTTCACGCGACAGCACGCCTTCGCCAGTATCCGTATCACGGCCCAAGCGACGGTTGAACTTCATGCGGCCAACGGCCGACAGGTCGTAACGCTCTGCAGAGAAGAACAAGTTCTTGAACAGGTTCTCAGCCGCATCCTTAGTGGGCGGCTCGCCCGGACGCATCATGCGATAGATTTCGACCAGGGCTTCCAGCTCCGAACGGGCAGGATCTGCGCGCAGGGTGTCGGCCAAGAAAGGACCACGGTCCAGATCGTTGGTGTACAGAATGCCGAACGACTTAATGCCGGCTTGGCCAACTTTCTTCAGAACTTCGTCATTGAGAATCGTGTTGCACTCTGCAATGACTTCACCCGTGTGCTGGTTGACCAAAGCTTTAGCATTGACCTTACCGAACAGATACTCTGGTGGAATATCGAGCTGAGTCAGACCCGCTTTTTCGATGTCACGGATGTGGCGCGCAGTAATACGGCGACCCGCTTCAACGATAACCTTACCCTTGGCCATAATGTCAAAGGTTGCGGTCTCACCACGCAGACGCTCGGCGACGAGGTCTAACTTGAACTGACCATCTTCAATATGAATGGTGCTGAACTCGAAGAACATTTCCAGCATTTCTTCAGAGCTATAACCCAGCGCACGCAGCATGATGGTGGCCGGCAATTTACGACGACGGTCAATACGTGCGAATACCAGGTCCTTCGGGTCGAACTCAAAGTCCAACCACGAACCACGGTAAGGAATGATGCGGGCGTTATACAGCAGCTTACCGGACGAGTGCGTCTTGCCCTTGTCGTGATCGAAGAACACGCCAGGGGAACGATGCAGCTGCGACACAATGACACGCTCGGTGCCATTGATGATGAAGGTGCCATTCTCAGTCATGAGCGGCATTTCGCCCATGTAGACTTCCTGTTCGCGGATGTCTTTGATGGTCTTTACGGAAGCTTCACGATCATAAATGATCAGACGAATCTTCACGCGCAACGGCGCGGCATAAGTTACGCCACGCAATACGCATTCGCGTACATCGAACATCGGGTTGCCGAGGTTGTACTCAACGAACTCGAGGGCGGCGTTGCCGGAATAGCTGACGATAGGGAACACGGAACGGAACGCTGCCTGCAGGCCAACATCTTCGCGGCCTTTGGCGCTTTTGCCATCTTGCAGGAAGGCTCTATACGAGTCCACCTGAATGGCCAGAAGATACGGCACGTCCATCAATGACGGGAGCTTGCCGAAGTTCTTTCGGATGCGTTTCTTCTCGGTATATGAGTATGCCATCTGGGTCCTCAACTGTGCTTGAGCCTCGTGAAAAGGCGCCGCTTCGTGCTGCAAAGCGACGGCCTAAGCACTGATAGATCAGAGCTTAGGCCGGCACTTTGGCCTATGTTCTTAATTCATTTCCGCATTAACGGAAAAAGGCCGGAGGCTCCGTGGAGCCTCCAGCCGTGCTGCATGCCGGGCTTAGCCCGTGCGGCACTGTAAAGCCAAGACTTACTTGACTTCGACAGTGGCGCCAGCTTCTTCCAACTTCTTCTTGATGTCGGCAGCTTCGTCTTTCGACACAGCTTCCTTAACAGCCTTAGGAGCCGCTTCAACCAGATCCTTAGCTTCTTTCAAGCCCAGGCCGGTGATTTCGCGAACAACCTTAATGACCGCAACCTTGTTACCACCAAAGCTGGTCATAACAACGTTGAATTCAGTCTGTTCTTCAGCAACAGCAGCGCCAGCACCCGGAGCAGCAGCAACGGCAACAGCAGCGGCCGACACGCCGAACTTTTCTTCAACAGCCGAAATCAGGTCGACCAGTTCCATCACGGTCATTTCAGCTACGGCATTCAGAATATCATCTTTGGACAGAGCCATTTTTCGTCTCCCAACGGGGTTTCAATAGGTGTTGATTTCAAGCAGTAATCAAGCAGCTTCTTTCTGTTCTTTGACCGACGTCATCAGTCGGGCGAACTTCGAGATAGGCGCCTGAAGCACAGATGCGAACATCGTCAGAGCCTGTTCACGGTTCGGCAGCTTGGCGACGACATCGATGTCTTTCGCGCCATAGAGCTTTCCGTCAATGGACAGAGCCTTCACTTCCAACGGAGCTTTCGGATTGTCTTTCAAGAAGTCTTGGAAGATACGGGCAGCAGCGCCCATGTCATTCTCGGACAACGAAAGCGCAATGATGCTTGGTCCGACCAGCGATGCATCCAATACTTCAAACGAAGTACCAGCGATCGCGCGACGTGCCAGCGTGTTACGAACAACGCGCAGGTACACATCTTGTTCGCGAGCCTTTGTGCGCAGCTGAGTCAGCTGGCCCACAGTGAGACCGCGATAGTCGGCGACAACAGCTGCGAAAGCACCGGAAGCTGCCTTATTAACGGCAGCGACGATCTCTCTTTTATCTTCAATACGAAGAGTCACTGTAACCTCCTTCCACTAAGTTCATCGGCGGCAAAACCGCCGACCCCATGCAACCTTGCGATTGCGCGCGGGGGTTACAGAGCCTTTGAGCTTGAAACCACACCGCGTCTACGCAGGCTGTTGTTTTAAGTCGCGTCATCGGCAAGCCGAGCACAACGCCTGTGGTCTTTAACGCTCGCCCGCGAACGGGCGACTTCAAAGTCCATGTGTAAGCCCTAAGGCCTACGAATTTTTTACGCTGTTGCGCCCAGTGTGGACAGGTCGATGGCCAAGCCTGGGCCCATCGTTGTCGACAGGGTTACCTTTTTCAGGTAAACACCCTTGCTGGTTGCTGGCTTGGCTTTCTTCAAATCGGAAACCAAGGCTTCAACGTTTTGCTTGATCGCATCAGCCGTGAAATCGACCTGACCAACAGCGGCGTGAATGATACCGCCCTTGTCTACGCGGTAGCGCGCTTGACCGGCCTTGGCATTTTTTACAGCGCCAGCGACGTCTGGCGTCACAGTACCGACTTTCGGGTTTGGCATCAGACCACGTGGACCGAGAACCGTACCGAGCTTACCGACAACGCGCATGGCGTCTGGCGAAGCGATAACGACATCAAAGTCCAAGTTGCCAGCCAAAATCGACTCAGCAAGATCATCAAAACCGACGACATCGGCGCCTGCAGCCTTTGCGGCTTCAGCGTTTGCGCCCTGAGCGAAAACAGCAACGCGAACAGTCTTGCCGGTACCTGCTGGCAGAACTGTGGCGCCACGAACCACTTGGTCCGACTTACGTGGATCGATGCCGAGGTTTACAGCAACATCGATCGACTCTTTGAACTTGGCGGGCTGCAGCGAAGCTAAAAATGCTACGGCTTCTTCGATGCTGTAGAGCTTGCCTGGAACCAATTTGGCTTTAATAGCGGCCTGACGCTTGCTTAACTTAGCCATGATCAGACTCCTTCTACTTCAAGACCCATGGAGCGTGCAGAACCGGCGATCGTACGCACGGCAGCATCCATGTCGGCAGCCGTCAAATCGGCCTTCTTAGTGGTAGCAATTTCTTCGAGCTGAGCACGAGTTACCTTGCCAACCTTCTGTGTATTTGGACGCGGCGAACCACTCTTCAGGCCAGCGGCCTTCTTGAGCAGGTAAGTTGCCGGCGGTGTCTTCATCACAAAAGTGAATGAGCGATCGGAATAAACCGTAATCACGACAGGAATGGGCTGGCCCACTTCCATTTTCTGCGTGGCAGCGTTGAATGCCTTACAGAATTCCATGATGTTTACGCCTTTCTGACCCAGTGCTGGGCCGATGGGTGGCGACGGGTTTGCCTTTCCTGCAGGAACCTGCAGCTTGATGTAGGCATCAATTTTCTTTGCCATGGTACTACTCCGTGGGTGCTAGCGCCTTACGGCTCCCCAAGTTCAATCACGCAGCCTATCTGCATGACGAAACGCCCCCGAAGGGACGTATTGGCTCAGACCTTTTCAACCTGAGTAAATTCGAGCTCAACCGGGGTTGAACGACCGAAAATCATCACCGCAACACGCAGGCGACTCTTCTCGTAATTAACTTCTTCAACAGTGCCGTTGAAATCTGCAAACGGACCATCCGAGACACGAACCATTTCGCCCGGCTCAAACAGCGTCTTCGGACGCGGTGCATCCACCGTCGTACGAACACGATTCAGAATGGCTTCAGCTTCACGATCACTAATTGGGGCCGGCTTATCTGCCTTGCCACCAATAAAACCCATGACCTTTGGACACTCTTTCACGAGATGCCATGTCTCTTCCGACATTTCCATCTGAACCAGAACATAGCCCGGGAAAAACTTACGCTCGGTCTTACGCTTCACGCCGTTTTTCATTTCAACGACTTCTTCAGTTGGCACGAGGATATCCCCGAAGCGATCCTCCATTCCTGCCAAACGAACTCGCTCCGTTAAGGAGCGCATAACTTGCTTCTCGAAGCCCGAGTAGGCGTGCACAACAAACCAACGCTTGCTCATAATGACTCCGATTAACCAATGACCGCAGAAATTGCGAAGCCAAACAGCGAGTCCATGCCCCACAGCAGCAGCGACATAATAACCACTACCACAAGCACAATCAGTGTTGTCTGAGACGTCTCTTGACGAGTTGGCCAAACCACTTTTCGCAGCTCAATTTGAGCCTGCTGCAGAAGATCAATAAAGGACTTACCCTGGAGCGTTAGCGCAGCCAATACCAACGCCATCACAACGAGTGCAGTCATTAACAGGCCGCGAAGCACCAGTGACATTTCTGGCAGCATGCGATTTACCAAAGCAGCAGCTGCGATCAGAGCAATCGCTACGACCCATTTAATCGTATTTTTTGGGTCACGAACCGTTTCGACTGGTGCCGTCATAAATCAGACTCTCAGACACGAAAAAAACGCGTTACCGCGCTTGAATATGGCAGGCCAGGAGGGACTCGAACCCCCAACACCCGGTTTTGGAGACCGGTGCTCTACCAATTGAACTACTGGCCTAAACAAGTACAACAGGCTGAGGGCGAACCCTCAGCCTTTATTCACCCTTAGGCGAAGATTT
>DDPD01000061.1 GCA_002342025.1 Moraxellaceae bacterium UBA2477 | reverse complement strand
CCGAATTCGCCCAGATCCTGGCGGATGTCGCTGAGGATGCTGTCGAGGGCGGCGCGGAAGAACACGTCGTAGCCCTCGCTGCCGAGCAGGGCACGGGCATTGGCGATTAGGCCGTCAATGTGAGCTTCCTTGTCGCCTGAAATGACCTCGCCCGCGGCATCTTTCACGGCATCGGCAGGGACATTCGCAAACAAATCGGCGACCGGCTTGACCAACGCTGCGCCGTGGCTGGCCGTGACACTGGCGGCGATGTCGCGGATGTAATCGCCGCGATAGCCATTGCTCGGGAACACAAACGTCGCACCAGCAGCAATGCCGGACTCGACTGGATGCGATTCGACATAGCGCAGATAGGTCGAGGTGGCGAGGATGGCCATCTGACGACCCGCATCGTTAACGTAGTACTCGCGCTGCACATCGTAGCCGACGGCATCGAGCAGGTTGGCCACGGTCATGCCGTAGGCGGCACCGCGACCATGACCAACATGCAGCGAGGAGGTCGGGTTAGCGGAGACGAACTCAACCTGCAGCTTCTGCTGACGACGCGGTGTGCGACCGAAATTGGCTGCGTCAGCGAAGATCTGGCTGAGCACGGCAAATTCGGTGGCACCCGCAAGGAAAAAGTTGATGAAGCCGGGGCCGGCAATTTCGACCTTGCTCACCACTGTGTTGGCGGGCAAGGCGGCGACGATGGCGTCGGCAATCTCGCGCGGCTTGCGGCCAGCGGCTTTTGCACTGGCCAAGGCGAGGTTGGTGGCCCAGTCGCCATGCGCCTTGTCGCGCGTGCGATCGAGCTGAATGGCCGGGCTGAAATCTGCCGGCAGAGCGCCTTCGGCGCGCAGGGTGTCGAGGGCTGTGGTTAACAGGTTTTCGAGTGCAGACTTCATCATTTATTCCAAAGCGGGTCGCGCGCTAGTCAGCAAGCTGCCCTGTGGGCGCTTAAGTGGGCGCGATTGTACCAATAAAAAAGGCGAACACCCGTTTCCGAGTATTCGCCTTTTACGATCACCCTAAAAGTGATCGGCCTCTGCCAGTGCTTACTTGGCGAAGCTGCGAGCGCCAAAGCGCTGCTTGAACTTGTCGATACGACCGCCTGTGTCGACGACTTTTTGCGTGCCGGTGTAGAACGGGTGGCAAGCGGAGCAAGTATCAATCAAGAAGTTCTTGCACAGGGTGGAGCGGGTTTTGAAGGTGTTGCCGCAGGAGCAAGTGGCAGTCACTTCTTCGTAACGCGGATGGATATCGGCGCGCATAGTAAATTCCTCTAGTTAAGAACGGGGCGGGTGACTTCGCCGTCCTCGCGGGCGTGAAACGCAAACGCAGAGGTACGAAATCAATCCATTCTTTTGGCCTACCGAAACAGTCGCTTCGTTTCAGCGGGGCACAACAAGGTGGCGGATTCTACAAGATGTCTGCTTTTTGGCCAAGTACACTTTTCACTCAATGGCGACGCGGATCGCCACAGCCAGCCGTCGGTGGCGGTGGTAATCTTGCGAGATGAAATTAATACAGGTGGCGCTGCCATCCCCCTTGCGACAAGTCTTTGATTACCGCCTCCCGGCCGGAGCACTTACTCCGGTAGCGGGCGTGCGGGTGCGCGTGCCGTTTGGGCGCCAAGCGCTGATTGGTTTGGTGACGGATGCCGTGAAGCAAAGTGATGTGCCTGTCGCCAAACTCAAAGCCGTGACGGAAATCCTTGATGATGAACCCGCGCTGCCGCCGGCTCTATGGACGTTGGCGCGCTGGGCAGCGAATTATTATCAGCACCCATTAGGCGATGCCCTGAGCCAAATGTTGCCGGTGCTGATTCGTCAGGGCGAGCCCTTGCTGGCGCCACATCCTCAGGTCTGGCGTTTAACGCCGCGTGGACTCGCTTTAATGCCAGAAGGACTGCGCCGTGCCGTAAGACAGCAGCAGGCTTGGCAGGTGCTACACGAGCATGCGCAGGGCCTTAGTGATATCGCATTGCAGGCGCTGGGCGTGAGTCGTGAAGCCTTGTTGGCACTGCAAGAAAAAGAGCTAGTAGAGCGTGTTGTCTTGGCCACGCCAGCAACGGTAGTGCCAGCAGCACATCTGCTGGCGGAGACTCCGTTAACGCTTAACAGCGAGCAAGCTGCAGCACTCTCTTTGCTCAGTGAGCAAATCGGTTTTCACGTCACTCTGCTGCAGGGCATTACTGGTAGCGGTAAAACCGAGGTCTACTTACAGCACATTGAAAGGGTTTTACAGGCCGGTCAGCAGGTTTTGGTCTTGGTGCCTGAAATTGGCCTAACCCCGCAAACTGTGGCTCGTTTTCGGGCCCGCTTTCGCTGTGCGCTTGCTGTGTTGCACTCGGGACTAACAGATAAAGAGCGCTTGCATGCTTGGCGCGCTGCGCGTTCGGGTGAGGTCAGCCTGATTATTGGCACCCGTTCGGCGGTGTTCACGCCCATGGCTCGACCGGGCCTCATCATTGTCGATGAAGAACATGATTTATCGTTTAAACAGCAAGAAGGCTTTCGTTATCACGGGCGCGACGTTGCGGTGCGGCGGGCGCAATTGGAAAACATTCCTATTGTGTTGGGCTCGGCAACGCCGGCCTTGGAATCGCTTGCTAACGTTCAGGCTGGACGATATCAGCGTTTGTCACTCACTCAGCGTGCGGGCGGGGCGCAGGCACCTGCCGTGCGCTGCCTCGATTTACGCGGCCAGCCGGTTCAGGATGGATTGTGTGCCGCGGCGCGCACGGCCATTAGTGAAACGCTAGCGCGCGGCGAACAAGTGTTGGTATTCATAAACCGACGGGGCTTTGCGCCGGTCATGCTCTGCCATGATTGTGGCTGGCAGGCCGAATGCAGCCGCTGCGATGCGCGCCCCACTTTGCACCGCGACCCTGTGCGTTTGCACTGTCATCACTGTGGCTTTGAGCAAGCGCCGCCGCGTCACTGCCCGAGCTGCAACAGTACCGACTTACGGCCCGTGGGTGTGGGCACGGAGCGATTAGAGCAGGCCTTAATAGCAGCCCATCCCGGCATTCCTGTTCACCGTGTGGATAGAGATAGCACGCGCCGTAAGGGGGCCTTGCAAGGCTTGCTCGATGAAATTCATAAGCCCGGTCCGGCCATTTTGGTGGGCACGCAAATGCTCGCCAAAGGGCATCATTTCCCCCGCGTCACCCTAGTGCTGATTCCCGATGTGGATGGCGCCTTATTCAGTGCGGACTTTCGCGGCGGTGAGCGCTTGGCACAGTTGTTAGTGCAAGTGGCCGGGCGCGCCGGGCGGGGTGATAAACCGGGGCAAATGTGGCTGCAAACCCATCAGCCCGAGCATCCACTGTTGGTGACGCTGCTTTCGCAGGGCTACATTGCTGCTGCGCGGGCGCTGTTGAATGAGCGCCAGCTCTTGGGTCTGCCACCGGCTGGGTATTTGGCCTTGTTGCGGGCGGAGGCGACCCGAGCAGATTTGCCCCTGACCTTCTTGCAGCAAGCGGCAGTAGAAATTGTGCAGGGCAAGTACGGTGTGCAAGCGTGGGGGCCCGTTCCGGCGCCGATGGCGCGCAAAGCTGGCCTGAATCGGGTGCACCTGTTACTTAAAGCTGACGACCGAAAGACCCTCCATGCCTTGCTGGCGACATTAGTGCCTTGGCTGGATGCGTTGCCGAGCGCGAGGCAAGTGCGTTGGTCAATTGACGTGGATCCGCAGGAGCTGCAGTAGCGGCTCCTGCGGAAGTACCTCAGGGCATAATGACTTCAGGTGCTGGCAGTGGTACGGGCGATGTGTTGGCAGGGTTGGGCAGCTGTTCCGTCGGCACCAGCTCGTCAATCGCTTCTGGGTCAGAAGCGTCAGCTTGTTGGCCGGTCATTCGATTCACGCGAACAGACGACAAGCCAGCCGGGTTGGGGGGCATGCTGAATGGGATGCCGCGCAGCGCAGTGGCCATGTACTGATTCCAGATGGGCAGTGCGGCATAGCCACCGTATTCGACCTTGCCGAGACTTTTCGGCTCATCAAAACCCACCCACGACACCGCCACCATTTGTGCATTAAAGCCGGCGAACCAAGCATCACGGGCATCATTTGTCGTACCTGTTTTGCCTGCTAAATCGGCGCGGCCCAAGCTCAGCGCGCCGCGTCCCGTACCACGCTGAATGACATCCTGCAAAATGGAATACATTTGACGCGCAGCACGTGGTCGCATGATGCGCAAAGCGACCGGATGGTTAGGTACATAGGCTTCCGGCGTAGGGGCGATGACATTGATATTGTTGCCTTGTCCCGAAATATTGCCACTGCTGCTGGGCGTGGTAGAGGGCGTTACGCCGGGGATGACTTCGTTGGGCTCAACGCGACCATCCGACGTGACCACCGGGGCAGGTAAGGGGAGCTCACAGGGGCGACAAACACGCTTAGGCTCAGCTTGGAAGGCAACCTTGCCAGTTCTGTCGACAACTTTTTCGATGAAATAAGGGTTCACACGAAGGCCGCCATTGGCGATGCTGGCATAGGCCGTGGCCATCTGAATGGGTAGCACTTCAGCGGAGCCCAGCGCTAATGTTAAGTCCTGCGGCATGCGGGATTTTTCCAGGCTGAAACGACTCAGGTACTCGCGGGCATCGCCCACACCCACTGCCTGCAGCAGTCGAATAGACACCAAATTGCGTGACAAATAGAGGGCGCGGCGCAGCGTAATCGGGCCCATGAACTCGCCGTCGGAGTTGCTGGGTGACCAGTCGCCAAAAGTCAGTGGCGAGTCATCAATCATGCTGAGTGGGGTATAGCCGCTTTCCAGCGCCTTGGCATAAATGAGTGGCTTGATGGTGGAGCCCGCCTGACGCCAGCTTTGCACCGCACGGTTAAATTTGCTTTGGCTGAAGTCAAAGCCACCCACAATCGCCTCGACCGCGCCAGAGTCCGGATTCATGGCAATGAGCTGGCCCTGCACGGCAGGGATTTGCGCCAGTCGCCAAGATTTTCCGACCGGTTGAAGACGCACGAAATCGTTGACCTTCACGATGCTGCTGGCAGAAGTTGGCGCAGCGCCAATGCTGTTTACGTTGATGTAGGGGCGAGCCCAGCGCAGGCCTTCCCAGGGAATGGTGACACGCTCTCCGGAGCGCATTTCCACGACGATACTGCGGGCGTTCACCGTGGCCACCCGCACGGGTTCAAGCCCACCCACACGACTCAGTTTTTTCAACGCCGCTAAGTCGCCATTGCCTTCGGGGCCACGCCAGCCGTGGCGTTGGTCATAGGCAAGTAGGCCATTAATGACGGCAGCGCTGGCAGCATTTTGATTGCGCGATTCAACAGTGGTGTAGACCTTATAACCGGTGTCATACACCGTGTTGCCGAAACGTTCGAGCAGGGATTCACGCACCATCTCTGCCAACCAAGGCGCCTGTACATCCTGCATGCTGGCTTTAAAGTTAAGCGCCACCGGCGCAGCAATCGCCGCATCGTGGGCTTTTTGGCTGATGTAGCCGAGTTTGAGCATGCGGCCAATAATCCAGTTACGACGAATGAGTGCACGCTCTGCGTTACTCACAGGGTTGTACTTGGAGGGGGCTTTTGGCAGGCCGGCGATCATCGCCATTTCGGCCAGCGTGAGCTGCTGCACGGATTTGCCGTAGTAGATTTTTGCGGCGGCTCCGATGCCGTAGGCGCGCTGTCCGAGGTAAATTTTGTTCAGGTATAACTCAAGAATTTCCTCTTTACTGAGCGAGTCTTCAATGCGCTTAGCCAACATCAACTCGGTAAATTTGCGGCTAAAGGTGCGTTCCGAACTCAGGAAATAGTTTTTCGCTACCTGCATGGTTATGGTGGAGCCGCCCGAGCGAATATTGCCGGTGGTGAGGATTTCACTGAAGGCGCGGCCTAGGCCGGCGTAGTCAATGCCGTCGTGCTGAAAAAACTGGTCGTCTTCGGCGGCTAAAAAAGCCTGCACAAATGGCTTGGGAATCTCTTTATATTTCAATGGGATGGTGTGCTTAACGCCGAATTCGCTAATGAGCTTGCCATCTCGCGTGAAGACCTGCAGTGGCGTTTCGTATTCGACGGACTTGAGTGTTGAAATGTCTGGTAGCTGAGGCGTGAGCGCGAGGTAGGAGCCGCTGGCACCTAGCGTAATACCGGTCAAAGCCAGCCCGAGCCAGCGCATTAGGTGAAAAGAAGAAGTTGCAGCAGTCATGCAAGGCACTCGTGAAGCGTCCAAACCAAGGACTAGTGAGCAGAGTATAAGACGAGGAAGAAAAGCGTGCCTGCGTGTTTGCGTAAACATGACTACGTTGCTACACCTCATAGACGACAGGATGTCGTGGCTAGAGACGCTCAACATGAGAACAGGGATCGTACGCGCAGCCGTGTGCGGCTTGGCGTGGGCCTTCATTAGTGTGGCTGGCCTTGCAGCGGGGCGTGAGAGCACCCTCAGCGCGCAAGTTGCCGATGTGGACATCAGGGTTTTGCTGCTTCAGTTGGCCGAAAGCGCGCGTTGCGATGTGTTGCTCGCTGAGGGTGTTCAGGGGCGTGTTAGTTTTCAACTGCCGCCACAAAAACCGCGAGAGGCTTTATTGGCCTTGATTCAAGCGCGCGGCCTAGTGATGCAAGAGCATGTGCTGCCCTCGCAGAGGAGGTTGCTTTGGGTCGGGACGGGCGAGGATGCTATCCAATCAGCGAAGCAGCGCCTGGCCGGGCAGCAGGCTCGAGAAATGCAGGTGCAGGTTCAAACGCAGCTGCTATCGCTACAGCATGCGCTAGCCAGTGATATAGCGAAATGGCTGAGTGCGGCTACGAATGAGCGCTTGCTTGGGCCTCGAAGTCGTGTCGATGTCGATGCGCGTACCAATACCTTAATCGTGACCGATACCGCCTCGCGCATTGCCCAACTTCGAGAATGGCTCGTCGTTTTAGATAAACCATCGCGTCAGGTGTTGGTAGAAACAAGGTTGGTTGCCGTGTCACGGACACAGGCGCAGGCGCTGGGGGCGCGATGGCAAGTCAGCGGGCCGCAATGGGCGGGGCGGGTGCCCCTAACAGCGCCCGGGGGTGAAGTTTCAGCTCTGCGATATGGTGTGCTGGGGTTGAGTGGCCATGCTTTAGATTTGGAGTTATCTGCCCTTGAAAGCAATGGGCAGGGTGATATTTTGGCAAGACCCAGCGTACTTACAGCTGAGCAGCAAAAAGGCCTGATCGCCTCCGGCCAGCAAATTCCCTATCAAGAAACCACCCATAGTGGCGCGACCACCACGCGTTTTGTGAACGCTGAGCTCAGTCTTGAAGCTACGCCTAGAGTCACCACAGAGGGGCAAGTGGTGCTGGATCTTGAGCTGAAGCACGACAGTCCAGGCGAAATTCAGGCCAACGGCGCGAGAGCGATAGAGACCAATCGGCTGAAAACACAGGTGCG
>DDPD01000035.1 GCA_002342025.1 Moraxellaceae bacterium UBA2477 | reverse complement strand
GCATGAATAAGCCTTGGCTTTATAAAGGCAAGGTTGGCCATGCCCGCATAGGTGGCATTAGTAACGCATTTGCCTATGAAAGCCTGTTTATTTATTTCCCGATTCATCGGCGCCAAGAATTGGCCAGCCGTTTGTTTGGCTATAACCAATGGCGTTTATTTGGCTATTACGACGCTGACCATGGTGATGGTGGAGATCCTGAGCCGTGGATACGCCGCATTTTAAAAGACCATCACATCAACTTTGCCGACGGCGATATATACCTGCATGCGCTGCCAAGAATATTGGGCTTTGTCTTTAACCCGGTCAGCTTCTGGTACTGCCACGATCAGCAGCAGCAACTGCGTGCTGTGTTGTGTGAGGTCAACAATACCTTTGGTGAACGCCACTGTTACTTACTGACGGCAGAAGATAAAGGCGTCATTGATGTAGAAACCGTGCTGATTCGGGAAAAGGTTTTCCATGTTTCACCGTTCTACCCCGTGAACGGTCATTACGAATTCCAATTTGCACAGCAAGCGAACTTTAGGCGCGTGCAAATTGATTATTGGCAGGACGGCCAGTTGTCCTTAAAGACGTATGTTTCTGGTCATGCCATGGCCATGACGGATCGTAATTTATTGAAATTATTTGGCCAGTTGGGCTGGGCCACCGTCGTGGTGGTCGCCCGCATTCATTGGCAAGCCTTAAAACTTTGGCGGCAAGGGGTGAGTTTTCACCGCAAGCCCACTCCCCCCACTTTGGAGATTTCCTCATGAGCATGTCTGAAAATACCGCTATTGATCTCGCTCGCGCACCGGCAATGGCCAAGCTCATGCTAAAGCTGTTTGAGCGCCTAACGATCGGCACATTAACGGTGACGTTTCCCGGTGGCGGACATCAGGTCTATGGCGGGAAGCTACCCGGTCATAACGCGTTTCTAGACATAAATGACTGGTCAGCTTGCAGCCTGATTTTGCGCTCTGGTGATATTGGGCTAGCCGAAGCCTATCGCGATAACCTGATTGACATACCAGACATTCCCGCTTTGTTGCTCATGGCAATGGCTAATGAAGATGCGCTAAGTCAGGCGTTTTATGGCAGCTTCTGGGGAAAGATTTTTTATAAATTCAAGCACTTCATTGCCAATCGTAATACCCGCAAAGGCAGCAAAAAGAATATCCACGCGCACTACGATTTGGGCAACGACTTTTATAAGTTATGGCTCGATCAAACGATGACGTATTCATCGGCCATTTTTTCTACTCCCAACATGCCCCTTGCTGAGGCTCAGACGGCGAAATATGAGCGCCTGCTAAATCAACTCAATGTCTCGGCGGGTGATCACATCTTAGAAATTGGCTGTGGCTGGGGCGGATTTGCCGAACATGCCGCCCTAACACGCGGCGTTAAAGTGACGGGCATCTCGCTGTCTAAAGAACAGCTGATATGGGCTAAAAATCGCGTTAAGGGCACAGCCGCAGAGGCGCTGTGTGAGTTTAGGTTCCAGGACTACCGCGATGTCACCGGTAGTTTTGATGCCGTGGTATCCATTGAGATGATTGAGGCGGTAGGAGAAAGCTACTGGCCCTCCTACTTTGGCAAGATTTATGAGGTATTAAAGCCGAATGGTCGTGCCGGCATCCAGGCCATCACCATTGCTAACGAGCGCTTCCAAGCCTACCGAGTGAATACAGACTTTATTCAACAATTCATTTTCCCCGGTGGCATGCTGCTCTCACCTGAAATTTTGGCGCAGAAAGCCCTTTCAGCCAATTTAGCTATTGTGGACGAGTTCGAGTTTGGTCGCGATTACGCCGAAACCCTGAGACGCTGGCGCGCTGATTTTGAAACTCAATTGCCGGCTATTCGAGCGCAAGGCTTTGATGAGGCCTTCCTGAAAATTTGGCGCTTTTATTACACCTATTGCGAAGCCGGGTTTGACTCCGATCGCACCGGTGTTCGCCAAGTGGTTTTACAGCGCAAGGGCTAAATCATGATCAAGTTCGTTCGTCTCAGTCTGATTGTTGTCTTCATGGCGATTGTGGCCAGTGCTTGTAGCACCGCCAAAATCGCAGACTACGCAAACGAAACACCGGCGCTGTCACTGCGGGACTACTTTAATGGCCAGGTTGAGGCCTGGGGACAGGTGCAAGATCGCTCAGGTAAGGTCATTAAGCGCTTTAAGGTGTCTTTGGTGGGTGTTTGGCAAGGGCAAGACGGTGTCTTAACCGAAGACTTTATTTACTCAGACGGTACGAAAGAACAGCGCATCTGGCGTTTAAAGGATTTAGGTGGTGGGCGCTATGAAGGCCGCGCGGATGATGTTGTCGGTGTCGCGGAGGGGGTCACACAGGGTAATGCCCTGCAATGGCGCTATACCTTGAGGCTACCGGTTGATGGCACAACCTACGAGGTGGCCTTCAACGATTGGATGTATTTGCATGATGCTGAAACCTTGGTCAATCGTGCCGAAATGAGCAAATTCGGCATTCATTTAGCCGATATCACCCTATTCTTCCGAAAGGTAACGCCATGAGCTTAAACACACCGGTCAGCGATTGGGCATCACAGCGTGTTTGGGTGGTCGGCGCGAGTTCGGGCATTGGCTTGGCTTTAGCGCAATCACTCGTCACGTTGGGGGCTCGTGTAGCCGTTAGCGCACGCCGTGCAGAGCCCCTACAAGCGCTAGCTTCAGCAAGCCCGAAGCATGTGCTCGCACTTCCGCTCAACATGACGGAAAACGCTGACTGGGATCGCGCCTGGGTAACGCTTAACGCTACATGGCAAGGTGTTGACTGGGTCGTATTTTGCGCCGCTGACTACACCCCTGTCCGAGCGTGGGAGCTAGATCGCGATCGAGCCGCTCAACTTATTGACGTGAATTTGACCGGCACCTTGCGAGGTGTAGCCACGGTGTTACCTGACTTTCTTGCGAGAGGCCAAGGCGGCATTGCTTTGGTTGCCAGTGTGGCTGGCTATATGGGCTTACCGAAGTCATTGGTCTATGGACCCACCAAGGCCGCCCTGATTAATTTTGCCGAGTCCCTATACATAGACGTTAAGCCTAAGGGTTTGGATGTCTGCATCATCAACCCAGGCTTTGTGGCCACCCCCCTCACCGCACAAAACGATTTTGAAATGCCCGCCTTAATGACGCCAGAGGCTGCTGCGGAAAAAATCATTCAAGGGCTTGAACGAGGTGATTACGAAATTCACTTTCCCAAGCGGTTTACCTGTGTGCTGCGCCTGATTCGTCGCTTGCCAGATCGGCTACGCCTTGCCGTACTCGCCCGTATTGCTAAAAACTCCTGAGACGCGCCATGAGCATATCCACACATGTCTTAACGCAACACCTTGCGACTTGGTTTGAAACGCTTAGCCCCCACTCCTTGGGCCAGATCGAGCAATTTTATGAAACCGACGCTTACTTCAAAGACCCGTTTAACGAAGTCTGCGATGTTGCTCGTATTCAATTGATTTTTCAGGATATGTTTACTGAATTTGAGCAGCCCCGCTTTGTCATTCAAGAGCAAATTTGTGACGACGATAAACGCCAATCGGTTTTGACCTGGCACTTCCTCTTTAACTGGCGCAGCAAAGCATGGTGCATTGTTGGCAGCTCACACTTGCGCTTCGGCAGCACGGGGTTAGTGATTTACCACCGTGATTATTGGGATGCCTCAGAGGAGCTCTATGAAAAGCTCCCCGTGATTGGATTTGTACTTAAGGCACTAAAAAAGCGAGCGCAAAAATGACCGTGGTAGCCGATAGCATCCCCGAGGTATTCAGCCTCGCAGAAGATACAGCGGTACGACTCCCTATTAACGCCGTAGAACGTGAAACAGGGGTCTCTAAAGAGTTGCTGCGTATGTGGGAGCGGCGTTATGGGTTTCCCGTGCCAGAACGCGATGCGCAAGGCGATCGCATTTACCCCATGCCTCAGGTGGCCAAGCTGCGCCTGCTCCGCCGTCTCATCGATTTTGGCTTTCGTCCGGGCAAAATAATTTTGCTTAATACAGAGGAGTTGGAGCGGCTGCTTAAATCGCAAGGCAAAGCCAGCTTTGATAGCTCACCTGAGCTTGAACAAGAACTACTAAGTACCCTGAAGTCCCGTGACTTAGGACAACTTAGAGATTATTTGTCGCATCAACTCATTAAAATGGGCCTGCAGAGCTTTGTCATCGATTTCCTGCAGTACGCCAATTTTATTGTGGGCGATGCCTGGATGCGGGGCTTGCTGGAAGTTCATGAGGAGCATTTGTTTACCGAACAAGTGCAATCGCTGATGCGACAAGCCATCAGTAATCTTAGAGAGGCTACGCAACCTCCTCGCGTCTTACTGGCGACGCCCCCTGAGGAAACCCACACCCTCGGCATTCTGATGGTGGAAGCCATTCTACGGTTAGATAACGTCGATGCCGTTTGTTACGGTGCCCAGATGCCTGTACGCGATGTCGCTCAAGCCGTTACGCGTCACAAGATGCACATCGTGGCCATATCGTTTAGTGCCTCCTACCCCACCAGCAAGGCTATTGAGTATTTGGAGGAGTTGCGTTTTCGATTGCCAATGTCTGTTGAGATTTGGGGGGGCGGCGCCTCCCTGCGATCCACTCGGAAAACGGTTGAGGCTGTTCGATTTTTCCATGACTTACCGTCAATAAGGCACGCCATTAATTTGTGGCGACGAGACCATTAAAGCCATGACACATGCCTTAATGTGGTTTCGACAGGACCTGCGCTGTGCCGACAACACAGCACTTTTTGCCGCGTGCGAATCCCGAGACACGGCAGTCACCGCACTCTATTGTCTAACCCCTGAGCAATGGATAGAGCATGATGTTGCTGGGGTTAGAATCGATTTTGAGCGCCGGCATCTCGCGACATTACAACGCGATTTAGCCGCCTTAAATATTCCGCTCGTCCTCATTAAGGCTTCCCGTTACGCCGACCTACCTGATCGAATAGCTTCTTTGGTGCAGTCTTTAGGCATCACCGCTTTACACGCCAATCGTCAGTACGAGATTCACGAGCAAGTACGTGATCGCGCGGTGACTAAGTCGCTTAGTAGCTTAGGAGTTGATTGCCACTGGCATGAGGATTTATGCATCTTGCCACCGGCCAGCGTACTCACTAACGATGGCCGTTTCTACACCGTGTTTACGCCCTTCAAACGCAACTGGTTAGTGCAGCTTCAAGAGCGGCCTATACGTCTACTCTCAGTACCAAAAGCGCGCCAAAAGTCATTGACCCAGTCTGATGTCATACCAGAGCATTGGGGCGGACTTACCAGTGCCATAAGCCCAGAAACTGCTGATCATTTATGGCCAGTGGGTGAGGCCCATGCCTGGCAGCGTCTGCAAGTCTTCATTGCCGATGACGTGGCCCTCTACGATCAAAAACGTAATTACCCGGCTATCAATGGCACCAGTACCTTATCGCCGTATTTAGCCGCCGGAATTTTATCGGCGCGTCAGTGCCTCGTGCTTGCTCAGCAAGCAGCACATCTGGGAGCTGCAGCACGGGCGGGTTGTGAAGTCTGGATCAGCGAGCTTTGCTGGCGCGATTTCTATAAGCACATTTTGATTGGCTTTCCTCATGTGTGCAGACACCAGGCCTTCAAACTCGAAACCGATGCACTACCCTGGCGTCACGATGACGCACTCTTTCAAGCGTGGTGCGAAGGCAGAACGGGGTATCCCATTGTGGATGCCGCAATGCGTCAATTAAAAGCCACCGGTTGGATGCACAATCGTCTGCGGATGATTGTGGCGATGTTTCTAAGCAAGGATTTGTTTATTGATTGGCGCTGGGGTGAGCGTCACTTTATGCAACATCTGATTGATGGTGACTTAGCAGCAAATAATGGCGGATGGCAATGGGCGGCATCCACTGGAAATGATGCCGCACCCTACTTCCGTATTTTCAACCCGACCCTACAAGGGCCAAAATTTGACCCCGAGGGCGAGTTCATTCTGCGATTTGTGCCAGAGCTTAAGGGGCTAAGTGGGAAGCTACTGCACGAGCCACACAGCAAAGGCATGAGCCCCCTCTTTGCACGCTACCCGCGTCCGATCGTAAACCATGCGGAAGCGCGAGAGTTCACCCTAGCCCAGTTCAAGGCTCTAGGCTAGAAGCTCTGCTATTAAGCTGCGGCAGCCGACAAGCTGGCAAATAAGGCGACAAACTCTTGGGTCAATTTGTGCTTAGGCGCATGGTGAATTAAGGGCATACACAGTTGATGTGACTCTTTCATAATCACGGAGGACGACAGCGCAGGATCCAGAACCGGCAACCCTTCAGCACGAAGTTCATTCACGAGCTTTACAGGCAATGAAGCCCTAGGCTGGAATTGATTGATGATGATTCCTTCGATGCTCAGGTCCTTATTGTGGTCACTGCAAGTCTCATGGACGTTTTCCATTAGCGTATAAAGTGCCCGTCGTGAAAACGCATCGCAGTCGAAAGGAATAAGGCATCGCTCCGCCGCAATCAATGCCGACAAGGTATAAAAGTTGAATGCCGGTGGAGTATCAATAAAGATTTCATCATAGCTATGAGTCAGCTGCTGCAACGCAGCCGATAGCTTGTATATCTTATGCTTAGACTCCAGCAGGTGTTCAATCTCACGAAGTTCAGGATTGGAAGGAATCACAAACAAGTGACTAAACGGCGTGGGATGCACAAATTCTGAAAGTGGCTTTTCCTTAGTTTTAAACGTCAGTGACTGCGCAAAAAACTGCCCAATATTGGGCGTTAGCTCTGGCTTGTCTCGCTCAAAAACCGCGGCATCGCCCAATAAATACTGACTGGCATTGCACTGAGGATCTAGATCTAACACCAATGTGCGTCGACCTTGAGCAGCACTGATAGCGGCAAGATTGACTGTAATGCTGGACTTCCCTACTCCGCCTTTCTGATTGAACACCACGCGCCGCATAAAACAACCTCAATAAATAAGCACTTTGAACATTCTAGCGCATCAAGACCTATGATCGACTAGGGTTTAGAGCGTCGGTGGGAAAAACCAATAGGCTGCAAAGATAGCCGTTAAGCAGCCTGCCAGATCGGCAATTAAACCACCCGCCAAAGCCCCTCTATCGCGCTTAATGCCGACTACGCCGTAGTAAACCGCAATGACGTAAAACGTGGTTTCAGATGAGCCCTGAACAATCGCTGCAACCAGCGCAGGGAAACTGTCTACACCATAGGTTTGCATGGTCTCTAACATCATGGCACGAGCGCCACTGCCTGACAGTGGCTTCATAAACGCCGTGGTTAAGGCAGGAACAAACTCTGTTGGGAGTGCGAGCAGCCCAAGCAGAAACACCATGCCATCTAACAGGAGATTTAGAACGCCACTTTCGCGAAGGCCGCCAATCGCGACTAGCATAGCTAGAAGATAAGGTATGAGACCAATCGCTGTTTGAAAGCCTTCCCGGGCACCGTCAATAAACTGCTCATAAACCGGTTGTTTACGGGCATATCCGGCAAAGAGAAATATCGCTATGACCGCAACCAGCAAGGTATTCCCCAGCGCGCCCGACATGGGCCCCATTTGCGATGGCGGCAGACTCGTCAACAAGGAAATAATGGCGGCCATGATCAAAGCAAATCCGCCGGCATAAGCGAGTACAACGCGATCCCAAAGGGAAATTTTATGCATATAGCAAATAGCTAATAGGCCAGCGATTGTTGAGGCCGAAGTGGCCATTAAGATCGGCAGAAAAACACTAGCCGGATCCGGGGCGCCTTGCTGGGCACGGTACAGGAAAATAGATACAGGAATTAGCGTGACAGAAGACGCATTCAAGACCAAAAACAAGGACTGAGCCTTGGTCGCACGTTCCGGCTCTGGGTTGAGCTTTTGCAACTCTCGCATAGCTTGCAAGCCTAAAGGCGTTGCGGCGTTGTCTAGCCCGAGAAAGTTAGCAGACAAATTCATCGTAACGGCGCCAAATGCCGGATGCCCAGCCGGCACCTCGGGCATTAATCGGCTGAGCAAGGGTTGAAGCCATCGGCCAAGCACACGGACTAACCCAGCATGCTCTGCGACCTTAAACAGGCCAAGCCACAAGGTCATGATTCCGACTAAGCCGATACTAATTTCCACACTGGTCTTAGCTGCGGCAAACCAAGCTTGTACCAAACGCCCAAAGCTATCTATATCGCCTAAAAAAATAGCGTGGTAGGCCGTCATGACAACACTGAGCGCAAAGAATAGTAGCCATAACGCATTTAACACAAACAAATTCTCCAAATAGAAGAAAACATGGCCCTATCTCTATGGATACAGACTGTCGCATGCTTGATGCCTATCAATTTACCGTTCATCGCTAAAAAACTACCGTTTAACTTTTGAGGATAATCAACGAAGAAACAGTCCACACTTGCAGTAAAAAATGCGTCTTCGATTGCACAACATCCCGAAAATACTAGCTTCTAGGGCCTAAATAAGTTGTCCACAAAAGCTGTGGATAAGTCTGTTGATAGATCAATTGTATCTGCTTTGTATCAGCATAATTCGGGGCTCCAGCACAATTCGATCAAAAAATAGACAATAATAAATTATTGAATAAAAACAATACCTTAAATTTGTCAACTGGGTAACATAATTGCAAAAGTCGGATTTTAGCTAAGTCGTTGAAGTTCGTTATGCTTTTACTTCAAACGCAAATTAAAGCTGTGACTAAAATCTCTTAGCAGACTTTTTTAATGCACGCAGACAATGACTGCTATCAATGTCTGCTTGCATAATCGAGGCAATAAAATCGTTACTTCACTCTTAAACGGTCTTTATTGCGCTCAATCAAAGCTGGGCCTATCCCAGATACTTCAGCTAAGGCCGCGGTTGTCTTGAACGGGCCGTTTTTTTTACGCCATTCAACAATTGCTTGAGCTTTTGCAGGACCAACGCCAACCAATACATCAGATAGTGTCTTGGCATCTGCAGAGTTGATATTGACCTGATTGCTACTGATACGGCTGGCTGACACCGCATTAGAGCCAACCTTGCCTACTGAGGGCGTGGAAGCCATAGCTGTGCTAACGATCAAGGGCGCTGAAAAAGCTATAGCGCTCATTAAAATCCATTTTTTCATGTTGAAACTCCTAGACTTAGAAATGCGAAGCCGATATCAGGGAATCCGCAAAGAAGTTCTAGGATAGGATTTGGTCTTTCGCTAGGGCCTAAAACAAAAAAGCCCGTACGCAGTACAGGCTTTTAAGTTGGTTCGTGGTCGGGACAGCAGGATTTGAACCTGCGACCCCTTGCCCCCCAGGCAAGTGCGCTACCAAGCTGCGCTATGCCCCGACATATTCACGAAGCGAGCATGATACTGAAATGCTTGAGCTTGTCTAGACTGAATCAGTGCGGATGGCTCAACATCTGAGCAATATCTTGCAAGTCATCAATCATTTCTTCAACGGCCAAGTGCCAAACCGTTTCCGGCGTCTGACTGCCTAAGCTGGGCGTTCCCAGTTTGACGTTGTCAGTCGAGTTTTCTTCTTCGTCATCACCTGCGTTTGCCATTACAGGCAAACGGCTCTCCGTCGGGCTAATAACCGCCTTAGGGTCTAACAACTGCTGGCGTGCACCCTGAATCGTGTAGCCCTGCAGATAGAGCAAATCACGAATTTGCCGAATAAGCAGGACGTCTTGGCGCTGATAGTAACGACGGTTGCCGCGACGCTTTACCGGCTTAAGCTGGGTAAATTCCTGCTCCCAGTAGCGCAAGACATGCGATTTGACCGCGCACAGGTCGCTGACCTCACCAATGGTGAAGTAACGTTTGCCTGGAATTTCTGGCAGTGAGCTATCAGGCAGATGGATGTCCGACATGACCCTCTACCCGTTGCTTGAGTTTCTGGCCTGGACGGAATGTCACTACGCGACGCGCAGTGATAGGGATTTCCTCACCCGTTTTAGGGTTACGACCCGGGCGCTGGCGTTTATCGCGCAACTCAAAATTGCCAAAGCCAGACAGCTTAACGGGATGGCCATCGACCAGCGCCTGCCGAATTTCTTCGAAAAACTGCTCGACCAACTCTTTGGCTTCGCGTTTGTTTAAGCCCAAAGCATCGTGCAAGCGTTCAGCCATTTCGGCCTTGGTCAATGCGCTCATGTTCAATTCTCTATCAACTACATAAGCTCATTAGCTACGCAATATTGCGCCGCAAGTAGCTGATGCAGAATGCAAAATAGTATCTACCAAAGCTTGGATTTCAGCGTCCTGTAGTGTGCGTTCCGTGTCTTGCCAAGTCAATGACAAGGCCAAACTGTAATGATTTTCAGCAACACCCTGTCCACGGTACACATCGAACACGCTCAAATCACGCAACACCTCGCCCGCTTGCTGACGAACCACCGCTAAAACGTCAGCGGCAGACACCGTATCAGGAACAACTAAGGCGAGGTCTCGGCTCACGGCTGGAAAGCGCGACAGTGGCTTAAATTTCGGGAGACTGCCCAGCACGAGCGCTGACTGCTGCAGCTCAAACACATAGACCGGCCCCGTTAAACCCAGTGCTTCAATAATGCTTGGATGCAAGGCGCCCATAGAGCCAATGCGTTTGCCATCTACACTAATTGCTGCCGATTGGCCCGGATGCAGCACGGGATGCGCACAGGCGGAGAACTCGCCCTGTATGCCGCACAATTGCAGTAAGACCTCAATATTTCCTTTTACATCAAAGAAATCGAGCGAATTCTTCGGGTTATTCCACGACGCTGAAAAGGCATCTCCACTCACGATACCTGCCAGCATTGGCACCTGCTCAAGACCATCAGCCGTTGGTGTAAAGCGCAAACCGGCCTCGAATAAACGAACGCGGCTTTGCTGACGGCTTTGGTTGTGCAATACGGCCATGGCGAGGCCTGGCCACAGGCTGGTGCGCATGACGGCAAGCTCTGCCGATAACGGATTGGCCAATGCCCACGGATGGATGCCGGGATCAAATTGCTGTTGTAAACCTGCCTCGATGAAGCTGAAGGTGATGGCCTCTTGATAGCCCATGTCAACCAACGCGCGCTTCAGGCGACGCAGAGAAGTTTGGTTCTCGGGCTGAGGCAACAAGCGAACAGGCGCCATCGGTGCTGTCACTGGCAAGCGGTTGTAGCCATAAAGACGGGCGAGCTCTTCGATGAGATCGACCTCGATCGTCAAATCGAAGCGGTGGCTCGGCGGCACCACCAGCCAGCCCTGCTCTGCAGCAGTCACGCGGCAGCCAAGACGACCGAGATAGGCAACCACATCCGCATCCTCGAGGGCAAAGCCCAGCACCTGAGCAATTCGCTGGGCGCGCAAGACAATCGCCTCACGCTTGGGCAGCTGCGCCACATCACTCACGTCAATGACTGGCCCTGCGGCACCACCTACGAGCTCGAGTAATAAGGCAGTTGCGCGCTCAATGGCCAGTCGTGGCAACTCAAAATCCACGCCCCGCTCAAAGCGATGCGATGAATCTGTGTGCAGGCCGTAGCGTCTCGCCTCGCCAGCCAACGCCAAGGGCTGGAAGAAGGCCGCTTCGAGCACAATAGATGTCGTCGCGGTGCTCACGGCACTGGATTGGCCACCCATGATGCCAGCCAACGCTAAGGCTTGCTGCTCATCGGCAATCACCACTGTTTGCTCGCGCAGGCTTATGGTTTGACCATCGAGCAGCGTCAGCGCTTCACCGGCTTGTGCCTGACGCACGGTTAAACCACCGGCGAGCTGAGCACGGTCAAACGCGTGCATGGGTTGACCCAGCTCCAGCATGACGAAATTGGTGACATCCACGACCGGGCCCAAGCTACGCACGCCTGAGCGACGCAGCGCTTCCACCAGCCACAAAGGACTGGCCTGAGTATTGTCGATACCATCAATCACGCGGGATACATAGCGCGGGCAAGCTACCGACGCATTAATCGAGACCGGCAAAGAACGGTCATGACTCGCTGGCACGGCCGCAATCAGCGATGGAGTGTAGTCAAGACCAAAAACGGCTGCCGTTTCACGAGCCAGACCGCGCATACTCAAACAGTCGCCACGATTGGGTGTTAAGCCGAGCTCAATTAAATGGTCATCGAGTTGCAAATATTGGCGAATGTCCTGACCGATAGGCGCATCTGCTGGCAGCTCCCAAAGTCCATCGGAAGATTCCGCCAAGCCCAGCTCCTGCTCAGCGCAAAGCATGCCGAAAGAGTCGACCCCGCGCAGCTTGGCATCTTTAATGCGAAACTCACCGGGTAATACAGCGCCCACGGTTGCAACAGGGATGCGAATGCCAGGACGCGCATTGCTAGCACCACAGACGATCTGCAGAGGTTGCTCAGCACCAATATTGACCAGCGTGACGCGCAGCTTATCGGCGTTTGGGTGTTGTTCGGCACTGAGAATTTCGCCAATCACCACCCCGTTAAACGCAGGAGCAACCGGCACGATGGCATCAACTTCTAAACCTGCCATGGTGAGCTGGTGCGCCAGCGCGGCGGTATCGACGGCTGGATTAACGAGGGCGCGTAGGCGCTGTTCGCTGAATTGCATGGCTGGCTCACTCGTCTGATTGGTCAGACAAAAACATTAATATCAATAGTTTAACAAACAGACATCAGGCAAATTGACGTAAGAACCTGACATCGTTGTCAAAGAATAGACGCAAATCATTCACGCCGTAACGCAACATGGCAAAGCGTTCCACGCCCATGCCGAAGGCAAAGCCTTGGAATTTGTCTGGATCAATACCGCAGTTCTTTAGTACCTGCGGATGCACCATGCCGCAGCCCAAGACTTCCAGCCAGCCGGTCTGCTTACAGACACGACATCCGGCGCCGTTGCACATCACGCACTGAATATCGACTTCAGCAGAAGGTTCGGTGAAGGGAAAGTAGGACGGACGGAAACGCACCTGAAGCTCTTTTTCAAAGAACACGCGCAGGAAGTCTTCAATCACCCCTTTTAGGTCGGCAAAGCTAACATTTTCGTCAATCAACAAGCCTTCGACTTGGTGAAACATGGGGGAATGCGTGAGATCGGAATCGCAGCGGTAAACACGTCCAGGGCAGACGATACGAATAGGTGGTTGCTGGCTTTCCATGACACGTACCTGGACCGGCGAAGTATGCGTACGCAGCAGTCGGGTGGCGTCAAAATAAAACGTGTCGTGCATCGCCCGTGCGGGATGGTGCGAGGGAATGTTCAAGGCTTCGAAGTTATGGAAATCGTCTTCCACTTCTGGACCATCGGCTACGGTAAAACCAACGCGGGTGAAAAAGTCTTCGATGCGCTCCATGACGCGTGTCACCGGGTGCAGACCGCCAGGCAACTGACCACGACCGGGCAATGTTACATCCACCTGTTCTGCTAGCAGACGCGCTGAAAGGGCCGCCTCCGCCAAAACATTTTTGCGATCATTTAGACTGCCGGTGATGGCTTCACGTGCGGCATTTAACTCAGCCCCAAAGGCTCGACGCTCTTCTTCGCCTAGCTGACCCATGCGCTTAGATAAGTCGCTGAGTTGACTTTTTTTGCCCAAATACTGAACGCGCAGCGCCTCAACGGCGGCGGCATCTTGTGCCCGTGCGACTTCAGTCTGTAATTGAGCTACCAGAGTGTGCAAATCCGTCATGACCGACTGT
>DDPD01000018.1:13672-39125 GCA_002342025.1 Moraxellaceae bacterium UBA2477 | reverse complement strand
AGTCCCGGACGACCCACCAATATCTTGTTGATTTTCAACAGAAAAAAGGCGCCTTCTAGGCGCCTTTTTTATTTCCGGGACATTCTCGGGACACTTCTGAGTCAAATCTCATTTTCCCCTCGCGACGCCGACCTGACTTGCTCAAAAATTTCTGACCATTTGTGCCCCCTGTCCCAACTAAATCTACTAAGCCTCAGGGTCAGTTTTAAATCGGAACCAACAGTACTGCTTGTCCTGTAGCTCAGCATCAAAACATCAAGAGAAATGGGCCGTATCAATTTAGCCAATCACATCTGTCTCCAGCCCCTTAATAATGGGACAGTCGGGGCGATGGTCGCCGCGGCAGGCGTCAGCCAGACTCATTAGCGAATCGCGCATTTCCGTGAGCTCCAAAATGCGCACATTGAGTTCATCGACATGCGCATTCGCTATTTTCTTGACGTCGGCACTGGCGCGGCTGCGATCCTGCCATAGCGAAAGCAGCACACGGATCTGATTGAGAGAAAAGCCGAGGTTTCTTGCACGCTTTATGAAGCGCAGCTCATGCACATCTTTTTCACGGTAGGTTCGGTAGCCCGCCTCCGTACGCGCAGTGGGGGCAATGAGGCCAATTTCCTCGTAATGCCGGATCATTTTGGCAGAAACGCCACTCAAACGACCTGCTTCGCCAATATTCATTGCGTGCGCCCCTCACTTAATGGTTTCCACGCTTTGAGCAACAAGGCATTCGTCACGACACTGACACTAGAGAAGGCCATTGCCGCCCCCGCCACCATGGGATTCAGAAGACCAAAGGCAGCCAATGGAATCCCCACTAAATTATAGGAAAATGCCCAAAAGAGATTCTGCTGAATCTTGCGCCAGGTCTGACGGGAAATATCGATTGCATCCGCAATTAGCAGCAGATCGCCACGCATAAGCGTGATCGTGGCTGTATGCATCGCCACATCCGTCCCATCACTCATTGCAATGCCTACATCAGCAGCTGCCAGTGCAGGCGCATCATTGATGCCATCGCCCACCATGGCAACCAATCCCTTTTTCTTTAATCGGCTGATCTCTTTTTCTTTTTCCTGCGGCAAAACTTCGGCGACATAGCGATCGACACCTAGCGCTTTAGCCACAACGGCTGCACTTCCCTTGTTATCCCCGGTGATCATGACCGTCTCTATGCCCAAAGCACGTAGACGCCTTACGGCCTCTGCTGCCTCAGGTTTAACTTGGTCTCTAAAGGCCATAAACCCAAGCACGCTTTTGTCATTCTTACGTGCAAGCCATGAAATAGTGCAGCCTTCGTTTTCAAGTACAGCAGCACGATCATTAAACAGACCCAGCTGAAGCTCTTGGTCCTGCATGAGCTGCCGGTTACCGAGCAAATAAGTAACCCCATTCATCTGCCCGGATACTCCCCGCCCTGGTAAGGCCCGGTTCTCGATCACCGGCTCCCCAATCACTTCTCGTTTCCTGGCCGCCTCGATGACTGCATAAGCCAGAGGATGATCACTACCCGCTTGCAGGCTGGCGGCTATGGACAATAGGGATAGGGTATTTCCCTTAACTCCTTCTTCGGCCACCAGCTCCGGTTTGCCCAAGGTCAACGTTCCGGTTTTGTCAAATGCCACCACTTTTACGCCATGCGTAATTTCCAGCGCCTCTGCGTCTTTGATGAGAATGCCACTGCGAGCCGCCACTCCTGTCCCCGCCATGATGGCGGTCGGTGTAGCCAGCCCCAACGCACAGGGGCAAGCAATAACCAGCACGGCTACGGCATTGATGATGGCCTGATCCAATTGACCGGTAAGAAACCACCACGCTGCAAAAGTTGCCAAGGCAATCATCATGACTACCGGCACAAAGACGGCGCTGACCTTGTCTACCTGGCGCTGAATGGGGGCCTTAGCGGCTTGAGCGTCCTCGACGAGCCTGATGATGCGCGACAGCATGGTCTCAGCCCCGATAGCATCCACCCGAAACACCAGAAGGCCGTCCGTACTGATGGCGCCAGCCACCACTTTGTCTCCCGCTTCCTTGGCTACGGGATGACTTTCACCCGTGAGCATGGACTCATCGACCAGGCTTTTCCCTTCTTCAATGATGCCATCGGCCGGCATACGCTCTCCAGGACGAACAGCAACCCGATCACCCAATTGAAGCGCATCCAGTGAAACCTCAATCTCCTGACCATTGCGGCGAACTCGGGCGGTATCCGGGCGAAGCGCCTGCAAGGCACGGATGGCTTCCGTGGTTTGTTGTTTGGCTTTCGCCTCCAGCCATTTCCCCAAAAGCACCATCGTAATAACCACGGCAGAGGCTTCGAAATAGAGGTGAGCACCGTGAGCAGAATGTCCGGCAAGTACTTGGTACACACTCAGTCCATAGGCCGCACTGGTACCGACCGCGACCAGAAGGTCCATATTGCCGGTGCCCGTCATGAGAGCTTTCCAGCCGGCCCGGTAGAATCTCCAGCCCACCACAAACTGAACCGGTGTTGCCAAGATCCACTGCAGATAGGCAGGCAGCATCCAGTCTTTCCCCAACACTGACGCCAGCATGGGCAATACCAGCGGCAAGGTGAGCACGACCGCCATCAGAAGCATCACCAGATCGCGTGTCACCCTCTTGTTTTTGCCAAGACTCACCGGCAATACCTCTACGGGATGCGCGATATAGCCAGCTTTATTAACCGCACTGATCAACGTCTGTATGGGAATGGCACTCATCGAACTGACACGTGCTTTTTCAGTCGCCTGGTTCACGGAAACAGCCAACACACCGGGCAGTTGCGCCAGGGCATTTTCGACACGCGCTACGCAAGAAGCGCAGGTCATACCTTCGATGGCGAGATCCGTTTGCGTTTCAGCCACATGATAGCCGGCCTCCTCAACGGCTTTCTTCACGGCGAATATAGTAGCCTCACCTGTTGTTTTGATACTGGCGGACTCCGTCGCCAGATTGACAGCCACGTCAGTGACGCCTGGCACGCGCCTCAAGGCTTCTTCGACATGTAATACGCAGGAGGCGCAGGTCATACCTTCGACTCCCAGGGAGTACCTTGTGGTGAAATTGGAGAGCTGAGAAGTCATGACTACTTACTCCACATTGATTGGCAGGTACTCAGCTTCGGGCTTCCAACGAGGGGAAGGTCAAGCAATCCTTATAAAATATTTTGTAAAAAAATGGCCGCACGGCGACCATTAACTTTCATTATCTGCACTTGGTTAGCTGCCGGGTACGGCCGGAAAACCGATATCTATGATGCGCTGGCATATGTTTTCCTCGCTCTCGACGGAAACCACCTCGACTCTTCCTTGCGCGCGATCTACCGTGACCATGGCCGACTCATCCAGCTCTTGAATGGCCTTGGTGATTTTGCCCACGCAATTACCGCAACCAATACCTGAGACATTAAATATATGCATGATGCTCTCCATGAAGGCGTTAACCATCTGATCAGGTCTTGATGACCTGCTGCATATGTTCGACCTTGCCACAGAGGGAAGGTCAATATGATACGGAGCCAATTCCCTAGACATCTCCTTGCTTCACACTTTGTGAGTAATGAAGGTCGTCATGACAGCAGTTCGTTTTACCGAAGAGCTCATGCAAGGAGCTATCCGTCAAATTGTTGAGCCTCTATGCTGAGATCACTTTTGACTTTTAACGCAAGCTGCTCTGATGTCGTTACAGACTACCTTTTCACCCGAGCGGCGGATAAAGGAAAATGCTGACCGATAGCGAAAGCTCATCCGGTCACGACCGAACTCGCCATTTAGCGCCGTGAGCTTATCGTCCGCCGTTGAGAAGCCTGGTTCAGTTGGCTTTTTCAGCCAACGATCAAACCACGCCACCGTATAGTAACGAGCCGTTGGCATGCCCCAACCTCCCTCACATCGACCATTCACAATCTGTGGACACCAGGATGTTGTCGGCAAGCCAATAAGCAAACTCCACTCGAAATGTGTAGAGCCCCGCAATGTGAAGTCGTATACCGGTACACCTGCAGCAGACCACGCTTCAAAACCCAGCTTTAGTCGCTCATCCGGATCCGGCGGAGCCAAGAAGGGCGAAACAATCACGCCATAATCCGAGCCTTGGCTCATCGCAGGCACACGTATGCCGAAGTTCGGCAGGCCGCGCTCGATCGCTAAACGAAACAACGGGTCAATAACGCCAAGTGTATTGAGAATTGAACCCACGCCCCCGCCTTGAGCAGCACCACCCACTAACCCACCCTGAGGTCGCAGCAAGCCATCCCAGGCCACAATCACATCAACAGGGTTAGCGTTATCCAATTGACCCGGCCAAGGATCTGCACCGGCAGCCCCATAGCCTTGAACCACGGACACCCCAATGGCGCCCAGCGAGTGTCCCGCCAAACCCAAGCGCTCCAAATCTAACGCGGCATACTCGGGATTGAAGGCCGTGGTCTCAGTACGGTAAGCAAGAGAGCATCGTTGATTATTGGGAGCTACTCTGGAGGGTGAAGACCTAAAGAAGTCGATGGCATCCACCAGGCCCAACCAAAAAACACTGGGGTTGATATTGGTGCCCGTACCACCAGCTGGGGTCAAGAAGTCCGACCGACCTTGTCCTCGAGGATCATAGGTCATCACTTGATAGCCAGCGCGGACGAGTGCTTGAGCGGCCCACCAGTAGGCAGGTTCATGCGCCTGAACAGAGCCATTATTGATAACAATTCCTGGCAGTTTGCCTTGTTCATTTCGAGGGCGCCATATATTGCCGGTGAGACGAGCACAGTCGCGATCGAAAAATACGGTAATCCCCCCATTTTTAACGGGGGATTACCGATGCACCTCTGACGAGCACAGTTTTTGGAACTGTCTTCATAGTTTCTAACCGAAGTCATTAAGCTTGTTTTGGCTGCTTGCTAAGCGATCCTTCCGAGAACAGCTTGTGACTCAATAATCACTTTCGTGTCAGGTCCATGGCCTTTGTCAAATACCAACATCGCTTGTTGGGCACGTAACTCAAGGTGTGCTAACGCCGGGCGATCGTAGCCATAGAGCTCCTGAGATTCGTAAGGAGTCATTTTGATCGGATTTTTGGGCGGAATACCAAACTTGGCAGGGGCTACGACGGCGACAGTTTTGGGCGCAATAGACTTCAGCACTGTCATTTCGATAGCGGGACTTAGCTGGAGCAAAAAGAACCCTGCTTTCATAACAGGTCGAATGGCGAGATCTGCTAAACGTGACTGATGGATATCGCCCATTGAGCGCATGTAGCGCGGTATTGTCGCTATGGTGGCTGTGTTTAGTAAGGCACCGAGAACTCGTCCAATGGGCCTCATCAACAAGGGCAACGGCGGTAATGCAGCCTCTCCATGCAGAAGATGCTTCATCGCTTTTTGTGCAATCAGTGAGCCTGCGAGTTTAGGCTTCATTTGTTCGAAGTACGCACGAACGCCAGCGCGTGTGCGAGGCACATCGCGAGGATCTATCGTCTGGAGTTGCGCGGCGATTGCACACTCCTCCCAGTACTGATTCTCCTCAGCCTCACTTAATTTTCCTGGCCCAAACATCTCATAAGCCTTCAATACAGAGTGCCACCCAGTCACCAAGATCCATAGCTGAGAGTAGGGGTCGTTTGCATCGTACTTATTACCAGATAGAGGCTCGATACCGACTGCCCGTGAATGCACCTTAACTAGTATGTCTGCCATGTGCGTGGCACTGCGTGTGTCGCCAAATGCAGCCGTCGCGAAATAGTGAACCGTTCGCTCATAACGCGTACGTGGTCGATTGTAGATGTCCTGAGTTTTTGTCACAGCAGCTACCAACGCAGGATCAAGCTCCTCAATCACCACAGAACGCTGCAGGCCAACCGTCGGCGTGCTGGCATAACCCCACACTTTCCATGTCACGGAATCAGGACCGAAAAATCCATAATCTTCTAGCGGAGCGATTGCTTGCTTATGTACTATTTTTGCCATGCCCTTAGTCCACCTCTGCAATTAACTGTGCCCCCGAAAACCTTCGGGGGTGCTTAGACTTAATGATTCAACTCAGATCTAACATCGATTTGATAAGAAGAGCAGTCACGCGTTCTTCATTGCTGCATAAGCAATTTTTCCGACATAGGAGCCTAGCTCTTCGGGGATCCACTCAGCTTGTTCTTGAAGTAAGGAACGTACTGCTCCATCGCCGAGAGACATGAAAAGCTCAACGAGTACTGGGAGCTTACGGTCGATATCCTGCACGCCGAGGATCTGAAGCCCGGGCTGCATCAGCTGCCTAACCGTTCTAGCAACACGCCGACGCGCCTCACCATAGCGTTCTGCAATGACCGGATCAGACTCTGTTGCGAAAACAAGTTTCCACGCATCTTTGTGCGCTGCCACAGCCTTAAGTAAGGCCTTGAAGCCGGTGCAAAACAGCTGTTCAAGATTACGATAATCAGGACTCTCGGGCAGTGCAGCCATCACACCGGCGAATAGGAGCTGCTCTTCACGCTCCAGCAATGCATTGAACAGCTCTTTACGCGAAGGGAAACAGCTATAAACCACTGGCTTTGTAACCCCAAGCGCGTGCGCAATTGAATCCATTGATGTTTCCCGAATCCCACGATCAATCGCGATACGCAAAGCAGTGTCCAACACCGCAGAGCGGCGGCGTTCAGGCCCTAGATGAGCGGCCCGAGTACGTTGTGATTTTTCATTTGCTACTTTCATGTAGGAAATATATTCCCTAGAGTAGGAAAATGACAAGTACTTTTTGTGCAGCAAAAGTCCACCCTTGCGCCTTTAAGCAAATACCGATTTCCACGTCGCGAATGCAGCTGTCCAGCTCCGGTGATAATGACTTGCAGAGGTTAAATATCTTCCAAGATAAGTAGGTTGGATACTTCAGCATAATCTGAACTAAGACACCTACTAACTCACAACGCGTAGAGCAAGGAGATGTCTAATGAAAGGAGTCCGTATTAGCGTCTCAGTGTGCTACCGAACAGAGAGCGACTCGCTCCAGGGATAAGGTGCTCGACGTCCGCAGCGCTAATTAAATCGCCACGCCAAGTTGCCTAAAACGGACTGATATTCGGTCTGACTGGAACGCCCCGTATGATTAAAAATCCCGACAAGACAGTGGCCATCTATGGCGCGGGCATCGCCGGCCTCACCGTTGCACACGAGCTGGTGCGGCAGGGTTGGCAGGTGTCGGTCTACGAGGCCAATGCCGATGCCGGTGGCTTCTTTCGCAGCGCCCGAATCGCCGAGGACAACAACATGCCCTCCGAATACTCTTGGCATGGGCTAGGCCCGTGGTACCACAATGTCTTCGATCTGTTGCGGCAGATTCCATTCGATGCGGCGGGGAGCATTTACCAGAGAGCCCTGTCACGACCGATCGCCTTCGGCGTGGGTGCAGATGACGGGCAGACCACATTCAACGATGGCACAGGCCTGTTGCCGGGCATCGGAAAAGTGGTCCGGATGACGCGGCGCGACCAGCTGCGCTGGAGCTGGCTGCTGCTCAAGGTCTGGACCGCGAATCGACGTAGCACCGAGCATTACGCCAACCTGAATGCAGCCGAGCAATGGCGGCCCTTGCTGAGCGCAAAAGCGTGGTCAACCTGGGTGGCCTGCTTTGGTCCCTGGATCGGCTCGGATTGGACTCGCGTGTCCCTGCACCACGTCGGCCTATTTTTCCGCAGGCAGTTGTTCTGCCGACCCACCCACGACCATCCTGCAGATAGCGACGGCCCAGCCTGGCAACAGGGTGCCGGCAGCGGCTGGCTGCTTCTGCGCGGCCCGAGCAGTGAGTACTGGCTCAATCATTGGTTGCGTCATCTGGAGGCCAGCGGTGTGCGCTTCCACTGGCAACAGGCCCTGCAGCGCCTGGATTATGACGGCGAGCGGATAACCGCCGCGCAGCTCGACTCAGGAGCCCAGGTCGAAGCCGCCGTGCATGTGCTAGCGACCCACCCCTTTGCGGCGGCCGAGATTCTTGCCCGCACGCCCAGCCTGGAACGGCTCGAGCAGTTGCGCCTGTTTAAACCATTGATCCGGCAAGGCCCGCATGCCCAGGTCTCTTTCCGAGTCGCTTTCGCTGAACGCGTGTACTGGCCCCGCCAACGCTGCGCCCTGGTGCTGGCCGACTCCGAATTCAACCTAACCTTGTTTGCCGAAGAGCAGGTCTGGGCGCAGGAGGTGTCGCTGGGCGATAAGGTAGCTTCGCTATGGACCGGCACCTCCTGCGTCTCCAGCGTTCCCGGCCGCCTGTTTAGGCTGCCGGTGGAGCGTTGCACCAAAGCGCAATTCATCGTCGAGGTGAAGGCGCAGTTGCTGCGCTGCGGCTCACTGGATGCCATGATTCGCGAGGCCAATGGCGGACGGTCACTGGCCTCGTTCGCGATACTGCACTTCGAGGTCTGGCACGAATGGAGGTTTTCGGCCGAAGGAATATTTTCGAGCCAACCGAAATGGGTCAATGCGACTGGCAACTTGCAGTGGCAACCGACGCAGGTCACCCCTGTGGCGAACCTGCTGCTCGCCGGTGCCCACACACGCACTGCAGCGGATGTATGGAGTATCGAGGCCGCGGTTGAAAGTGGCCGGCGTGCGGCACAGCACGTCGAACCGAAAATCACCGTGCTGCCACAATACCGACCGACCTGGCTGCGACTATTTGGCGCGGTCGACGATGTGCTCTATCGCCTGCATGCACCGCATGTGCTCGACCTGCTTTGCGCGGGATTGCTGACCGGACTCGTCCTGTTGGTGATCAACTAATTCCTGATCCTGTTTTCCGTATCAACGTCAGCACCGCGGGCACATCGAGATACGACTGCATAATTTCTCAAAAACCGACATATGACCCTGCGCCAAACAGCGTAGCCAATCCTAAAAACGCAAAGATGGCTGCAGCGATTGAGTGAACCCACTTCATCGGTATTCTAGAGGCCAATTTGTCACCGGCAAAAACAGCGGGCACATCGGCGATGAGCATGCCGAGCGTCGTACCCATAATCACAAGCACAGGAGCTGCATAGTGAGCCGCCAAGGCGACGGTAGCAATTTGCGTCTTATCGCCCATTTCAGCCAGGAAAAAAGTCACCAAAGTCGCTCCAAAAACTCCGAAGTGTTTGGCAACTTGAATCTCATCCTCGTCAATTTTGTCAGGGACCAAAATCCAGATAGCCATACCAAGGAACGACACACCAAGAGCCCAGCGCAAAATTTCTGGCGTGACCGCATGCGTAATCCAAGCCCCCAGTGCACCGGCCAAGCCATGATTCAATAAAGTCGCTACGAAAATGCCCAAAATAATCGGCACGGGCTTCTTGAATCGCGCTGCCAACATAAAAGCCAAGAGTTGAGTCTTGTCGCCGATTTCAGCGAGAGCGACGACGCCAGTGGAGACAAATAACGATTCCATGATGAGTTCCTAGGTCGGATCAGGAAGCGAGGCATGGCCAGTAAGGGGCTTTCTCGCTCGAACTGCCTCGCCAAAACGCAGATAGAAACTGGGCACCACAAACATGTTCAGCGCTGTGGATGACAGCAAACCAAACAGGATAACCACTGCCATGGGGGCTTGAATTTCGCTGCCGGGCTCACCCGCCGCCAAAGCCAGTGGCACTAAGGCAAGACCTGCCGCCAGAGCCGTCATCAGGATCGGCACCAATCGTTCGCTAGCACCACGAATGACTGCCGCACGCGCATCAAGCACACCTTCTACCTCAATGAGGTGACGGATGTGCGAGATCAGCATCACACCGTTGCGAGTGGCAATGCCGAAGAGCGTGATGAAGCCGATCAGCGTGGCCACCGATAGCACGCCCCCAACGATATACATTCCGACAACACCGCCAATTAGCGCCAGCGGCAGATTCAGCATCACCACCAGAGCATCTCGAGTTGAGCGAAAGGCGAGGTAGAGCAACATGAAGATGCCTGCCAAAACTAACGTGCCCAAGGCTGTCAGCGTTTGTGTGGCTTCACGCGCACTCTCGAACTGTCCCCCGTATTCGATGTAGTAACCGGTAGGCAGCTTCACTTCACGCTCAACACGAGTACGAATGTCTTCGACCACACTAGAGAGGTCACGATCAGCGACATTGGCCATGACCACAATCTTGCGTTGAACATTCTCGCGACTCACCAGATTGGGGCCGCGATCACGCGTGATTTCAGCAAGCGCTGATAGTGGCAGACGGGCTCCAGAGGCGGTGGTGATCAACGTCGATTGCATCGCCTCGAATGAGTCGCGCACGACGGGATCAAAGCGCACCACGAGATCGAAGGTGGCTTGTCCTTCGAGAATCTTTGACACCGCTGTACCGGCAAATGCCGTCTCAATAGCATCGGCGACCTCACGCATGGACAGCCCATATTGAGCCATTGCATCGCGGCGGAACCTGATCGTGATGAACGGGATATCAGCTTGCTGCTCTAGTGATACATCCACTGCGCCAGGTACCGCCGCCGCAATGCCTTTGACCTTTTCACCGAGTTTGCGTAGCTCATAAAGGTCTGCGCCGAAGAGCTTTATGGCGATGTTGGCACGAGTGCCCGATAGCATGTGATCGATACGGTGCGAGATGGGCTGACCAATCACCACGCTCATCCCAGATACCGATGCGAAGTCGGCACGCAAGGCCGCTAGCAGCGCCGCTTTGTCACGATCCTTCATGGCTAGCGTGGTCTCGATCTCAGACGCGTAGATCTCTTGGGCGTGCGGGTCCGCCGGCGCTCGGCCCGTGCGCCGTGCCGTGGCGACGACTTCGGGTTGTGCCAGCAGGATGGCTTCAACACGCTGTGCCATACGATTGGACTCAGCCAGCGATGTGCCTGGCAGGGTGGTGACATTCACCGTCAGGCTGCCCTCATTGAAGTCCGGCAGGAAGGTCCGACCAGCGCCAAGCAGCGCAACCAAGGCCACGACCAGCGCGATCCCAGACACGCCGGCAACCAACTGCCAGCGTTCCAGCAGACTCGAGAGGGTGCGCTCATACCACGACTTCATCCGCGTCATCAGACGCGGCTCATGATGCGTGAGCACCTTCGGGTCATTGAGCAGGAAGCGCTCGGCCAGCACCGGCGTAACGGTAATCGCCACCAGCAGCGAGGCACTGAGGGCAACGACATAAGCAAAGCCCAAGGGAGCCAGTAAGCGCCCTTCTACGCCGGTCAGAAAGAAGATCGGCAAGAACACCAGCATGATGATGAGCGTGGCGAACACAATCGAACCCTGAATCTCACGCGTCGCCTCGAAGATAACTTGTCGGATGGGCAGGCGCTCGGACTCGTCTAGGCTCAGGCTTTGGCGCAGCCGTCGCATGATGTTCTCAACGACGATAATCGCATCATCCACCAACGCACCCAACGCAATGGCCAGACCACCCAATGTCATTGTATTGAGCGATGCCCCCAGGGCATGAAGGATCAGAATGGCCACCATCAAGGACAGTGGTAGCGCCACTAATGTTACCGCCGTTGCCCGCCAAGACAGCAAAAAGGCGAACACAATCGCGACCACCAGAATCACGCCATCCCGGAGCGCCGACAGCAGATTGTCGAGCGCGCGTTCAATGAAGTCTGACTGACGAAAAATCTTGGTTTCGATCTTCATGCCAGCCGGCAGGCTGCCCTTCAGGCTGACAAAGGTCTCGTCCAGTCGATGCGTCAACGCCAGCGTATTCACCCCCGGTTGCTTTTGAATGGCGAACACTACCGACGGCTTGCCGTTATGCGCGGCCGTGCCACGGACAACGCCGACCCCCATACCAACCTCTCCCAAGTGCCGCACCAGCACAGGCTGCCCGGCAACCAACGCGACCACCGACTCACCAATATCTTCCGGCTTTTGCAGACGGCCAATACCTTGAATCAGATACTCCTGACCGCCTTCCTGATAAAAGCCTGCAGGTGCGTTCTGGTTACTCTCACGCAGCGCTTTTAACACCTGATCAACGGTAATGCCGTAAGTGGACAAGCGCTCCGGGTTGAGTGTGACCTGATATTGCTTTTCATCACCGCCAATTGTTAGTACCTCGGCAACGCCGGGCACAGCCAGCAAACGACGCCTAATAACCCAGTCTGCCGTGGTCTTGAGGTCAGCGGCACTGGCGCGATCAGAGGTCAGAGCAACAAACATGATTTCACCCATGACCGATGCTGCGGGTGCCATCTGTGGTGGCGGCAAGTCAGGCGGTAGTGTGGAGCGAGCCAGCTGCAACTTTTCAGCCACAACTTGGCGTGCCTCACGCACCTCGACGCCCCAGCCGAACTCAACCGTGATCACGGCCAAGCCAACGGTGGTATTTGAGCGCACACGACGCACACCGGGCGAACCATTCAGTGCAGTCTCAATCGGAAAAGTGATGAGGCTTTCCACTTCCGTGGGAGACATGCCATGCGCTTCTGCCACGACAGTTACGGCCGGTGCGGTCAGGTCGGGAAAAACATCGACAGGCATGCGTGTGGTTTGCCAGCCCCCCCAAGCCATGAGGAGCAGGGCTATCACGAAAACCAACAGCCGGCTCTCAAGAGACCAGAGGATTAAGCGAGAAATCAAGGAGGAATGCTCAGTGCGCATGGCCGTGCCCCATGGCAGCGGGGGCAGTTGCTGCCAACCTGACCTGATAGGCACCTTGGCTCACCACACGCTCACCCGCTTTCAGCCCAGAGAGGATGGCTACCTGATCACCATCACGCGGACCTGCTGTGACTATCCGGCGTTCGAATGACTCCCCCTCCCGCATGACGAACACCACACTTTGACCTGCATCATCCATCAGTGCGGTTGCCGGAATGGCGACACCCTGATGGCCTGCACCACTGTATAGTCTGGCACGTACACTCATCCCGGCCCGCAAGCGGCCGCCCGGATTATCAAACTCAATGATGACAGGAACGGTTCGCGTGGTGGCATCGACCATGCCGCCATAAGCAATCAGTCGTGCATTGCGACCCACATCCAGAACAATGGCTTTAGAGGCGCCATCGAGAGTGAAAAAAGCACCCGTCGGGGTAGTGACCTTGCCCAGATCGCTTTCGGCAACACGAGCCTCCAGCCAAAGCGTGTCGAGGGACGCGACGTGGATGACCATCTGCCCCTCCATGGCCGCAGAGCCGACGGAACCGTTCACGGCCACAATCGTGCCGGTAATAGGCGACTTCAGTGCAATGCCGCCAGCACCGCCTTGATAGCTGCTGACGCGTTGCTGTGCTGCCATCAGCTCGGCTTGGGCTAATTTCATTTCGATATGCGCGTCATAGACTCGCTTGGCGGGAATGGCTTCATCAGCCAACAGTGCTTCCAGACGCTTGACATCATAGCGCCCTCGCTCAACCGCAATTCGGGCGCGCTGAACATCTAGTGCGAGGCGCGCTACATCCGTTTCACCCCCGAGACGCGGGACGAAATAGGCCAGTACCTGTCCAGCCTTGACCTTCATGCCCACTTGCGGGAAACCGTTGGTGCCGGCGCGCAGAATGCCTGCACCTGGTGCTGTGAGCAGCGCCTCGCCCGATGCGCGAGGACGAATAACGGCGGAAACAGCGACAGAGTCTCGAATCGACTGATCGACTGCCGACACCGTCGCGAATGGAATTTTCCATTGCTGCTCTTTCGTAAAGCTGATCAGGCCGGGCTCATCTTCCTCATGCGGCATGCCACGGGCGGCGCTGGCCGGATCATTAAAGACAACGACTTCACCCAGATCATGAATGCTGGTCTGAGCATCAGTGTAAAGCGTCATCGTTAGGTGTCGTAGCCCGGCATGCTGGGGAGTCAGGACAGGGCGAAAGATCCCCGGTGTTTTGCTGACGGGGACTTCAATGCTTTCCTCGGGGAAGTCTCCGCCGCTCAACGTCACCACCAGCTTACCTTCATTGACGGCCTTGAAATCTTTGAGCCAGGTCATGTGTGCAGCAAAGGCAGACGCTTGCCCCTTGACGAGTGCGGGATACTCAACAAAAAGCTCCGTGACAGCCGTGTAGTGAGTGACGGCAATGCCGGCACCATGGCCGTGATCATCATGCGCATGTTCAACAGGGGCCGAGCAGGCTCCCAACGCCATCATCAGTGCTGCGCAAATCACTGCTTTCTTAAATACGTTCATGGTGTGGCTCCAGCCAGCGAATCCAGTTCTATGCGAGCCTTGCGAGCACGAAGCTCTAGGTCCAATGCGGTCAGTTCGGCATCCAGCTCGCCACGATAGGCATCGAGTAGTTCGAGCACCCCGGTCTCACCCGCGCGGTAGGCACGCTCGGCGATCCTGGACAGCACTTGTGACTCAGCTAGGGATTCCTGACGAAACTCCACGGCAGCGCCCTGCAACAGGTGCAACTGCTCCCAGAGGCCGTTGATCTCCGCCTCAGCCGTCGTCAGACGCAGGCTTTTCTCTGCCTGAATGGCACGAGATTGCGCGTCTAGGCGCGCCGCGCGCGGGCTGCCACGATCAAACAACGGCAGAGGTACTGCAAATGAAAGCGCCAGGCCTTTTTCGGAGCCTGTGGTGGTTTCAACTTCCTTCTGACCCACACCCACAGTGACATCCGGTGCCCAGCCACGACCGGCTGCACGACCCTCACGGGCATAGGCATCGGACTGCGCGCCCAACAGTTTTACATCGGCACGCTCAGGAATTTGGGCGATTAGCCATGGCAAGTCCGTTGCCGGTGACGGCAGTAGCTGGCCCACCGCTTGCAGCCCGGCGCTATCACTGGCCGCGACCAGTCCGGCTAATTGATGGCGCGTCCGAATGAGACTAGCTTCGGCTTGCTGGCGTTTTGCCTTGGCCATTTGCAGCTCGCGCTCCAATCGGCGTTTGTCATAGCCCGATACTTCGCCTGACTTGGCCAGACGTGTAACTGTCGCACTGGCTTTAGCGATACGGTCTTGCCATGCCTGCATGGCCTTGCGTGTTTGCTCACCCGCGAGTGCTTCAGCAAAGACCTGACGCACTTGAGTGGTCATGCTTTGGCGGTTAACGCCCTGTTCAGCGTGGGCGGCATCGACGCGTTTCTGCGCTCCCTCGCGCAGCAGTGAGCGTTTGCCTGACACATCCAGCGTCTGTGAGATTTTCCAGGTGGTTTCGGTGGTATTGCCAGTGGCTGCACGTGTTTGATCACGATCCATGGACACCACGGGGTTGGGCCAAAGACTGGCCTCTCTCACCGCACTTTCAGCGGCCAGAAGGTGCTGGCGCTCCATATCCACAACGGCAGGACGCATCAACGCACGAGTAATGGCTTGTTGCTCGGTAAGCATTTCGGCATCGGCGGCGGACGAGCAAGCGAAAGCACACACCAGCAGCATTAAGTGGGGCACTAAAACACCTGTTTTGTCAGCAGGTATCTGTTGTTTGCCCGAGGGGGTGTATCCCGACATGAGGGATCTCCTTCTCGATAAAACCAAAATAGACAGGCCAGCAAAACTAACCCGGCAGGATTTGAAGTCTTAAACGAGAAGGCTTAACGGGGGACGAAAAAGCCGATCAGGAATGGCGTGAGACATGCTGTCAGGCGGTGGTGCATTCAGCACCATCCGACCCGTGGGCGCATCGAAGAGTTGAATATGTGCAAGGCTTGCCGGCATATGCCCGAGCAAGTGACCCATCATGCTATGGGCATCAAGGTGTGTATCAGGTGAAGCTAGATCAGCGCCATCACCTATGTCTTCATGATGAGCACCCTGGTCGTGATGATGATCCAACACTCCCACATGATGCCCTGTACGCCCATCATGATCATGCACGATCACCATCTGCCAGCCGAGGCTGGGAGACAGAAAGGTGGCCAACATGAGCAAGAGCGTCATGCGGCAAATCAGATGATGAGTGAGCGTCTGCATAGGTGTGAGAAACTAGCACTGGCCTTGGGGCAACACAACCGATAGCGCAGCATGAAAACACCCTTAGTTTTTCAGCGGAGGCTGTTTTCTAGCCCGCTCCACTTTCGCCCAGCGCTGCAAATACGCTTCCGCCGAACGAAATACATACTTCAGTGCTTTCTCACCATCGGGCTGCATTTGGATATCGGCCAAGTAGTCGGGAAATAGGCCGTAATGCGCCACGCCATCCACATTTAAGTCGTAGACGCGCTGCCCAGAAACTTGTTTGTCAAAAACCACGCGCCCGTCATAGGACTTGAACGGATATTTCAAAGGCTTAGTAGCCACATCTTCGCGTGGGCGCGCTTGAATATGCAGGCCATTAATGTCCGAACCCATGCCGGTTGCCAGCTCGCGCGTATTGCCAAAGAGCTTAAGGTGCAAGGCCTCCAAGTCGTTCACAAAGGTAATGAAATCCGTACTCGTACTATCGGGTAACTGGGAAATGAGTCCGCCGGTTTGCAGAATACGGTCGGAGTCTTTGGTTTTGGCAGAGACTTCCCCCGTGTGCCCAGAGAACACGGGCACGCCACGCGCTTGAGCAATATCAAAGATGCGATTGCGCGCCAAAGTGCCCGTGTGATCGGTCTCGACCCAAATCCCGTAGTCAATCAAGCGATGGATAAAGTGATCCCCCAGCGGCGTCAGCCCTCGGGCATTACGTTGGCATCCCGTGACGGGCTGCACCGGCGGCGGGTTTGTGAACATCAGCAAAATCGTGTCAAAAATGCTGCGTGACTCGACTTGGGCCTCATTCGGCTGAATGTTATCGGGGCCATCACAAGGCACGGTGGCGTATGGGTGACCGGTTTCCACTAAGTTCGCCACGCTATAAAGCGCATTCATGGCCGGCTCATCGGTCAGTCGCGTACCGCCAAAGGCGTTGTCCACCAGGTGGATCGGGAAAATGGCGCGTATGCCGCGTTCATACCACGTGTTCAGATCGCGCTCGATGGATGCCTCCGTGCAGTCCGGCCGGTCCAGAAACTCACCACAATCAAAGATTTTTTCATTTTCGGTACCGAGCACTACCGCCATCTGCCCTGACTCAATCACGCGTCTGGCTTCGGCCGAGCTGGTCACAATGCGGAAAAATCCTAGTCCGGGGCCACCCGCCTGAGCATCAATATAGTCTTGCAAACTCAGTACTAATTGCCGCTGCACCTCAATGGTTTCCATTTCATTGCAGTCGGTGCCTTTCAGCGGCCAGAGCAGGCAAAGCCCCTCGTTGGCCACCAAATGATTAACCATGAGGCGCAGCCCGCCCATCCAAGCGCGCTTAAGCCACATGTAATAGGTCTGCTGGTGAATCTGGCCGCCATAACTCGGCCAGTCCTTAAACGTTGGCCAGCCCACCACATCATGTTGCGGTGGCCCTTGATTCGGATTAACCACCACATCCACCAGCGCCAGCTCCCCCGTTGGGCCATGGTTTTCTTCACAGCGACCCAAGGCATGGGCAACACCAAACTTATGAAATGGCTTGCCGTAACCTAAGCGGCCACCGAACATTTCATGTCCGCCTAAATGCATATGTGTTTCGGCATAGCCAAAAACCGTGCCATCCGGGTTACGGCCTTTGAAGGGATCGCCTTGGGCATTAACGGATATCTCGGGAAACTCCGTGCAACCGGTGGCCGGAATAAAGCGAAATTGACTGGCACCGGACTCAGCTAAAAGCCCCTGCTCGGTGACCACATTCACTACATCCAATGCGCCGGCAGCTCCACTGATTCGCCATTCCGAGCTGCCGTCCGGCTTGGCTTGCATGGCTAAGGATCGTCCGGCGCCTTCCCGCACCGCACCACTCACCACCAAAGACTGTGCGGTGACTTGCTCCCCGACCTGATCCACGCCATCTGCTACAGGGTGCACATCCGCATTCAGGTCAATAAAATCACCCAGACCTTCCACCGTCTGACCCAGCTGCTTCAAGATATTTTCTAACTGACTGGCAGGCACTTCTGCCGCCGAGGTTTGACTTAAGAAACGCTCCTGTGGATCAAAAAAAACATAATGACCCAAACGCGTGGGCTTCATAAAAAATGGCGTTCCATCTGTAGGCTTCGTCACTAAAGAGACCAAACCGGAGGAGCTCGTCTGAAGATAGCCACCCGTACCCTGATGTCGTGCGATGAAGCACTGATTGGCTAACTGATATCGGGGTTCTGCGGTGCGCATGGAGGGTGCCGCATCGGAGTTGCGGCTATTTGGGCGCTCGCTACCACAGCCCGCTACCACGATCGCGCAGGCAATAAACAGTAGGTTTCTAGTTCTCATGAATAGATCCTGCAATACAAAGCGATGAAACCCACTTAGTATTATTTTTAAGTTATTGTTTTAATTATATATATTTAAATTATATTTCAAGTTAAATCTTAAAATAAACTATTTATGTAACTAAATCCAGCCAACGCATCTACGCTACGATGCCAAGAGACGAATCTACTGGGCATTTAGGCATGTGCAGCGGCATTGAATACGAAGGACAAATGCATCTCTGGAGGGACCCCGCTGTTCACCTACCCGTTCGCCTGCGAGATGGCGCAATCAAGTGGATACGTTGGGGTGAGCGTCACGGTGTTGACAGTCCGTTTTTTCAAGGTCCATGCGCCCGCTTAGAGTCCATCCATGAGGGCAAGTGGAGCCGATTCAGTCCAGTTGCCGTAAAAATCGTGATGGACCGCTACATGGAACGCGACTTAAGGAACAAGCCCTACTGGGTGAAAGCGCCTGCAGGCGCCGTGCTGCAAGGCCTGCTCGCGACGTGGGGCGATGCGCAGCGGGTTTATGTTGTGACTACCGACACACCAACCGAATTTCAACATGTGCAACCGCGCTGGCCTCGCGTGATTCAATTGATTAACTAAAACTATCAATAAATTATAATTAATCAATTTCCTAATAAATAACTGAGTCACTAGAGTCGATCTTGCGTTATCACTCAAGCGAACGAGGACTTACCCATGCGTAAACCCATGATCAACGCCTTGGCTATTGCCATTGCGCTCAGCGGCATGACGCTCATGCCAACCACTGCTCAAGCGAGTACCAGTAACAACACGTCAAATCAATTCTGGTGGCCTGAACTCATCAACCTGTCGCCACTGCGCCAGCATGGCGCTGAATCCAACCCCCTAGGAGAGAAATTCAACTACGCCCGTGCTTTCTCGAAGTTGGACCTAAACGCTGTTAAACAAGATATCCGTAAGACCCTAACCACATCACAACCTTGGTGGCCCGCCGACTACGGTCACTATGGCCCCTTTTTCATTCGTATGGCCTGGCATAGTGCAGGGACCTATCGTGTGAGCGACGGCCGTGGCGGCGCGGGTGGTGGCCAGCAACGCTTCGAGCCGCTGAATTCCTGGCCTGACAACGCCAATCTTGATAAAGCTCGTCGCCTGCTCTGGCCGGTAAAACAGAAATACGGTCGTAGTCTGTCTTGGGCTGACCTCATGGTACTGACGGGCAATGTGGCACTGGAGTCTATGGGCTTCAAAACATTCGGCTTTGCCGGCGGGCGCACAGATGACTGGGAGCCAGATCTCGTTTATTGGGGTCCTGAAACTAAGTTTTTGGCCGGTGAGCGTCGAGATAAGAGTGGGAAACTATTAAACCCTCTCGCTGCGGTGCAAATGGGGCTTATTTATGTGAATCCTGAAGGCCCCAATGGCGTGCCTGATCCACTGGCAGCGGCGCAAGATATCCGGGAAGCTTTTGGCCGCATGGCCATGAATGACGAAGAGACGGTGGCTCTGATTGCGGGTGGCCACACCTTCGGCAAAGCTCACGGAGCTCATAAGCCAGAAGAGTGCGTGGGCGCAGAGCCCGCTGCTGCTGGCTTGGAAGAACAAGGTCTTGGTTGGAAAAATCGCTGCGGTAAAGGTAATGCTGGCGATACGGTTACCAGTGGATTGGAAGGTGCTTGGTCCGTCAACCCTATCGCTTGGACCTCGCAATACTTAGACAATCTGTTTGCTTTTGAGTGGGTGCAGTCACGCAGTCCTGCCGGTGCCATTCAATGGATTCCAGCCAATGGCCAAGCTGCTAATTTGGTGCCGGACGCCCACGATAGCAAGAAGCGTCACGCACCGATTATGTTCACCACTGACTTAGCACTTAAGGAGGATCCGGCGTATCGCAAGATCGCACTCAACTTCAAGGAAAACCCCGCGGCTTACCAGCTCGCCTTTGCCAAAGCCTGGTACAAGCTGACGCACCGCGACATGGGACCCCGCTCGCGACACCTCGGGCCTGAAGTCCCCAAGGAGACGTTACTTTGGGAGGATCCACTGCCGGAGCGTCAATACGCACTGATCAGCGCAGCTGATGTATCTGTGCTGAAAGCCCGTATTTTAGCGTCCGGTTTGAGCCCACAAGCACTCATCCGCACGGCGTGGGCATCAGCCTCAAGTTACCGTGGTACCGATATGCGCGGAGGAGCTAACGGCGCGCGTATTCGTCTAGCACCACAAAAAGACTGGGCGATTAATCAACCCGCAGAACTGGCGAATGTCTTAGTCAAACTAGAGGCTATACAGCAGCAATTCAACAACGCAAAAGTTGGTGGCAAGCAGGTCTCGCTAGCTGACTTGATCGTACTCGGAGGCAATGCTGCCATTGAACAAGCGGCTAAGCAGGGGGGTCATAAGCTACAACTGCCCTTTGCGCCGGGTCGTGTTGATGCCAGCCAAGCACAAACGGATGTAAGCTCTTTTGCTGCACTTGAGCCAGTGGCCGACGGCTTCCGTAATTATTACGGGGAGAAAGCCACCATGTCGCCGATCACTGCACTGATCGATAAAGCCAACATGCTGACCTTGACCGTGCCTGAAATGACGGTGTTGGTGGGTGGTCTGCGTGCGCTTGATGCCGGAACAGATGGCACAGGTCAAGGCGTACTCACTAGCAAGCCAGGCACCTTGAGTAATGACTTTTTTGTGAACTTGCTAAGCATGGATACGCTGTGGTCTAAGTCCGCAACGAAGCCAAGTCTATACGAGGGCAAAGATCGCACCACTGGCAGGCTTAAATGGACTGCATCGCCAGTCGATTTGGCCTTTGGCTCCAGTTCTGAGCTGCGTGCTATTGCCGAGGTCTATGCAGCAGCAGATGGTCATGAGCAGTTTGTTCAGGACTTCGCCAGCGCGTGGACTAAAGTCATGAATTTGGATCGTTTTGATCTGAAAACAAAGTAGTCACTTCAGTGGCCTGCCATTCCGTGGTGGGCCACTTTGCTAATAATTCCCTGTGCCGTTAGGCTACGGCGCTTAGTACCCAAGCAACTAAAATTAAAATACTGTGGAGTGCTTAACATGAACCTGCTTCAAGCGGCTGCTGTGTTGGCCATTTTTGTCATATTCGCCGCCATTGAACTTAAACGCGGTCGCTTTTGGGCCAAAGAAGCAACGCAAGAAGATAAATGGCTAGATGCCGTGGTCATGGTTGTTTTTCCCATCATGATCGTACCCACCATCTTTTTCACCAGCTACTGGCTAGGCACTCTTCACTTTCCAGAATATCGGGATGCGCTAGCACATTGGCCGTGGTGGGCCATGGCCATAACCCTACTGCTAGCCGACGACCTCACGCAGTACTGGTGGCACCGTATGTCGCATAGCACATGGATGTGGCCTTTCCATCGTGCGCATCACTCTGCAGCTTATATGGGCGTGCGCGTTGTCTACCGTAATAACTTTTTTTACTACGCAGCCATGCCTGGTTTGTGGCTCTCTGGCGCTCTCGTATTCTTAGGGTTTGGCTGGATTTACGTGATTTATTCTGTCATCAAAATGGCCGTGATTGTGGGCGCTCACTCAGAGGCACGATGGGATGAGGCATTGCATCGGCATCGTTGGTTGCATCCTTTAGCCTGGGTTTTAGAGCGCACGATTTCGACCCCAACAACACACTATGCCCATCATGCCTTAACTCAGGATGACGGCATTGGGCACTACCAAGGAAACTACGGCAACTTACTGTTTTTCTGGGACATTCTTTTTGGTACAGCGCTAATCACTCGGCGTTACCCACCGGCTTTTGGCCTACCCGACGATCGTCGCTTAGGCAGTGAACGTTGGTATATTCAGTTTTTCTACCCGATATTTCGCTCTAAGCGAGCTGAAACGGTGCTTTCTGGACGCCCGGTTAAGGCACCAGAAAATTAATGAGAAAAACAGGCGCTTTTGTTAAAGCGCCTGTTTTCGTTACTTACCGCGCACCAACACACAAAAACGGGCATATACACCCAATAAGGAAAATGAATCGTAATCCACGGAAGAAACCTCAGTAATACGCGCCGACCGCTTAGCGGTATCAATCGATGCATCTCCCATGGCAATGAGACCCAGTAAATTAGTCGCGCATCCGGTACCGAGCTTTGGTGACTCAGTCAGTGTCGTTACGTGACCAGGACCTCGAAGGTTAGTGATTAATGCGCCGTTGCTCACAGGTGCGCCAACCATAGCGCAACCCGATAATGTTGTAAGTCCCGCAGCCAAAGAGATCGTGCGAAATAGTTTCAAGATAAAGCTCCTTTTAATAAATATCCTTGAACTGCTGGCTTCTAATTGGAGCCATTACAGAACAATTAATTTTTATCAGAAAGAACTTGCTAAGTCATTGACTAATTTTCGCTTGCAAAAGTAGGCCATTAAAGACAATTTTCAAGGCAGAAATGACCTCATCACGAGGCTCCCGATAATTGCTTAAGAACCAACTCACGGCAGAGCCACTGACCGCACTGACAACTGCGCGAGACACCAAACTGGATCGCTTATCGTCAGGTATCCATTTTGGAAAGTTGTGCTGAGTTAATTGCTGTAGGAAGTTCACAAAAAGTTGAAGCGATGCCGCATAACGCTGGTCAATTCGTGGGCTGACTCCTAAGACCTCCAACCAAACCACGCGTGCTGTCACCGGGTCTTCTACAAACTTAAACAGGGCATTAAGCGCTGCCGTCACCATGGCATCCCAATCGCTTTTTTCTTCCACCGCGTTTATGGCGGCGAGGACGTCAGACTGCATCAGCCCAATACGCTCGTCATAGACAGACTCCAGTAAGTCCTCCATGTCCACAAACGACTCGTAAAAATACCGATCGGTTAAGCCAGCGGCTTTACACAGCGAACGCATATTGGTTTTTCGGTACCCCACCGTACCGAATAAGGTCAAGCCAGCTGCGATAAATGCGGCACGGCGACGCGCTTGGCGTACGTCTGAGGCCTCGCCTCCATAGCGACGCGAAGGGGCAGTAGTTTTTGCGGGAACATCCATGAGTAGCCCAATCAACCGTTCGTCAGAGCGCTCAAGCTTACGAAGAAAATAATTTGACGACAACTGTATTCAAATATAAATTGACAACACGCAACATCAGATAGCAATACATCGTCGAGGATATCCAATGCAGCAACATGACATCATCATTATTGGCAGCGGTTTCGGCGGCCAGTGTGCAGCCATTAACTTGCTCAAGCGCGGCATCACGGACTTCCGTATCCTCGAGCGTCGCGACTTCATGGGGGGCACCTGGTGCCAAAACAGCTACCCCGGCGCGGCCGTTGATGTGCAGTCACCGCTCTACTCCATCTCTTTTGAGCCTTATAAGTGGACGCAAATGTTCGTCGAACAGGCCGAGCTTGAGGAATACACGAACTTCGTCATCGATAAGTACAAACTGCGTGAGAGAACCGAGACAAACTGCAATGTTGAGCAGGTGCGCTGGCAAGCTGATAAGCAGCGTTGGATGATTGAGACCAGCGCCAAAGGGGTATTCGAAGCGCGTATTGTGATCAATGCATCGGGGCCATTAAGCACGCCAGTCATTCCGAACTTCCCCGGTCGCGATAGCTTCCAGGGTGCAACCTTCCATACCAATCACTGGGACCACGACGTCAGCCTGAAAGGTAAGCGCGTGGCCATTATTGGCAGCGGAGCCTCGGCCGCACAGGCCATTCCGGCCATCGCGCCTGAAGTGGGTCACCTGCACGTATTCCAGCGCACACCTCACTGGGTCATGCCTCGCCCAGACCGTAAATTCTCCGGCTGGCAACGCACACTGCTCGGCATCAAGCCGCTGCACAAGGCCCTGCGCTCACTGATTTACTGGGAGCTTGAAACCCGTGTGATTGGCTTCAAATACTCATCTTGGGGGCTGAAACAGTTCGCCCAAAAAGTCGCGCTACGTCATCTTAAGAAGCAAATTAAAGACCCTGAGCTACGCGCTGCTGTCACGCCGGAGTACACCATTGGTTGCAAGCGCATTATTTTGTCGAACACGCTTTACCCTGCCCTGTGCCGCGATAACGTATCGCTACACACCAAAAAATCCGGCATTGCTGAGATCACCCCAACCGGTATTCGTACTCAAGATGGTCAGGACATAGCGCTTGATGTGATTGTTTACTCCACGGGCTACGACGCCACCGATGGTGTGATCTCTTACCCTGTGACTGGGCGCAACGGCTCCACACTTCAGCAGCAATGGGCGGAGTTCCCTCGTGCCTATCTAGGTACAACCATGCCGGGCTTCCCAAACTTTTTTGTGGTCACCGGCCCGAATACGGGCATCGGCCATACCTCGGCGATCTTTGTCATTGAAGCGCAGATGAACTACATCATGAAGAGTATTGATGCGCTCAAGCAGGCAGGCAAACAAGCCATTGAAGTGAAGCCCGAAGCCGAAGCCAACTACACTCAAATGATCCATGAAGAAATGAAGCAAACGGTATGGAAGTCCGGCGGCTGCAATAGCTGGTACCAATCCAAAAGCGGTCACGTCATTGCGATGTTCCCCGGCTTCAGCTTCACCTACCGGCAAATGGCCAATCGCTTCAAACCGCAGCATCACCAGTTTTCATAAGGAATCCGAACATGTCTTTAAAGGATAAAGTCGTCGTTATTACCGGTGCGGGTTCAGGCATGGGACGTGCTTACGCGAAAGTGTATGCAGCGGCTGGCGCACGCTTAGCACTGAATGATTTTGATGCAGCGAGCTTGGCAGAAACGGTCGCGCTGCATGGTGGAAAAGACACATTAAGTGCCACCTTTGACGTGTCTGATCGGGAGGCTATGTTTGGCTTCGCTGAAGACGTGATGCGCGCCTTTGGTCAAGTGGATATCGTAATTAATAATGCGGGTGTTGCCGGCGGAAACAAGCCCGTTTGGGAGCTCTCCGTTGCCGACATGGAACGCACTCTGCGCATCAATTTCTATGGCGTGGTGCATGGCACACAGGCTTTTCTGCCGCACATGCTCGCCACAGGAAGTGGCCAACTGGTGAATGTCTCCAGCATTTTTGGTCTGGTAGGCGCGCCGTTTAGTGGTGATTACTGCGCCAGCAAATTCGCTGTACGCGGCTATACCGAGGCACTTATGGCCGAGCTACAAGATACAGGCGTGACGGCTCATCTCGTACACCCCGGCGGCATCGCGACCAATATTAGTAAAGTGGATGGCATAGAGAATGAGTTCTCCAAGCACTATCTGGTGACGCCGCCTGAGGCGATTGCGACGCATGTGTTACAGGCGCTGTTGAAAGGTCGCGCCAAAATTGTTTACGGCAAGGACTCGTTCAAAACCTGGGTGGGCTCAAA
>DDPD01000018.1:0-13597 GCA_002342025.1 Moraxellaceae bacterium UBA2477 | reverse complement strand
AAGGCCTGCGTAAAAAATAGAGATCAGCGTATGAAATTTCGTTTTGACCATGCTTTCGAAGCGCCCATTGAGCGTGTCTTGGCGATGTATACCGATGCGGCCTACATCCCTGCCAAGTATGCGGTCATGGGCCTGCGGGAGGTCAGTGTAATGAGCCGCGATCAGGATGAAGCGCATCTGGATGTCACCCACCGATTCCTTGAGCAGGCCAGCATTACGATACCCGCAATGGCTCGCAAGCTTATCGGAGACAGTGATTGGTTTTACGTGGCGCAAACGGAGCGCTGGCACTTTGCCAGCCTGACCGGTGAGCTCATAGTAGACATTGAGCCCTTTAAACAGTTCACGAGCATTCGCTGTGATATGAAGTTACTGGCCACCGCGAGTGGCTGTGTGAACCAAATGCATTGGGATGTGACCTGCTCCGTACCGCTCCTGGGCGGCACCTTGGCAAAATTCTTGGCTGACGATATTCAGCGAAAAACTCAGCGCGATGGCGACGTAGCGCGCCAACTTTTGGCCAGCCACTACTGACGCCGCTCATGTCATCAGAGTGCCTGACGGCGCGCGAGAAACGCCAGTGCATCGGCAACGGTTTGCTCCGGAATTTCTTCCATGATGACGTGGCCTGCGGGCGCATAAACCCTCAGTTCATCGTTGGGCATGAGCGCCGAAAAGGCTTGTGCCACGGCCAGATTGCGATGCGTGTCCTGGTCTCCCCACATCAACAGCGTGGGCTGTTGAATGCGCTGCAAGGAAGCCGCAGCTTGCGGAATCACCTCATCGTAGGTTTTCATGATGGTGGTAAAGGCTCGGCGGTTTCCCTCACGCAGCATTAAATCGTAGTAGCGATCTTTATTGGCCTGAGTCAACTTGGCAGGTTGTGCATAGACATGCTCTAAGGACTGCTCCACCAATGATTTAGGTGTGATGTACCAAGAAAACACACTCGATATCGGCCACTTCGCTAGCTTTAAACCCAAATCAAATGCCTTTGCTTCAGGCACGTCGTAATCCAGTCCACCCGGCGACAGTAGCACCAATTTAGCCACACGCTCAGGCGCATGACGGGCATATTGCCACGCGTACAAGCCTCCCAAGGAATTGCCCACCAAATGTGTTTGCTTCAACCCCAGCCGGTCGTGAAAGGCATCTAAAAAGGCCATCATACGCTCATGACCGTAATCGTTATCGGGGAACGGGCCGGTTAAACCGAAAGCGGGCAAGTCTAAGGCAATCACACGATAGTGCTTTGCCAGCTCCCGCTGCCAGACCGCCCAGGTGTGCAAAGACGCTCCCGCGCCATGCAGCAGCAATACCGTTTCTGCTCCCTGAGGATTGCTTTCTCGGTAATGCACGCTCAAGCCCTCAATCGTGACGAAGCGTGAGTCGGGATAGCTATAGCGCTGAATCAGTTGCTTTACAGGAATGTCGTCAACAGCCCCGATACCTAATCCGAACCCCGCCAGCATGATGGCACCAAGCCCCAGCCAACGTAGTCGTTTTGATGCATTCAATGACATGACTCACTCCGGCACTAAATTATTTCACGTGAAAGTCTTTGGTGATGGGTGGCGTATACGACACATGCCCAAATATGCAGCGCCAACGCACACGCCAAGACTGGTTGTGCCAAAGCTCATAGAGCACTTGCATGATCCCAGAGAGCACGAGTTTTACTGGGCTATGAGTCAGTTCAGGATTCCCCCAGAGCCCCACCTTAGGTGCCGTCGGAACCAGAGGCTGATACGTGTTAAACAGGCGGTCCCAGAGCATGAGGAAACCGCCAGCAATGTTCACATTATTGGTTTTGTTTTGGTTGTAGGGCGAACTGGCATGATGCAAATAGTGGTAAACACCATTGCCGCCGAGATAGCTACTCCAGCGAATAAAGCGACTGCGAATGCCATCTTGGTACATCTTGGTTTGGTGGCCGAAGATTTCCGGAATCCACATCACAATGTGATAAGCAAAAATTTCCGCGTAAAGCGGGCGCTCATAAAACAGCTTACTGATCGTGCCAAAAATAAATACCTTGGGTACGACCAAGACGAGAAAAGCTGGGATGGAGGCGATCACCACGGTGGTCGTCATGCCCACCAGAACGGGCGGCATGTGGTGAAAACGATGCAAGACCAACCACAGCACACGGTTGTGATGGCAGAGGCGGTGTATCCAATAATGAAAAAAGCCTTGCAGCTGATACACCAAGATGAAAGCCAGCAGCAGGGGTAACTGAACCAGCGTAGGCACTTGCTCAATTTGCTGATTTGACCAGGCCACGAGGTTCTGAACGAGCTCAAAGCCTTGCTGAAAGGTGTAACCCTGAGTCACGCCAATGGCGCCAATCAAGGCCATCGACACCACCACAAAAATAATGTTCAGCGTATTGGCGGTGGTAAACAGGACCAAGGTCTTCAGTGGTAGCTCAGACCCAGCATGGCTCACACGCCAATGCCCTAAGGCAAGAATCCAGGTGCGAAAGAGCAAATGGATAACCAATACGCCCAAGAGAATGTTGGCCAATAACGGGTATTCGCCATACCAGAGACTCACCATGGCCTGCACCTGCTCCACAGTAAACTCATCGCCTAGGCCAAAACCCAACCAAGCACCGGGCAACAGCAGAACAAAGGTCAACGGAAAAATAATGGCAAAACCAATCAGTGAAATGCGCTCGACTATCCGCCATCGCTCTGAAATATCAGGAATTTCGGCAAAAAGTATGGAAAAAACCTTATTCATGACCACTCCTCTGGTGCTTTAGCTCGGGCATGTTAGGCAGGCGCACACCGCCTCGCATTGGCCTGCAAGCGGATGGCGAAACGCCTCGCGACCAATGAAAAATGCCAATTTGCAACATAAATTCCATGTCAATAAAACAAACTCGGAAAGAGAGTCCAACGATGCATCGCATTGCACTTTTGATTGGCATAAGTGTGCTATCTCAACAGGCCATTGCTCTTGAGGGTGAATGGAATGAGATTCGATTTAACCTTAAGTCCACAGTAACGGCGGGGCTTGCCCTTCGTGCAGAAGACCGCGACTTGGACTTGGTGGCCAAGTTATCAGTCCCCGGCCAACGGGGTAACGATCTTTGCAGCAACGACAATAATGGCTGTACGACCGTCGAGGGCAACGCCGCATTAATTCGGGCACGCGGGCAATTCGGTGGTGTAAACGCGGATGACGGCAACTGGAACTACGAGAAAGGCGATATCACGGACTCATTGGTTCTGTTTAGCCCCGAAATCAAGCTTCAACGCGGCGATATCAAAATGGAGTTCTCCGGGCTGTTCTTTTATGACCCAGTAAACGCCGACTTCACCGAGTTCCATGCCGACAATACATTCCAGCCGACTCAAACTCCTCGCGAACAAGAGGTGGTCGATGCCTATGCTCGAGGCGCCGAACTTCGCAAAGCCTTTGTGCAGGTCGATCAAGACATTCTGGGACAATCTTTTAGCCTGAAGGTCGGACGTCAAGTCCTTCCTTGGGGGGAAGCACTTACGGTTTTATTTAATAACTTAAATCAGCTCAATCCCTTGGATGCCAATGCTGCAGCTCGACCCGGCTTCCAAGTCAGTGATGTCTCCGTGCCGGTCAATATGGCCGTACTGAGCTTTCCTATTGGCGATAGCCTGTCGGCTGAATTCGTTGCACCGCTTGAATGGCGCCCGGTCAATGCCCCACCTCACGGCAGCTTCGCGGCGATTTCGGATATTCCTTACAACCACTTCATTACGCTGGGTGGCAACATTCATGAAGACCCTAACTTCGAGTCCAAAGTTTATTACCCAGCTAGCTTAATCTCCTCCAGTAGCTACACCTCTAAACTCATGCCGTATGACTACGGCAATGCGTCCAATAAAGGCCAATACGGTGGACGACTCACCTATGTAGCGGACTGGCTCAACGATGGCACCGAAATTGGCCTGCACTATTTGCGCTACCACAGTCAGCTGCCCTACTTGAGTGGCTTTGCCGCTAAGAGCACGTGTATTCGCCCAACGACCACCAACATTGCCATGGCTCTCGTGGATTGTAACGGCTTTAAGGGTAGTCTTTTCCAGGGCGGCCAAGAGCCCTTGCCGATTAACACTTCGATATTTTTCTTGGACTATCCAGAAAATATTGATCTATTTGGTTTGAGCTTTAATACCAATGTCTTTGGTGTGGCACTGTCGGGGGAGTATGCCTATCGCCCCAATATGCCACTGCAAATTCATACAACGGATGTGGTGTATGCCTTAACTCAACCGGCGCTCCCCAAAAATGAAATTAACGGGGGTGTTGCCACACTGCCTTCACGAGACCGAGGGCTGCCCTCTTATTTGGCCGCATTCCGTGGGGGCGTTGAACCTGAACAGCTGGTGCGGGGCTATGAACGCTTCCCGGTCAGTAACGTTTCCATTTCCGGTCTGAAATTATTCCCCAATAACCCGTTTGGTGCCGATGACATGATCAGTATCTTGGAGTTAGGCGCCACCTATGTTCACCGCATGACGGACTTTCATGTGTTGCCGCTAAATGGCACCGGCGATAATACTCACCCCAGCGCAGGTGCTGATGGCACCGGCAATGGCAGTGGCAGCACCGCCCCGGACACAGGCCGCCTCACCCCAACCACGCAGACGTTTAACATTCCCACGGCGCTGTCTTACGGCTATCGAACAGTCAATCGCTTGATTTATCACAAGCTCATTCCCGGCGCAGTCTTCGAGCCTACCCTTACGTTCTTTCATGACCTCAAGGGCATTACCCCCTCGCCGGCCACGAACTTTGTTCAAGGCCGCCGATCAGCCTCGTTAACCATGCAATTACGCTTCCCCAATGAGCTTTTACTCGGCGCCGGTTATGAGGCCAAGTTTGGCGGCAGTGAAAAGGAAAATATTGAAGCCGATCGCGATCGCATCGTGCTCTACAGCACCTTCAGTTTTTAAGCTCAAAGCGCCGGATTGGCGAGGTGACGAGCGCGAAAGGCCACAGGCGTTTCGCCGTCACTCCACCGCTTAAAGGCGCGATAAAATGTACTGGGCTCAGAGAAGCCCGCCTGTAGCGCGATATCCGTAATGCTGGCTTGGTTTTCCTTCAGCTTCGTCATAACAAAGCTTCTTCGGCAGGCTTCGCGCTCTTTCAGAAAATGCGTATTCATTTTTTCCAAGCGATACTTCAACTCCGCTGGCGTCAAATTCAAACGCTGGCTCACTTGCTCTAGGGTTATATCCCCTAAAGGCAGCATTTCAAAGATGACATTACGAGTGAGTTGCAAAATATCTTCTTCCTCAATTTTTTTTATTATTGAGCGGGCATACGACTGATGCATTTTTACTAAAATTTCATCAGGGGTTGCCATAGGAATCGCTAGCATACTGGAGTGAAAATATAAACGATTTTCCTTGCAATTAAAAAATATATCGCAACCATAAATATCTTTGCGATTACCCATTTGCAAGGGTGGCTGACAGGCAAATTTTATTTTGCCAGGATAAAATAAACCATTTGTTATTTCAGTGTAAAATGATATTAGCCCCAAAAATAAACACTCAAATAAATGGCGTGTCGTCTGAATATCGTCAAATGGAGATCTTATTTGAATAAAAAAACCTTCTTCATCTTCACCTAGCACCCACTCCATTGCATCTGAAGCAAGGCGTGAAAGCTCAACATTACCCAGCAAAGAGGCACCGAAACTTGGATAGCTAAAGTGTAGTGTGCTAAAAATATCACCGTAACTTGAAGGAAGATGCTGGCCTAAAACAAATCCAATATCTGGGCACTTTGTATATTCCTCAACTGCAGGCCAAAATATTCGATGAAACTCATGATTAAATCCATAATCTACATTATTGAAATCGTCTGGAGAGAAACCAAACTGACGGCATAAAAAGTCGGGATCAAATCCTGCACGGCGTGCAGCCTCGTAGATCTTAGCTGCATATAAACCTCTATCCTTTCTAATTAATTCAGACATGATTAAGTTAACCAAAATAATAGATTTTAAATTTTAAAAATTAAATTAGATAAATTTTTCAAAAGGAAAAAATAATTCCCCCTGCCCCATTTTGATCACATTTCCCCCCAAACGACAACGCAAGGCTCGTCCAGGACGCTTGTCAAACTCAGCATGCAAAATACTCTTGCGGGTGGTCAGACTGCCACGATCGATGGAAAACGTATGCGTCCCGTCTGTGACATCGGCTTGAGCAGCCAAGTAGGCAATGAACTCGGGCATGACACTGCCGATCGGTGGGACGGCATCGCGAGCCTGCTCAAAACTGAGTATGCGTCCATGGAATTGAGTTTTGCCGGTAATGCTGCCTGGGGCAAAGAGAAACAACTGTGGCGTGTACACATGGCCCGCTAAGTCAGCCCAGCGTTCCGCATTTAAACTCGCCGCTAAGACATGCTCAGGGCGTGTAAACGGAATGATCAACACCGGATGATCCACGCTGACAATCAAGGGCTTGTATTTACTGAACGAAATATGGCGTTCCTCTGTGTTTAGCATCGCGGCTAGCTGGGCCAGAGTTGGGACGTAATGATCAACGCTAACGCTTAGCGTTCGGGAAAACTGAATGGCGCCAGGACCACCTTCTGAGTGATCAATAAAACTACTAATTTCTTGACTTTGTTGACTGAACTTTAAGGTACTGAAAAGACCTTCGGGTGTTCCCAAACCTTTCTCATAGGCAATAAAAGAAGCCGCTAAAATCGTGTGCGCACCAAAGAGGCACGGGCCCTTATTATTGAACACACTGGCAGGATTGTCTTTTGCAGCGGCATCCATGAAAACCGTTTCTGTCTGCTGAAACTCGCCTGCTAACGCCTGCTTATCGGCATCGCTTAGTGTCGTCCCCTCTGACCAAACCACAGGCACTTGCACGCCCTGAAAGGGCGCGTCAGCAAATACATCTAAGAGAGAATACGTCAGGGCCATGATGGCTATCCAATGTTGAGTTGATACACAGCGTCACCCACAATGTACCAACCCCACAAGACACTGACTACAACGGCTCCAGTCCTTTCAGACCAACTACCTTCATCGGATATTGTTGGCCGCGATACAGCGGATATCGATGCTCTGTGGCCTGAGGATCAAAGCTGTCATTTGGCGAGGCAATCGTCACCATACCGAAAAAGCCCTTGCTGTTAGGTACTTTTTCCGCCATGAATTTCACCTTCTCCGCCCAACCAGCAGGCATAGGCGCATCACGGTGGGGAAAGCGTAAACCCCGAATCACAATCCAATTCGGATGGCCATCTGCGCTACGAAACCAAATGGCTGGTGCACCCTGAGGGTCTACCTCGGAGGCTAAAATAGGCAGGTCATACTTCTCTAAATGCATCATCATGGCTTGAGTGGCACAGCGCTGAAGCTCCCAGTCAGAAATAACAACCAGTTCCTCCGTTACCAAGCGCTCAGGCTCAATCGGCGTATCAAAGTCCAGCGCAAACAAGCTATAGCCCTGACCCAAGGGTTTGAACTGCCCATCTTCGGAACGCGTCATTAAAAGCAGGCAAGCAATCCCATTCGCCTCTGCAGCCAACTCTTCCAATGCCTCTAAAGAGCCTGGGCTTTCAATATCTTCTTCCGCCGAGGCCACCAACATGAAGAACAACCGATTGCCGAGTCGAAACGACAAATGATCTCGGAAAGGGAAATTGAAGTCGGTGCGCAGCCAATCTAAGGTGTCGCCGCCCACGTGCTGGAGATGTTGGCGTGCCGCACGAAATAACTCAATAAACTCTCGGCTGACTTCTGGGACTTTTAGTTCTTGCATATCCGCTCATTGAAATTTTAGACAAAAAAAATCGGCAATGACTGTTTAGGTCATCCACCGATATTTTCCAACGCGTTGAGGATGAACTCAACACGTTACATTACGGGCTGGTTAGAGCGCCACAACGTTGTTTGCGCAAGGACCTTTTTGGCCTTGGCCGACGTCAAACGAAACCGCTTGACCTTCGTTCAGCGTGGCGTAGCCACCACCGTTCTTGATTTCGGAATGGTGTACGAACAGGTCTTTGCTGCCGTCTTCAGGCGTAATGAAACCAAAACCTTTGTCCGCATTGAACCACTTCACTGTACCTTTGCTCATGTTCTACTCTTTAATAAATGGCTGTGTGTTGCACGACCATTATAGACACTAATTCAAAATTAGCTCGTAAAATAAAATAAAGACTGTATGCCGCCTGTAACGGGGCTCTTAGGGCATAAGTAGCGGCGAAAACTGCTCCATGAAAAATTTATTTTTCAAAAAATAGCGTCATAAATTGGGATTTTGAGCTAACTCGGGACTTCAGCGATGGGCAGCTCGATGAAGAATGTGCTGCCTTGAGCATGTGTCGAAACAAAATCAATTCTACCATTCATGCGCTCTATCAACGTTTTACAAATATTCAGACCCAAGCCCGTGCCGCCTTGTTGACGTCGATCAGAGCTATCTGCTTGTGCAAAGCGTTGAAAAATTTGGGGCTTAAAGTCTTCAGATACGCCTTGTCCCTGATCAATCACGTTAACTCTCACAAAATCGCCATCAACCTCTACAAGTACTTTAACAAGCCCCCCACTGGGAGAAAATTTGATTGCATTAGAGAGCAAGTTGGCCATCACCTGATGTAAGCGTAGTTTATCTACTCTCACATGAATATTTGGGGATGTATTACTAATATCTAAGCTTAAATATACTTTGAACTTATCTGCATAACCTTGGCTATGGTCAATTGCCTCTCGCAAGAAAGGTACTATCTTATAAAAACTTAAATCTAAACCGATGTTACCACTTTTTAACTTTTCAATATCTAATATATCGTTTACTAAACTTTCTAATTTATCTGAATTCTTCAAAGAAATATCAATTAATTGAGAGCACTCTTTACTGATATCACCAACAATTCCTGCCTTAATTAACTCTAAGGAACCTTTTATAGACGTTAGTGGCGTACGCAACTCGTGACTAACCGTGGCTACAAACTCACTCTTTAAGCGCTCAACCTTCTTTCGATCAGAAATATCTCTAAGCACACAGATATATCGATTTTGCCCTGATACCTGATAATGACTAAGACCTAACTCTAACTCCAACTTCTCGCCATCAAGAGATAAGCCGAGGCACTCCGTACTATCTCCCAAGACAGTATTAACTTCACCAGAATCGGAGAAAGTCAGACTTGGCAATAAATTGACTGAGTCAAGGTTATCAAGCTCATTTCGCGATGCCTTAAATAGCTTTTTGGCTGCAGGGTTTGCCTGCTCAATTATACCATCCTCTGTAATAATAATAATCGCATCAGCGGCATTCTCCAAAATGGCGCTCAACTCGATGGTTTGGCGACGAACTTGCTGACGCACCAACTCGGCACGGCCCGATAGCATGAGCAGAAACCCCCCAAGCATTGCCGTTAAAACAAGACCGCCAGCAAGAACCGCCCATGATTGTAAGCTTTTATTTTTTCTTAGATAGCTTTCGGATGGAGAAACAACAAGTCTAATTTTACGGCCGCCGAACTCGAAATCGCTAGTAAATTTAAAACTAGCAGAGTAATCGGTTTCTTTAGAGATAATACTTTGGTATAAAGTTCGATTATATTTTTCTGTCACATCCAACACTTCAATCGAAAAGTCCGAGCCACTCAACCCTGTCAGGGCGTAATCAATCAATTCATTTGGATTAATAACTGCAACAGCAAATCCGATTAATTTTTCTTTTTTTACACTTTCATCACTAATCGATTTAACTAAAATAAACCCTTTCTGTTGAGGTTTTTGCAAGAGCTCAACCAAGGAGCTGATGCGAGCTCCATTTGATTGCATTGAAGAAATAAAAGTAGGCTTTCTTGTAGGATCAGACAGCGGATCGTATCCAACTAGATGAGAATTTGAGCCATATGGCTCAATTAATACTATGGGTGCGTAAAAATCCTGAACTGGAGATATTTCTAAACTTCCATCGGGCGCTTTTACTTTAATATTTCTTTGTTCTTTCCCATCCTCGAAAATACCTCTAGACTCATGTGGCAGATATTCATTAATGGTTAGCGATTTAATTCCTGGAAAATCCTCTAATATAGGTGTAGCAAAATAATGAAACCGCTCCCTATCTAAATCCTTTCTTGAAATATGATAACGCTCCATGAAGCTTACGACTTGTTCATATTGCATGAATCGAAATTTCAATCTTAGATCTATTAAATTGGCTTCCTCTTTAAAAGAGAGTTTCTGTGCGCTTTGCTCTGAATGGCTGGTTTGAAAAAAAATAATGACGACGATGGCGCTCGCGCTGATCAAAGGCACACCAACCGTCGGTAGGCGAGGTCGCCAAATTTCTTTAGGTTCAGCGAAAAGAATGAACATTAGCGGCAGCGCAATTAAGACGCCTATCGAATCTCCAATCCACCAAGTCCAGATGCTGTAGGGCAGTGAAAGTGCATCCACTGCGCCCGCCATATAGAGAACGATCGGACCTATGCTGGCACTAATTAGGCAAGACAGTGGGCCGCCGATACATAAGGTTTTAAAAGCTACCTTCTCATCCACCAGTGCATTGGGATACCCAACATAACGGCGGATTAAGAGACTGGCTACGCCGCATTGCAAACATGCACCTAAAGCAATACCGGTAGCCACCATAAAATGACTAAACGTAACCGCGTCAAAGCTACTGAGTGAGATCGTTAAATTAAGCAGTGTCGATCCAATAAAGACACCGCATAGCATGGGGTATCCCCAGATCAACACGGCTGCTAACGAAATACCTACAGGCGGGAAAATTGCAGTCGCGAAGCCAGGAGGAATGGCCAAGAGAAGGGATAAACGACCCACAATAAGGTATACCAAGGCGAGCAATGCAATGGCAAAAAATGTGCGCAATAACCTTGTATTAAAGGTCGCCTTTAACATGCTTACCTTCATTGACTGTTTAGAGACTATGTTTTGTCTTAATTACCAGTTATATGCTGATATCAGGTAGTCATCCAAAGTAAGTTTGTAGTCTTAAAGTAAGTCTTGTTGCATCACTTCATGGGCTAGCCACATTTGAGGCTCTGGCGTAACGATACACACCACAGTTTCACCTGCCCAAATACAGGCAATAGCCTGCCGCTGCCAAGGAGGAATGGCCTGATCTTGGCACCAATGTTTGAGCAATACATGATGCGCGCGACCCGCCGGACGCCAGCGCTCTCCTCCCTGTCTTGGCGAGATACGCCAGGGCTTCTGCCATAAGGGATGGTCTGGAGCGAGACCCAGCGGCAGCCACGTTTTTCCTGCCCAGTGCAATGCTTGCTGGGGGTTATCCCAAGGGATGCCTTCTGGCAACGCCCTCAGCTCAGCGTCTCGAACTAGAAAAATCTGCCCTTGAAACCGTCTCAACGATAGATTTGACCAATGCAACACTGGATTAGCATCTTGACGCGCTTCGAGTAACTCAATTGTGACGCGCGACCAGTACGCGACCGGTAACGGACTTGCCTTTTGCAAGCTTAACCAACGACTGAGCACAGCTTGGATACTTGCATTGTCCAGTGATGACAAAGCGGCAACCGACAATGTCCTGACGTGCGGCTGTCCCGCTAACCAAATGTCCGCAAGTGAGTTTAAGGCCTGTGCTTGCTGCGCCACCTGTGCCGCACTGCGCGCCAACAGTGCCGCCGCTTCCGGCCAGCGAGATGTTAATAGGGGCAAAACCTGGCCGCGCAACAGTGTGCGATCGAAACGTGCATCCTGATTAGCCGGATCTTGCACAGGCTGCAAAGCAGTCAGCGGCAGATGAGGCGCATGGCTATGGCAACACGCGACCGCACGGGGCAACCAGCGTGCGATGGTCTGCCGCGGCAAGGCCAGCCATGGACGCCAGCGGGCAATCTCAACGCCCGCGCCTGACGACCAGGCGCTTACCGCCGCCATGCCCGACAAACCCTGCAAGCCCGCGCCGCGCATCAGCCGCAATAAAAGCGTTTCCGCTTGATCATCCTGATGATGCGCCAGCAGTAGCGCCTCATGGGGCGCCATGGCTTGAGCCAAGGCGTCATAGCGGGCTTGACGCGCAGCACCCTCAACACTGGCCTGTTGAGCAACTCGCACGCGAAGGATTTGACAGCACACGTTGACGGCAGCGGCTTGCTGAACCGCTTGTTCAGCCCAGCGGTCGGCATCAGCGTGCAAGCCATGATGAACATGCAGCGCACGTAGGGCATAGCCGAGCTGAGGGGCAATCTGTGCAGCAGCCAGTAACAACGCTAAGGAGTCCGGGCCGCCACTCAGCGCTACAACTAGGCTGTTAACGGTGGGCGAATCTTTTCGACGCGCTTGCAAGAAACCTTGCAAGGCATCGAGGGGATGTTGGACTTGGTCGTTGCTCGCGCTCAAGCGATGGGTTGCGTGTTGCCGTAGCTCATCAGCCGCTCATAGCGTCGATTGAGCAAACTGTCGTGATCCAGCGTACGCAGCTTTTTCAGCTGACGCAGCAAGGCTTTGCGCAGGTTGTCGGCCATCACATCCATGTCGCGATGAGCACCGCCCAGCGGCTCCTCCACCAGCTCATCAACAAAGCCCAGCGTGCGCAGACGCGTGGCGGTGAGATTCATGGCCTCGGCAGCTTCGGGGGCTTTCGCCGCAGTTTTCCAAAGAATGGAGGCGCAGCCCTCGGGTGAGATCACGGAATAGGTGCTGTATTGCAGCATCATCAGGCTGTCACAGACGCCAATAGCAAGCGCACCGCCGGAGCCACCTTCACCGATGACCGTGGAAATAATCGGCGTTTTCAGGCGCGACATCACCGCCAAATTACGCGCAATGGCCTCACTTTGGCCGCGCTCTTCCGCGTCAATGCCGGGGTAGGCACCGGGCGTGTCGATGAAAGTGAAAATCGGCATGCGGAAGCGCTCGGCCATCTCCATCAAACGCAGGGCCTTGCGATAACCCTCGGGGCGCGGCATGCCAAAGTTGCGCTTCACTTTCTCGCGCACTTCGCGACCCTTTTGATGGCCGATGACCATGACCGGCTCGCCGAGAAAACGCGCCGTGCCACAGACCAGCGCGGCATCATCAGCAAAGGCACGATCGCCGTGCAGTTCGTCGAAATCGGTAAAAATGCGCTGAATATAGTCCAGCGTGTAGGGGCGTTTGGGATGGCGCGAGAGTTGCGAGACCTGCCAGGCGCTGAGGTTGGCAAAAATATCTTCCGTTAACTTCAGACTCTTGGTGCGCAAGCGCGCCACTTCATCCTCAATATTGAGGCTGGTACCAACGCCAACGACGCGCAGGCCTTCAATTTTGGCTTCCAGCTCGGCAATCGGTTGTTCGAAGTCGAGGTAATTCGGATTCATGGTTGAGTCCTAGGGGTAATGGCTCGAGTGTAGCGGCATGTCGGTCTGCAATAAACCCTCATAAACGCAAGTTGCAGGCTCAATACAGCACCTGCACACCGGTGCCGTCCAAGCGCTGGCGCAGGCCGCGCAACAAGGCATCAGACAAGTTCACGCGCCAGGCGCTACCGCCCTGCAATAGGGCATGAGCGGCAGGATGTTGCACGCGGAAGCGCAGACTGGCGCCGGATTGATCGGGCGCGGCGCGATGCGCCTGCAGCCATTCGGT
>DDPD01000016.1:24472-31176 GCA_002342025.1 Moraxellaceae bacterium UBA2477 | reverse complement strand
ACCTGTGCCGCGCATGGCGCCACCGTGATTTTACTCGGCCGGGACAATGACAAGCTCAATGCCGTCTACGACGAGATCATCTCTGCGGGTCATCCCACACCGGCCATTCTTACCCTGGATCTGAGCCAGGCCAGTGCTGCTAGCTGCCGCGAAGTTGCAGACGTGATTGAGACCACCTTTGGTCGTTTAGATGGCATCCTGCATAACGCAGCGGTACTGGGCGAAATCACACCGCTGGAAATGTATGACCCCGATACCTGGGATTTCGTGATGAATGTGAACTTGCGCGCACCATTTGTGCTGACGCAGGCACTACTGCCCCTGCTCAAGCAATCGCCAGATGCCAGTGTGGTCATGACCACCAGTAGCGTGGGTCGCCGTGCTCGCGCCTTCTGGGGCGCATATGCCATCTCTAAGTGTGGCATTGAAGGCTTGGTGCAGATGCTCTCGGATGAGTTGGCGGCAATTTCAGCCATACGCGTGAACGCCATTAATCCTGGCGGCACGCGCACCAATATGCGGGCCAGTGCCTATCCAGGCGAAAATCCTCAGTCGGTAAAAGCGCCAGAAGAGTTGATGCCGCTGTACCTGTATTTGCTTGGCCCAGACAGCGCCGGCATTAGCGGTCAGTCTTTCGACGCACAGCCGTTACGCGCCAGCACAACAGGATGATTAGAGGTGCTTATGCCACGGCTCATCCCGTGGCTTAAGCTCTTCGATATCCGCCAAATGCACTTCCAGTGCACGGCAAGAGATCAGTACTTCGCGCAACGACAGTGCCAGCGCCAAAAACATCAGCAGCAGACTCACCACAAAAGCCACCACGCCTGCCCCCTTAAAGCCCAGCAGCAGCAAGCCGATGCAGAGTATGCAGATGGCCAAGCTGAGCACGCCGCATGCTTGCATGTCACGAATCAACAGCAGGCGATTACGCAAGTTGCCCAGCTGCGCCAGGATTTGCGGATCGGGTTGGCGCTTGTACTGATCATGCAAATTGCGGATCAGGCTGGCGAGCCCCAGGAAGCGATTGGTGAACGCCAGCAACAGCAAGGAAATTGCCGGGAACAGGATTGAAGGAGTGCTGACTTCAATATCCATGATTCAGCTCAACGGTTGTTTTCGGACGAATCATCAGGCTTGCGACCATCACGCTTTTGTTGACGTAAATAGCCGCCTTTGCGGGGGGCATCAGTCGTCATTTGTGTGTTGCTTTGCGGACGCGAAATACGCGACGGCTTGCTGCGCTCGCCACTCTTCGCGGCCTCTTCAGGCGTGCGACGCTGGCGTTGCTGCGAAACCGGACGGGCTGGCAATGGATTCTCTTTCTGCTTCTCGACACGACGCTTGGTGATGCCAAACAAGCCGGTACCGCCACGACGCGGACGCAGCTCGACCGCGCCCAGCAGGTTGTCGATATCGGGCTTGTCGAGCTCGATCCAACGACCGGTACGCAGCTCGCGCGGCAGCTTCTGCGTGCCATAGCGGGTACGCAGCAAACGGCTGACCTTCAGCTCTTGCGACTCAAACAGACGGCGCACTTCGCGGTTGCGACCTTCCTTCACCACGACTTGCCACCAGCGGTTGAAGCCCTCGCCGCCCAGCTCCGAGACGCTCTCGAACTTCGCGGGGCCATCATCGAGCTCAACGCCTTCACAGAGCGTGCGCTGCATGTCAGGGGTCAATGTGCCCATCACACGCACAGCATACTCACGCTCGATGCCGCTGGAGGGATGCATAAGGCGGTTGGCAAACTCACCATCGTTAGTAAACAGCAGCAAGCCGGTACTGTTGATGTCGAGGCGACCGACCATAACCCAGCGCTCATCCTTGATGCGCGGCAGGTTGTCGAACACGGTCGGACGACCTTCCGGGTCATGACGCGAGCAGATCTCACCTTCAGGCTTGTAGTAGGCAATGACGCGACGACGCAATTCATTCACCACGGAGAAATGCACGAGACGGCCATCCAGACGCAGCTCATCTTTTTCCTCAATGCGGTCGCCGAGTTTGGCGATTGCGCCATTCACACTGACGCGGCCATCAACAATGGCCTGCTCCATGTGACGACGCGAACCGAGACCGGTACGGGCGAGGACTTTCTGCAGTTTTTCACTCATGGTTTGCTTGTTCCAGTTCAGCAGCAATCTCGGAGAGATCGCGAAGGTTGGCCAAGGCCGGCAGATCTGCCAGGCCCTGTAAATTAAAATCGTCGAGGAAGGTTTTCGTGGTGGCAAACAGCGCTGGTCTTCCCGGCACTTCCTTATGGCCCGCCACCCGAATCCATTCTCGCTCTAGCAAGGTTTTCACAATGGCCGTGCTCACCGTCACGCCACGAATGTCTTCAATCTCAGAGCGCGTGATGGGCTGGCGATAGGCAATCAGCGCCAAGGTCTCTAGAAGAGCTCGCGAATAGCGCTGTGGGCGTTCTTCCCATAACCGGCTGACCCAAGGGCCAACATCGGTACGTACCTGGAAGCGCCAGCCGGAAGCGACTTGCTGCAACAGCACGCCGCGTTCGCTGTAGTCGGACTGCAGCGCATTTAAAATGGCGCGCAAACTGCCGGCATCGGGGCGTGCGCCCTCCTCAAACAACGCTTGCAGCTGCTCTATGCTTAGCGCTCGACCGGCCGCAAATAATGCGCCTTCCACAATGGCTTTTAGTTCATCAGGCGTCATCGAACGCAGCCTCCTCATCGAGTTCAGTGGGTTCGATCTCGACGTCTTCGCCGAGGTCTAGCGCATGGCCCCGGGCATCGCCAACGCGAGCGCGAACATGAATATCGGCAAACGCTTCGGTCTGCACCAGATCAATCAGGCCTTCCTTGACCAACTCCAGAATGGCCATGAATGACACCACTACACCGAGGCGCCCCTCTTCGACCGTAAACAGAGAAACAAAGGGCAGAAAGCCCTCACCCCGCAATTTATCGAGCATCTGGCTCATGCGCTCACGCATGGACAGACCCTCTTTGGATATCTGGTGCGACTCATAAAGGTCGGCACGGCGCAACACATCCTGCAACGCCAGCAGTAATTCACGCAACTCCACGGTCGGTGGTGTCTTTTGGCGGCTGAAGTCCGGCTGCTGGGCAACAGCAACAAAAAAGTCGCGGCCTTCGCAAGGCAAGCTGTCGATGTGCGCAGCCGCCTGTTTAAAACGCTCGTATTCCTGCAGGCGGCGAATCAGCTCGGCACGCGGATCAATCTCTTCTTCACCGTCAGGCGTTTTCAGTCTGGGCAGCAATAGTCGTGACTTGATCTCGCCCAGCCAAGCCGCCATCAGAAGGTATTCGGCCGCAAGGTCGAAATTGAGCTGCTTCATCAGCTCCACATAGTCGAGGTACTGATGTGTGATTCGAGCAACGGGAATATCGAGAATGTCGAGGTTCTGAGCACGGATCAGGTAGAGCAACAGATCCAGCGGGCCTTCGAAGGTTTCGAGAAAGACCTGCAAGGCATCAGGCGGGATATATAAATCATCGGGTAACGAGGTAATTAATTCGCCTTTTACGCGCGCGATCGTGAGCAACTCAGCAGGTGCAGTCACCTGCGGCTCGGGCGTTGCGGAGACTTCAGATGCCGTCTCGGATGTTATAGAAGCCGAATCCATGACTGGTTCGGCTACACTATTTTCGCTCATGTGCGCTCTCTGCTTGCCGCTTCGCAGCGGTAAAAGGCATTACAACCGGCTTAGCGTCTGTAAGCAAGCCCCAATGCCTGTCGTACATCGGCTAATGTGTTAGCGGCTGTTTCACGCGCTCGCTCCGCACCTTCCGCTAAAACGCTACGTAGCATGTCTGGCGCTTGCTCAAATTCACGACCGCGCTGACGCATAGGCACCAGCTCGGCATTGATGGCGTCAATCACTGGCTTCTTGCACTCCAGGCAGCCAATGCCAGCACTGCGGCAACCTTCCTGCACCCACTGCTTACGCTGCTCATCCGAATACACTTCGTGCAACTGCCAAACGGGGCAGACATCGGGGTTGCCAGCATCGGTGCGTCGGATACGCGCCGGATCGGTCGGCATCTTGCGGATCTTGGCATCCACATCATCCGGCGCTTCACGCAAGGCGATGGTGTTGCCATAAGACTTGGACATCTTCTGACCATCCAAGCCCGGCATTTTCGCGGCTGGCGTCAGCAAAGCTTGAGGCTCAGGCAAGATGATTTTGCCCGATCCCTCGATAGAGCCCAGCAGACGCTCTTTATCACCCAAAGTGATGTTCTGTTGATCTCGAACTAAGGCTTGCGCGGTTTCTAAGGCCGCCGCATCACCGGTTTCTTGATAGCGCTTACGCAGGTCGATGTAGACCTTGGCAGCCTTCTTGCCCATCTTCACCACCGCCGCTTCTACCGCCTGCTCAAAGCCAGGCTCACGACCAAAGAGGTGGTTAAAGCGGCGCGCCACTTCGCGGGTAAGCTCAACGTGGGAGACCTGATCGGCACCAACCGGCACTAAACCCGCGCGATACAACAGAATGTCTGCTGCTTGAAGCAAGGGGTAGCCCAGGAAGCCGTAGGTGGCCAAGTCTTTTTCTTTGAGCTTTTCTTGCTGATCTTTGTAGGTCGGTACTCGTTCCAACCATCCCAAGGGCGTCATCATCGACAACAGCAGATGCAGCTCGGCATGCTCTGGCATAGCGGACTGCACGAATAGCGTCGCCGCCTTTGGGTTCACGCCCGCCGCCAGCCAATCCACCACCATATCCATGGTGCTGGCTTCAAGCTGGCTTGGATCATCATAATGCGTTGTCAGCGCGTGCCAATCCGCAACGAAAAAGTAGCAATCGTACTCATGCTGCAGGGTGACCCAATTTTTCAACACGCCGTGATAATGACCGAGATGAAGACGGCCGGTGGGACGCATACCAGACAAAACGCGCTGGGGGGATGCCACTGAACTCAAGGACGTCGCTCCACAATTAGACTGAACAGCAAAAAAAGAATTATAGCCACGAAGCCAGGTGAATACTTTACTGAAATGGTACCGGATCACCTAGGCCTTCGCGCAGTACCAAAGGGTTACCTTCACTAAAATCGACAACCGTGGTGGAGAGCAGACCGCCGTAGCCCGAGTCAAGAATGACATCGACCCGCTTTTGCAGCTGGCTCACAATCTCTTCAGGATCATTCAGCGGCTCAGTTTCCCCGGGCATTTGCAGTGTGGTGGATAGTAAAGGCTCGCCCATCAACTCCAGCAAGCCTTGAGCCACCGGGTGATCCGGAATGCGAATACCAATGGTCTGTTTCTTAGGGTGCAGTAAGCGCTTAGGCACTTCTTTGGTCCCAGGCAAAATGAACGTATAGGCGCCGGGGGTATGCGCTTTCAGTAAACGAAATACGCTGTTATCGACTTTGGCATAGGTGCCAATCTCTGACAGGTCGCGACACAGTAAGGTCAGGTGATGATGATCATCCAAATCTCGCACGCGGCGTAACCGGTCTAAAGCCGCTTTATCACCAATATGGCAGACCAAGACATAACTAGCGTCCGTGGCCATTACCAACAACTCACCGGCTTTGAGCCGCTCCACGGCTTGCTTAAGTAAGCGTGGTTGCGGATTCTCTGGGTGTAAATGCCAATGCTGTGTCACGCCGTTAACTCCCTGCTCAAAACGGATTCGGCATCCGTGGCCGGCCAGCCCCAGGCCGTCCAAATCGGTATACAACCTGCAGGCAGCGATGGGAACCGGCCCAAGGCAATCCATGGCGCAGGCTTGCCGTGATAGTCACTGCCCTGCGAAGCCAGCAGCTCAAACTGCTGAGATAGCTTACCTAAATAAGCCACCATGTCTGGCTTTTCGGTAGCCGTTGCCACTTCCATGCCATCGCCACCGAGCGCCTTAAAGTCTTGAAGGAGCTGCCGCATCTTGGTTCGGCTCATGTCATAGCGACCTGGATGCGCCACCACCGACACACCGCCAGCGGCCTTAATCCAAGACACCACATCGGCCAAGCTCGCCCAGGGCATGGGCACGGCAGCAGGCTTGCGAGGACCTAGGTATTTATCAAATGCCTGTTGGATCGTGCTGACATGGCCAGCATCAAACAGCCATTGCGCCATGTGCGTTCGGCTTAAGGCATCAGGACTGCTGGCCAGCGCCAAGGCACCTTCATACGCCCCCTTCATGCCTAAGGCCTCCAGTTTGGCCGCCATGAGCTTGCCGCGCTCAGCCCGCGCACCTGCTTGCTGGGCAAGACCTGCTTTGAGTACAGGATGCTCAATATCCACCTGCAAGCCCACGACATGGATATTGTGGACACCCCAAACAGCAGATAGCTCGACCCCTGCAATTAAGGTCAGCCCAGTGCCGTTCGCCGCTAGCCTGGCCTCACGAATGCCATCCACGCTGTCATGATCGGTTAGCGCCAAAGCCTTTACCCCTGCGCGCACCGCCAAGGCCACCAAGTCGGCAGGCGACAAACTGCCGTCAGAACATTGGCTGTGGCTGTGCAAATCAATCAACGGCATGGATAGTGCTCGCGCGGTACATTAAGATGCCTGACTTTAACAGATTCGATAGAGGTAACACGGATGAAAGCGTGGTTGGATTTCCTGCCGCTGGTGCTGTTTTTTGTGGCGTATAAAGTGGCCGGAGTCTATACCGCTGCTGCCGTTCTGATGGTCAGCGTGACGCTTCTGTATGCCTTTATTTGGTGGCAGGAACGCCGCTTACAGACCAGCCAGTGGATTACCTTAGT
>DDPD01000016.1:0-24359 GCA_002342025.1 Moraxellaceae bacterium UBA2477 | reverse complement strand
TGGCAGCAACTCAACAGCGCATGGGTCATCTTTTTTCTACTGTGTGCCGCCGCTAATGCCTATGTCGTGCTTTACCACAGCGAGTGGTGGGTGGACTTCAAGCTCTTTGGGAGTTTGGGGATGACCTTCGCCTTCATCATCGCGCAGGGTATTTGGCTGACGCGTCAAGGCGCGCTTAAAGATTCGCCCCCCACGCACTAATTCTGGAGTTGAACATGTGGTACGCCATTATTTCTGAAGATGCGCCAAATACCCTCGCGCAAAGACTGGAGCATCGTCCAGCTCATGTTGCTCGCCTCCAGGAACTGCATCATCAGGGCCGCTTATTGCTGGCCGGTCCGCACCCCGCCATTGACTCCGAAGATCCAGGTCCTGCAGGCTTCACCGGCAGCTTAGTGGTCGCCGAATTTGCGTCCTTGAGCGACGCTCAGGCTTTCGCGGATGCCGATCCGTTTGTTGCAGCCGGTGTGTATGCTCGCGTCAGAGTCAAACCTTTCCGCAAGACTCTGCCCTAACGTTGCACACTCAAAGCCCTCAACAGCTCACTATCGTTGGCGCCGGCATTGCTGGCGCCAGCCTGGCATGGCGGATGGCCGAACATGGCTGGCAGGTACGAGTGCTGGACGCAGCCACGCCGGGAAGTGGCGGCTCAGGTAACGCAGCAGCGATTTTGTACCCAAAGTTAGTCAGTGCCGAGCTCACCCCCGAGCACATTCAGTCCCAAGCCTTTTTGCATACGCTTAAGGTGCTAGAGGATCCGCGTTTAGCGCCACACTTTCAGGCCAGTGGCGTTCTTTGGCTACAAACTCGAAAACAGCATGTGGATATCGGGCCGGATCATCCGTGGTGGCAGAGTCAGGTCTGGTCGCTTAACGCAGAAGAGGCCAGCGCAAAGGCGGGCGTAGCCCTCCATCACCCTGCCCTTTGGCTACCCAATGCCGGATTAATTCACCCGGAAGGTTTGTTAGCGAGCCTGCTGGCACATAAAAATATTGAGTTGCTGACGCATAACGAAGTAACCGAAATCAGCCCACATCATTCGGGCTGGCACATTCAGGTGCAGCCGGGTCATCAGCGTGAACCCATCACGTTGGACGCTAAGAACCTAGTGCTTGCCGTGGCGGGTGGTGCACAGCAACTTTTAGCCACGCAACATCTGCCGTTAAAACCTGTACGCGGACAGATCACCACGCTGAAACGTCCCTTAGCGCTAAAAACAACGCTCTGCTACGGCGGCTACCTTACCCCAGGCTTTCATGGCCAGCATGTCTTAGGTGCGACATTTCAGCCAGGCCGCTCAGACACCTCGCCTTGTCACCAAGATCAACTCGCCAATGCCTCAGCCTTACTGGATGCCGTGCCGAGCCTGACCGCGCAAATGGGACTACAAGAGCACGTAACGAGCTGGTCTGCTCGTGCCAGTGTGCGTTGGCAAACGCCGGACTACTTGCCTATGGTGGGATGGCTGCCGTGGCCTGCTGAATACGAGCGACTGCTTAGCACCCGCGTAGCGAGCAGACCAATGCCGGAGGAAATTCAAGAACTGCCGAAAATTGGCATTAGCTTAGGGCACGGATCTAAAGGTTTTAGCCAAGCTTGGCTGGCCGCTGACCTACTTTGCCAAGCACTACTGGCTAAGCCTGAAGCGCAATACAGTGACTTACAGGGGCGCTTAAGGCCAGATCGTTTTCTCTTGAAAGCGTGGAAACGTGGTCAGTTACGCTCAACCGCGCCTTAAAGTTATCTAGTTAGTGGGCAAGACTTTAGTTGCTGGCGATACTTCCCTTCTGTTTCACGCACTCGCTCGGCATAACGAACCAACCACGGCTTTGCCAAATATGAATTGCGCGAAAAGCCACCGCGACCTTCGTGATAGGCCAGGTACAGGTTGTAGACATCATCGGCACGAATGCCAATCTCTCGCGTACTCAAGTTGTGATACCAACCGATAAAGTCGATGGCATCATCAAACTCTTCCCGACTAGCAAACCAGCGTGAGTTTTTCGACACATACTCGTCCCAGGTACCATCTAAGGCTTGCGAGTACCCATAGGCCGTGCTGGGTCTTGACCCGGGAAAAACGCCCAAATAATAACGTCGAGGCGGGCGAGCATCCGCTCGATAAGATGACTCATGATACATCGTAGCCATTAAGACAGAGACTGGTATTCCCCAGCGTCGCTCGGTACGAATAGCAGGACTTTGCCAGGTTTGTTTTTCTGCAAAAACCGCACATAAATTTAAGGCATTGCGAGGCGGTGTTGGCATTGAGCTGCAGGCTATCAGCGTGAGCATCGGCAGCAACATCACCCCTTTTAGGCCGCCGGATAGGCTCATCATTCGTGCTCTCGCAAGACGCTAAGCAGTTGTTCTTCATCCCACACAGTAACGCCCAGCTCTTGCGCCTTCGTGAGCTTTGAGCCAGCACTCTCTCCCGCCACCAGCACATGCGTTTTCGCGGAAACGCTGCCACTAACCTTTGCACCTAGGGCTTTCAGACGAGCACCCGCCTCGTCCCGACTCAACGTGGACAAGGTGCCCGTCAGCACCCAAGTCTGCCCTAGTAAAGGCTGCGGCAAGTCCTGCGCTGCAGCTTGATCAGGCCAACGAACCCCCGCGGCCATTAAGGCATTAATCACCGCCACATTATGCGGCTCACGCAGATAGCTTATGACAGATTGCGCCACTACGGGCCCCACATCGGGCGTAGCTAACAGTGCGGCTTCATCTGCCTCTTGAAAAGCTTGCCAGCGACCAAACTGTCGAGCAAATGCCTCTGCCGTAGCCTCGCCCACATTGGCGATACCCAGCGCGTAAATAAACCGTGCCAAAGTGGTTTCACGACTGGTCGCGATAGCTGCCAGTAGGTTATTGGCCGATTTTTCAGCCATTCGCGGCAGGCTTAAGAGTTGCTCTTGCGTTAAGCGATAGATGTCGGCGGTGGAGTTGACCAAGCCAGCATCGACCATCAGATCGATCCATTTTTCGCCTAAGCCGTCGATATCCATAGCGCGTCGACTGGCAAAATGACGGATCGCTTCTTTACGTTGTGCGGGACAAAACTGACCTGCACTGCAGCGCGCAATCACCTCACCTTCAGGGCGCATGACGGCAGAACCGCACACCGGACACGCCGACGGCAGACTCACGATGAGCCGATGGGCATGCGCTTCATCATCCAAACGCCGCATCACTTTCGGAATGACATCGCCCGCACGGTAAATCACCACCGTGTCGCCCGGACGTAAATCCAAACGCTGAACCTCATCCATGTTATGCAGGGTGGCATTACTGACCACCACACCCGCCACATTCACGGGACGTAAACGAGCGACAGGTGTGAGCGCGCCTGTACGACCGACTTGAAAATCGATGGCCTCTAGCGTGGTACTGACTTCTTGCGCGGGAAACTTATAGGCCACGGCCCAGCGTGGCGCGCGCGCAACAAAGCCCAAATCTTGTTGTAAGCGACGGTCATCCACTTTTACGACCATGCCATCAATATCAAACGGCAGGCTGTCGCGAGAGTCTAGGAGCGTTTGCCACGCCTGCTGCACAAACATGGGGCCATGGCCTAAACACACTTCATCGGCTATCACAAAACCCAAAGACTTGAACCAGCGCAGGGTTTGGCTGTGGGTGCTGGGCCAAGCAGCTCCTGAAATGGCCGCCAGCGCATAGGCATAAAAGGCCAAGGGTCGCTGCGCGGTGATGCGTGCATCGAGCTGACGCAATGCACCGGCAGCGGCGTTACGTGGATTAGCGAACACCTTTTCCCCGGCCGCTAACTGCCGTTCATTTAATGCTAAGAAACCGGCGCGGGGCATGAGTACCTCACCCCGAATCTCTAGATGTTCAGGCAGATTTTCACCGGCCAGCCGCTTAGGCACCGTCGCGATCGTCAGGACATTAGCGGTAATGTCTTCACCACTGCTGCCATCGCCGCGCGTCGCTGCTTTCACTAATTGACCGTGACGGTAATGCAGCGTTACGGCTAGGCCATCGAACTTAGGCTCGCAGATGTAGGGCAGCCCAACAGCGACTTCCCAATTCAGGCGCTCGCGTAGACGACGATCAAAATCCTGAAGCTCGGTCTCGGAAAAGACATTGTCTAAAGACAACATGGGTACATCGTGCTTAACAGCCGAGAAGGCAGTATCCGCTGCTGCACCCACACGCTGGCTCGGTGAGTCGGGAGTCACAAAGTCTGGGAATGAGGATTCGAGAGTTAATAACTCGCGATACAGCGCATCGTAGTCAGCATCGGGCAGGATCGGCGCGTCGTCTACATAATAAGCGTTGCCATGAACCTTTAATTGCTCACGCAGCCACTTTAAACGCCTAGCTGCGTCTGCTGGAGATATATCGCTCATAATGTTTGATATTGTTGGCGCTCAAAATTCACAACCGCTTCACGCCATTGATCCAACTCTGTCTGCGTCAATACTTGCGAATGGGCATCCAGCAAATCGGCCTGCAGCTCAAAAGCTAGACGACGAGCGGTGTCGACCATCAAATCAAACGATAAAGTGCTTTTTTTGCCTGGCAGACTCATAAAAAAACTGACGCCCGGCACTAAGTCTCTAGAAAGCGTATTTATATTGAAGGTTCCCGGCTCTACGGCCTGCGCCATACTAAATAAGATATCCCCTTGCCCAGTGGGGTGTTCGTGGCGGTGGAAAATATCCATGTCGCCATAACGCAGCCCGTATTGCAGCAGTAATTCTAATAGTTGACGCCCTTCAAAGAGTTGCGTGGTTGCCATCACATGAATAGAGAATACGCGCTCAATATCTTTGTCTAAAGCAGGTCTTTCAAGCTTTTCGGATGAGGGCACTTTGGGCGCAAGAATTTCTTCTGGAAATAGATCGGCTTGGCTTAGCTTTACGACAGTAGAGACATCCGTCTCAACCTGAACAATCGGCTCAGGCTCAGGCTCAGGCTGATGATTAGTTTCGGCCACTAGTTCAGGCTCAACACAGACGTCCGAAACAGACTTAGGCTCGTTTTCAGACCTCCCTAGGTCGGCTTTGCTTTTGGCGACTTCATTCTCTAGACGCAGCGCATCTGCACGTTCGCGAATCCGCACCTCACTCAAAATCTCCGAGCGCACCGGCGTGTTATCGAGTCGCTCAGTCGGAACCGGTTCGATCTTCATTCTCAAACGACGTTTGCGGGCACCGTTCATCATGAACAGTGCCGATAAACCCAGTAAAACTGCCAGTGCTATTAAAAGCATCGGTTCATGCATCATGAGCCGGACCTTCTCTCTTGTTATGTGGGCCTACTACCATGAGCTGAGTGTTATTGACCGGCCAAAGCGGCGGCTTCGTCAACGTTAACCGAAACCAAACGGGACACCCCAGGCTCTTGCATAGTTACGCCCATCAATTGTTGAGCCATTTCCATGGCAATCTTATTGTGTGTAATGTAAATGAACTGTACCTGAGCAGACATCTCTTCGACTAGTCTGGCAAAACGCCCAACGTTGGCATCATCCAAGGGAGCATCGACCTCATCAAGCATACAGAACGGCGCTGGATTGAGCTGGAAAATCGAGAATACCAAAGACAAGGCCGTCAGCGCCTTTTCACCGCCCGAGAGCAGATGAATCGTTGAGTTACGTTTACCTGGCGGCCTAGCCATGATCGTCACGCCAGCTTCCAACAAATCCTCGTCGGTCAATTCCAAATACGCCGTACCGCCACCAAATACTTTCGGGAACAGCGCCTGCAGACCCGCATTTACTTTTTCGAAAGTCTCTTTAAACAAGGCACGTGTTTCACGATCAATTTTACGGATCGCATTTTCCAGCGTCTCAAGCGCCTCGTTGAGGTCTGCGTCTTGCAAGTCGAGGTAGTTCTTGCGCTCAGCCTGCGCTTGGTACTCTTCAATGGCCGCTAAGTTAATAGCCCCTAGACGCGCAATGCGAATCGCCACACGCTCCAACGACAGTTGCCAAGCCGTATCGCTGGCATCGTCAGGCAAGTCCGCCAGCACTTGCTCCAAAACGGCATCACTTTCTTGTAACTGCTCAACTTGCGCCTCGCGTTTTGCCACGGCGTTTTGCCACTCCAAACGCATGCTTTGTAGACTGTCACGAGAAATTTGAACTTGCTGATCAGCCCGTGTACGGCCGCTCTCCGCCTCACGAAGCTGCTGCTGAATGACATCCACTTGGTTACGAACTTGCGATAGCGCTTGCTCGGCTTGCAAGTGCTGTTCTAACAGCTGCTCCAGCTCGTCGCCATCTTCACCGGCAGGGGCCGACAGTTCCATTAATTGCATCGCCAACTGCTCGCGACGCTCGCGCAGACTTTCGCCCTGTTCTTCTAAACGCTGTAAGCCCGCACGTAAACCCTGTAAGCGGGCATTTAAGGTCTGCCGGCGCAAAGCACATTGATGTAGTTGCTCGCGTCGTTCGCGTTGGTTCGCACGTGCTTGATCCACGGCCTCACGCCAGCGCTCACGATCTGCCAGTTTTGCCTCACGCTCACGCGAATCTTGCGACATTAGCTCAATGGCTTCCTGCAAATTCATGCGCGACTCAGCCAGTGACTCTTGATCGAGCTGAGCCTGGCGAGCGACCTCTTGCATGTCCTGACCGATGCGCTCGCGGCGCGCCAGAAACTGTTCGAGGCGAACTTGGCGTGCACCTATTTGGGCTTGGATATCGCCCAGTGAACGGTTGCGCAGCGTGAGTTCACGCTGGCATTGCTCACGCGCTAACTCGCCATCACGCAACGCCTCACGCACCTCCAGCTGTTGCTCTTGTAGCTGCTGCAAGGTAGCCGTTAATTGCTCAATGTCTGCGTCCAACTTCAACAGTTCACGTTGACGCGCCAGCTGCCCCTGAGCAGGATCGGCTTTACCGGCGCGATAGCGCAGCCACGTATCGCCTAACCAATAGCCTTCAGCGGTAATGACCGACTCATGAGCCTGCAGCTGCGGCTTTAGATTTAAGGCATGAGCCAGATCATCGGCTAAATAAACTGGCGCAAAACGGGACTTCAGCCATTCCGGCGCCGACTCGAGAGTAGTCGCTAGCGTTGGCCAATCTCGCGTCGACTGCAGCGCAATAGGTGACTTACCCGACTCAGAAAAAGCCACCTCACCGACCGTTAAGGTGTCTAGTTGTTCGGCGACCTGCGCCAGTGAGGTGACCTCTAAACTTTGCAATTGCGGGCCCAGCACCGTTTCTACAGCGGCTTCCCACCCGGCTTTCACCCGCAGCGTCTTCGCCAAGGCCTGACCTTGAATGCCGCGTGCTTGCAACCAAGAGTTAACCGCAGACTGACTCTTCTCAGCCGCCTCCTGTAATGCCCGGAGTGAAGCCTCACGGCCCCGCATAGCCTGTAACTGTTGGCGTTGCTGATCAATCTCAACACCCAATTCCGACAACCGCTGACGATTACCCTGCATGGCCTCGCTGGCTTGAAGCAGTTGTCCTTCGCTCGCCTCCACTGCCATGGCTTGCTCGGCGGATTGCTCCTGCAAGTCGGCAAGCTCCTGCTCTAGCGGGCCAGCATTTAAGGCCGATTGCTCTTGCTCAAGTCGAGCCAAACGCTCTTGGTGACGACGTAGGGCTTGCTCCATGTGCTGAATACGCGACTGCTCAACTTCGGCACGCTGGCGAGGCGCTTGCGAGCGGCTATTAAACTGATCCCAATCCTGCTGCCAGTCAGCCAACTGTTGCTCTGCTGAAAGTAATTGCTCAGTCATGGCCTCCGCTTCAGCACTCAATAATTCGTGCTGAGGCTCTAGGGTTAAACATTCTGCCTCGGCCTGCTCTAACTCAAAACGGTCATGATCCAGGAGCTGTCTCGCTTGTTCAGCCTGACGTTCAATGGCCACTTGTGCCGTTTGAATCTCTGCAATGCGCTCGTGACGATAACGCTGCGCTTGTTGCACGCGAGCAATATCACTGCCCAACGCGTAGTAGCGACTTTGGACTTGATTGAACTCATCACTCAGGCTGAATTGAATTTCACGGTCACGCACCAAGGCCGCTTCGTATTCACGCTGCGAGGCCATGGCTGCCTCGAGCTTGACTGCCAGCTCACGAATGCTGGCTTCATATTGCTGGACTTGCTGGTCCAGGCCTCGCCACCGCAGAGCATGTAATTGCGCCCTCAGCGTTCGTTCTTCGAGTTTGCACTCTTTGTACTTTTCCGCGTCTCGAGCCTGCTTTTCAAGATGCTGTAGTTGCTTACCCAGTTCCTCACGAATGTCATTGAGGCGAGCCAAATTCTCTCGCGTATGACGCATACGATTCTCGGTTTCGCGACGTCGCTCTTTGTACTTGGAAATGCCCGCCGCTTCTTCAATATATACACGCAGCTCTTCGGGCTTAGATTCAATGAGCCGCGAAATCATGCCCTGCTCAATGATGGCGTAGGAGCGCGGCCCGAGACCGGTGCCTAAGAAAATGTCAGTAATGTCTTTACGACGGCAGCGCGTGCTATTGAGGAAGTAGTCGGAACGGGCATCACGCGTCACCACACGCTTAATGGAAATCTCAGCGTACTGCGCCCACTCGCCGCCCAACGAGCCATCAGCATTATCGAAAATCAACTCAATGGAAGCCTGGCCGACCGGCTTGCGGCCCACCGCGCCATTGAAAATGACGTCGGTCATGTTCTCGCCGCGCAAGTTTTTAGCCGAGCTTTCGCCCATGACCCAGCGCACGGCATCAATAATATTGGACTTGCCGCAACCATTGGGGCCAACCACCGCAGACAAATTGGTGGGAAAGCTCGCCGTGGTAGGGTCCACAAAGGATTTGAAGCCCGCCAGCTTGATGGATTTTAAACGCATACTGTTTCCTTAACGGCGGTGCCGACGAGCCCAAGCCATCTCAATTTGCTTAACGCGAAAGAGCGACTCCAGCACTAAATTTCGTTGATGCATCACAAATTCTTCTAGGTATTCCGCGGCGCGCTCAGACTGCCTGAGCAAGACCGCATCGAGAAGCCCTCGTAAAAAACTAAAAGACTCCTCGAGCTCACGCTTATTCATCTGCAACGCTAAGTAATAGGCACGGCGAACGGATGGCTGCATATCCTTTAGCTGCTGATCCAAATAGGGGTTAGCTGCAAATACAGAAGCCGATTTCAACCACTCCAGGCTGCGCTCAAAAAACAGCTCCGTATCTTCCTCAACAACAGCCTCTTGGATGTGCTGAATACCCTCCATAAAGGGCTCAAGACTGGATTGCTGCCACACCTCAGCCCAGCGCCTAACCACCAAGCTCAGTTGCAGGTTCAGCACTTCATATAAACTTTTCACCAGTGCTGGAGTTAACTCCGTCACAACTGCGCCGCGACGCGGAAAAATATCAATGAGATGCCGACGCTGCAAAATCAATAGCGCCTCACGCACTGAGCCGCGACTGACTTCCAACTCCGCGACAATGCGCATTTCCTGAATGCGTTCGCCCTCGACCAAATCGCCGGTAACGATCTGTCTTTCGAGATGATGCGCAATTTGTTCAGCGAGACTGTCTTGAGCGCGAAACGTCATAGAAAAAAACTACTCTTTACGGATGCTCGGCATCCTAGCACAGGCTTTTGAGCTTGCCGGTTCGTTCGTCGATTGTTGGACAAACTGTACGCATATTCTTTAATAAAGCAGCATTACTGATAAGCACGGTCAACAAATTCCATTTTCACTGACGAGTCTGCGCTGTTATTCTGCGCGCCTTCTATACCCTGTGGATGAACCCGCATGTATCGCTACGATGCGTATGACCAAAAAATTGTCGACGACCGCGTTCGCCAGTTCCGTGACCAGACTCAGCGCTACCTCGCTGGTCAGCTCAGCGAAGATGAGTTCCGCCCATTGCGCTTGCAGAACGGTCTCTATGTTCAGCGCTATGCGCCCATGCTGCGTATTGCCGTACCTTACGGCATACTCTCTAGCGATCAGCTGCGCAAAATTGCGGATATCTCCCGTCATTACGATCGTGGCTATGCTCATGTCAGCACACGTCAGAATTTCCAGCTGAACTGGCCTGCCCTAGCCGATGTGCCAGAAATTCTGGCGGAGTTAGCTCAGGTCGAGATGCATGCCATCCAAACCAGTGGTAACTGTATTCGCAACACCACCACCGACCAATTCGCGGGTGTTGTCGCCGGTGAGATTGAAGATCCGCGCCCTACCTGCGAATTGATCCGTCAGTGGTCGACCTTCCATCCGGAATTCGCCTTCCTGCCGCGCAAGTTCAAAATTGCCGTGAACGCACTTCCTGAGATTGATCGTGCCGCCACACAGGTGCATGACATTGGTGTGTACATTGTTCGCAATGCCGCGGGTGAAGTTGGCTACAAAATCATGGTGGGTGGCGGCCTGGGTCGAACCCCCATCATTGGCTCCATTATTCGTGAGTTCCTGCCGCGTCAGGATTTGATCGCCTATTTGGATGCCGTGCTTCGCGTGTACAACCTGCATGGACGCCGCGACAACAAATACAAAGCCCGTATCAAAATCTTGGTTAAGGCCCTCACCCCTGCGGTCTTTGCCGAGCAAGTGGAAGCTGAGTTCAAGCATCTCCAAAACGGTCCATTGACTGTTCCGAGTGCTGAATTTGAGCGCCTTGCCGGCTTCTTTACTGCGCCTGCTTATGAGTCACTGCCCGCCATTTCTGCTGAGCTCACCGCTGCTCGCGCAAATGATGCCGTGTTTGATAACTGGGTCCATCGCAATGTGTCGGCACATAAAGTGCCGGGCTACGCCATTGTCACGTTATCGCTGAAGCAAGTGGGTATTGCGCCCGGTGATATCACCGCCGAACAAATGGAAGCCGTTGCTGGCCTCGCGGACACGTTCAGCTTTGGTGAGTTACGCACCACGCACGAACAAAACATCGTGCTAGCGGATGTGAAGCAATCGGATCTGCCAGCGCTTTACGCTGAATTGAAAACGTTGGGTTTTGATACTGCCAACATTGGCTTCCTGACCAACATCATCTGCTGCCCCGGTGGAGACTACTGCTCGCTGGCCAATGCCAAATCCATCCCCATTGCCGAAGCAATCCAACGTCGCTATCAGGATCTGGAAGAGGTGTATGACCTCGGCCCACTCGACCTAAATATCTCGGGCTGTATGAATGCCTGCGGTCATCACCATGTGGGCCATATCGGGATTCTCGGTGTGGACAAGAAAGGCGCCGAGTTCTACCAAGTTTCATTAGGTGGCTCTTCCGGGCACGATGCCAGCATTGGCGACATCCTTGGCCCATCGTTTGAAGCCGATGACATGGCGGAAGTGATTGAGGAAATTCTCAATACCTACCTCGATCTGCGTCAGTCCGGCGAGACATTCCTCAGCACTTACCGTCGTGTCGGCATTGCCGTCTTTAAGGAGCGCGTTTATGCCAACGCTGATTAAAAACGGCGCGATTGCCGCCGATACCTATACCCGTGTGGATGCTATTGACGGCAATTTATCCCTGCCTGCAGGGGATGTGCTGGTCGGCCTCGACACCCTCCTCAGCCACCGCGCTCAAGTTCTAGCTCATGCGGGCCGCAAGGGCGTGCAACTAAAGCCAGACCAGTTTGCCGAGCAAATCGCGGACCTGGTTTCTGAGCTCGATTTAGTTGCAGTTGAGTTCCCAGCGTTTGCGGATGGCCGCGGCTACTCTACGGCGTACCTTCTGCGCACGCGCTTCGGCTTTTCAGGCGAACTGCGTGCCGTTGGCGATATTTTCAAAGACACGCTGTTTTATCAGGCGCGTGTTGGCTTTGATGCCTTCGCTATTCGCGATGACAAAGATGCCGAAGTGGCGCTGAAAGGCCTGGCAGACTTCAGCGAGGTGTATCACGCCTCGGCAGATCAACCTCAGCCCTTATTTTTGCGCCGCGCTATATGACTTAGCGCGGCGTTTTCCGCGAACGGAATAAGCTGATGCCCAGCCAAGCAAAACCTAGCAAAGACAGGCTGCTTAACATCATCATAAGTTGACCGGACCAGCCCCAGTATTGCCCGGTGTGAAGCATTTTCCACGATGCAGTGATTTGCTCGCCCCACGGCTTTTCAGCAAAGCGCTTATGCGACAACACATCACCTGATGGGCTAAACGTGAGGGTGTTCTTAGCACGAATATGCGGCGAATCTTTCGCCAAATATTCCACGCGAATGGCATCGCTGGGCAACGTGGCCAAAAGAACCGTAACACTGTCATAGGCTGGCAATTCAGCTTGCAAACGCGGCCAAACCGACGCCAGATACCCATCGAATTGCTCCGCCGTAAGAACCTCTTTAGGGCCGGGCTTAGGCTTCTTAGGCATCTCCACGGACAGCACTTGGTAGATTCCGGCTTTGTACCAATCGTAGGACCAGCTCAATCCCGTCGCCGCTGAGAAAATAAACAGGGCAAATAGCCAAGTGCCCGCCACGCTATGCAACTGAAAACGCCATGCCCGACCATTGAGGCCGCGACGATAACCCAACCAACCACCAACACCTTGGGGTCGGCGCTTCCAGCGCAGGTAAAGACCACTTAGCGACATAAAAATCAGAACGAATGCGGATACACCAGTAACTGCCTTGCCCACTTTATCGGCCAACAAATTGCGATGAAGATCCTCAATCCACTCGAAAGCGGCTTCACCTGTAGGCTCAGGCAATAGAGCGCCGGTGTAGGGATCCACCCCCACTGATTCACCTTTAGGGCTTTTCGCCGACGTAAAAATGACCTGTGCCGGACGATCAGGTTGACCACTCAGGGTTAATGCCTGGACCGGACGATTGGGTTCAGCCCGTTGAATTTGCTGATACAACGCCTGCGGGCTGAGCATCACCTGACCCGCTGCGGGCTCTAACTGAAGGATGCCGGGATTTAATAGACGTAAAATCTGTGGTTCAAAGGCCATCATTGCGCCCGTGCTACCCACTAGTGCAATGACCAGACCTGCACTTACGCCGAGCCAGGCATGAAGACGCAGCAAAACTGTTTTAAGCATCGCTAACTCTCAAGAGGATGGAGGTAAATCAGTGACGAAACCGACTTTGGCTAAGCCCGCTTCAACAGCAGCAGACAACACCTGAGCCACCACTTCGTAGTCCGTCTTACGATCGGCACGAAGATGTACTTCGCTCTCAGGTTTAAATTGTTTGAGATAGATTGGTAATGCGCTGACTGCCACCTCAGCCCCATTCACCAAGAGACGACCGTCCGCCAACACCGCAATGTCAACCGGCTTACTGGCTGCCGCCAACGGTTTTGCAGAGGCTTGTGGTAAATCCACCTTTACCGCATGCGTCATCAGCGGTGCCGTAATCATAAAAATGATGAGCAAGACCAGCATGATGTCGATAAACGGCACCATGTTGATTTCGGCATTGGCTTCAATCTCGTCGCCTTGTTCAAACGATCCAAATGCCATCGAATTACTCCTGATTATCCCGTGATTGCTGGATACGAGAGATCATGCGCTCCGATGTTTTTTCTACATCGTGCAGTAATGAACCTGTGGCCAAACCCGTCGAGAGGAAAGCGAAGACATCGTGGGCAAAGGAGTTCAGCTGAACCAACGTATTGCGGTTTAGACGCACGAATACGTTGTAGGCAACGGCACTGGGGATAGCCACCGCCAATCCGAGCCCGGTCATGATCAGTGCCTCACCCACAGGGCCTGCAACTTGATCTAACCCACCTTGCCCGCTCACACTGATGGCCATGAGCGCGTGGTAGATACCCCATACCGTGCCGAACAAGCCCACAAACGGAGCGCTCGAGGCCACCGTAGCAAGGAAGGTCAAACCGCCCTCTAAGCGCGCTTTGTCTTGATCGATGGCGCGCTTCAACGAACGCGTCAAAAAGTCTTCAGCCGAGCCGGCTTCCACCAGCGAATTGTTCTGGCGCGACTGATGCTGCTCAACGGCCGTAAACCCGTGATGCACTAGGTGTGAGAACGGATCGGTAATGCCCGTGCTGCGCAGCTTGCGCGCCACAGCTTCGAGGCTAGGTGCGGCCCAAAAACCACGAACGAAATCACGAGAGCGATTCTGAGCGCCCCAATAGCGCCAGCCTTTGGTCACAATGTAGTACCAAGTGCCCACCGACATGACGAACAAAATGGCCAGAATGCTTAATGCAACGCCATCAGCCTGATCCATGAAATGTTGAAAACCCATGATGCTCACTCAGCCTTAATTAATTGGTTAACTTGAATACGAGGGGCACTAGCACCCACTCCGTCAGACTTTCATCGCCCCGTTTGGCCGGGATAAATCGCCACTGGCGCACCGCTGCGATCGCCGCATCATCGAGCCGGCTGTAGCCACTGCTTCGTTGCAAATCGATTTGTTGGGGTTTTCCTTCACTGCTCACTTGCACGCGTAACAGCACCTTACCGGCCTCGCCATTACGTCGCGATAAAGCCGGATAGCTCGGCGCTGGATTGTTCAGATAGGCCGCATCAAAACGGGGCGGCACGACCGGAGCAGCCAACGCGGGCTCCGGCGGCTGCTCAACAGGCTTGGGCGTCGGCTGTGGCGGCTGTACGGGTGGCAAGGGCTTAGGTTCTGGTGTGGGTAGCGCCGTTGCAGGCGCATCAGTCTTAACCCGCTTAATTTCAGGCTTGGGCAATGGTTTGGGCACAGGTTGTGGCTTGACCGGCACGGGCTTCACCGGAGCATCCACAGGGGGTGATGCCTGCAGCATGCGAACCGACAGCACATCCACGCGAACGGGGTCGCTGACCCGCTGAAACATAAACAATCCAGTGAGTAACAACGCGTGAAACAACACAATGCCGGCTAAAACCGGATAGGCCACCGTTTCAGCGTGTTCATGCAAGGGGTCGTCGGCTAAATAGGCATTTTTCATGACTGAAATTGTACGGGCAAAACAGCATCAACTCAATAAATGAGAATCAATCTCATAAAGATTTTTAAGTTGTGATTTCATGGCCTAATCAGTGCCAAAAAAGACCCGCATATTGCGGGTCCTTTCATACGCACAGTCAAGAAAACACTAATCGTTAGATCGCATCACCGGGCACCCTCACCCAGCCTTCCATAAGCACACGCGCACTACGGCTCATAATGGCTTTGGTCACCGTCCACTGCCCGTTGACTTGGCTGGCCGCAGCGCCAACACGCAACGTGCCGGACGGATGCCCGAAGCGCACCGCTTCGCGCGCCACACCGCCAGCCGCTAAGTTCACCAGCGTGCCGGGAATCGCCGCAGCGGTACCGATGGCGACAGCCGCTGTACCCATCATGGCGTGATGCAACTTGCCCATGGATAACGCACGCACCAGCAGATCAATTTCACCTGCCTTGATCGCCTTGCCACTGGAAGACACATAGTCCGTCGGTGCCGCCACGAAGGCGATCTTCGGTGTGTGCTGACGGGTGGCCGCTTCTTCCGGGGTCTTGATCAGGCCCATGCGCAGCGCGCCCGCGATGCGAATCGCTTCGAAACGCTTGAGTGCCTCAGGATCGGTGTTGATCTGCTCGCGCAGCTCGGTACCGGTGTAACCGATGTCGGCGGCATTCACGAACACGGTCGGGATACCGGCGGTGATCATGGTGGCCTTGAGCGTGCCGATGCCTGGCACTTCCAGATCATCAACGAGATTGCCGGTCGGAAACATCGACCCGCCCTCTTCGCCGTCATCCGACGGATCCATGAACTCCAGCACGATCTCAGCGGCCGGGAAGGTCACGCCATCGAGTTCGAAATCACCGGTTTCCTGCACCTGACCGTTAGTCACCGGCACATGGGCAATAATGGTTTTCTTGATATTGGCCTGCCAGATCCTTACCACGCAGGTGCCGTTGTCAGGGATGCGCGAGGCATCCACCAGGCCGGCGTGAAGTGCAAAGGCACCCGCTGCCGTGGACAGGTTGCCGCAGTTGCCGCTCCAGTCCACGAAGGCCTTGTCGATGGAGACCTGACCATAGAGATAGTCGACATCATGATCTGGCACGCTGCTCTTCGACAGGATCACGCACTTCGAGGTCGACGAGGTCGCTCCGCCCATGCCATCGATGTGTGCGGCATAGGGGTCTGGGCTGCCGATCACGCGCATGAATAGCTGATCGCGAGACGCGCCGGGCACCTGACAACTGGCCGGCAGATCCTGCAGACGGAAGAACACACCCTTGGAGGTGCCGCCACGGATATAGGTGGCAGGCACTTTAATCTGGGGGGGATGAATCATGATGTTTGTGTCTCACTCAATTAAAAGTAACCGCCCATTTGGCACTCATCCATAACCGACCACCACGCCCGAACTCGGTCATGGCCGAGGAACGGGTACACCTAACGCTGTCAAACCTTCACGCGCCATGGATGGCGCGTGAGAGCCTACAAGGATGTACTTGAGGCGTGTTTGACAGCGTTAGGTGTAGCCCGTACCGTGAGCCTGGAAAGGTTCAGGCCGTCGCCGTAGCCTCCAGGAAGTCCTTGGCAAAGCGCTGCAACACGCCACCCGCTTCATACACGGATACTTCTTCATCCGAATCGAGACGACAGGTCATGGGCACACGCACCACTTCTCCATTGCGACGCGTAATCACCAAGGTCAGTGTTGCACGGGGTGTCAGCTCACCTTCCACATCGTAGGTTTCAGTGCCGTCGATGCCCAGCGTCAGGCGCGTGGTGCCCGGCTTGAACTCCAACGGCAACACGCCCATGCCAATCAGGTTGGTACGGTGGATGCGCTCGAAGCCTTCAGCTGCAATAGCTTCAACACCGGCCAGACGTACGCCCTTGGCAGCCCAGTCACGCGATGAGCCTTGGCCGTAATCCGCACCGGCCACAATGATCAACGGCTGCTTGCGGTTCATATAGGTTTCAATGGCTTCCCACATACGCATGACCTTGCCTTCCGGCTCCACACGCGCCAGCGAACCCTTCTTGACCTGGCCATCAACCACGGCCATTTCGTTCACGAGCTCTTTGTTCGCAAAGGTTGCGCGCTGCGTGGTCAGGTGATCGCCTCGGTGGGTGGCGTAGGAATTAAAGTCCTCTTCCGGCACACCCATCTTGTGCAGGTACTCGCCCGCTGCCGAGTTCATCAGAATCGCGTTCGATGGCGAGAGATGGTCGGTGGTGATGTTATCCGGCAGCACGGCCAGCGGACGCATGCCCTTGAGCGTGCGCTCGCCGGCCAGCGCGCCTTCCCAGTAGGGCGGACGGCGGATGTAGGTGCTCATCTCGCGCCAGTCGTAGAGCGGCGACACGGCCTTCTCGGCATCCTGCTTCTCAAACATCGGGATGTAGATCTGGTTGAATTGCGACGGCTTCACCGAGCGCGCCACAATGGCGTCGATCTCGTCATCCGATGGCCAGATGTCCTTGAGACGAATCTCCTTGCCATCAACGACCGCCAGTACATCCTGCTCGATGTCGAAGCGGATGGTGCCGGCAATGGCGTAGGCCACGACCAGCGGCGGCGAGGCCAGGAAGGCCTGCTTGGCATACGGGTGGATGCGGCCGTCAAAGTTGCGATTGCCCGACAACACGGCCGTGGCATACAGGTCACGCTCGATGATCTCTTGCTGAATCTTCGGGTCCAGCGCGCCGGACATGCCGTTGCAGGTCGTGCAGGCAAACGCCACGATGCCGAAGCCCAGCGCTTCGAGATCTTCGAGCAGGCCGGCTTCCTTCAGATACAGCTCAACGACCTTGGAGCCCGGCGCCAGCGACGACTTCACCCACGGCTTGCGCAGCAGACCGAGACGGCGGGCATTGCGCGCGATCAGGCCGGCGGCAATCACGTTGCGCGGGTTGGAGGTGTTGGTGCACGAGGTGATGGCGGCGATGATGACCGCGCCATCTGGCATCAGGCCTTCGGCTTCCTGAGCGCGCGCGGCGTCGAGGTTGCCGGAGATGCCGCGCGATGCCAGATCCGAGGTCGGCAGACGCTTGTGCGGGTTCGACGGGCCAGCCATGTTGCGCACCACGGAGGACAGGTCAAACTTGAGCACGCGCTCGTACTCGACCTTGGCCAGCGAGTCGGACCAGAGTCCGGCTTCCTTGGCGTAGGTTTCGACCAGTGCGACCTGCTCATCGCTACGGCCGGTCAGGCGCAAATACGTCAGCGTCTGGTCATCAATCGAGAACATCGCGGCCGTAGCGCCGTATTCCGGGGCCATGTTGGAGATGGTGGCACGGTCGCCGATGGTCAGGCCGGGTACGCCCTCGCCGTAGAACTCGAGGTAGGCACCAACCACCTTGGATTGGCGCAGGAACTCGGTCAGGGCCAGCACGATATCAGTCGCGGTAATGCCGGGCTGACGCTTGCCGGTCAGCTCGACGCCGACCATGTCCGGGGTACGCATCCACGAGGCGCGACCAAGCATGACGTTCTCGGCTTCGAGACCGCCTACACCCACGGCAATAACACCGAGGGCATCCACATGCGGGGTGTGCGAGTCAGTGCCGACGCAGGTGTCTGGGAAGGCCAGACCGTTCTGGTTGTGGATGACCGGCGACATCTTCTCCAGATTGATCTGGTGCATGATGCCGTTGCCGGCCGGGATCACATCAACGTTATCGAAGGCGGTCTTGGTCCAGTTGATGAAGTGGAAGCGGTCTTCGTTGCGACGATCTTCGATGTCACGGTTCTTCTGAAACGCATCCGGATCGAAACCGCCGCACTCGACGGCCAGCGAATGGTCGACGATGAGCTGCACCGGTACCACCGGATTGACCTTGGCGGGGTCGCCACCTTGGTCAGCGATGGCATCACGCAGACCGGCGAGATCGACCAGCGCGGTCTGGCCGAGAATGTCGTGGCAAACCACACGCGCCGGAAACCACGGAAAGTCACGATCACGCTTACGCTCAACGAGCTGCGTCAGGCACTCGGTAATAATGGCCGGATCCGCTTTACGCACAATGTTTTCGGCGTGAATACGGGCCGTGTATGGCAGACGATCCCAAGCACCGGGCTGAATCGCATCCACGGCAGCACGGGCATCGTAGTAGTCCAGCGCCGTGCCCGGCAGGTTCTTTCGGAAATTCGTGTTCATGATTATTTGCGATCCTTCATCGGCACAAACGTCTGGTCTTCTGGACCGGTGTAGTTCGCGCTGGGGCGGATGATCTTGCCGTCGATACGCTGCTCAATCACATGCGCCGACCAACCGCTGGTGCGGGCAATCACGAATAATGGGGTGAACATGTCGGTGGGTACACCCATCATGTGGTAGCTCACAGCGGAGAACCAATCGAGGTTCGGGAACATCTTTTTGATTTCCCACATGGTCGATTCCAAACGCTCGGCAATGTCGTACATCTTCATGTTGTTCTGTTCGGCGCTGAGCTGCTTGGCCACTTCTTTAATGACCTTGTTGCGCGGGTCGCTCACGGTGTAGACCGGGTGGCCGAAACCAATGACCACTTCCTTCTTCTCCACACGCGCACGAATATCGGCCTCGGCTTCATCCGGGTTGTCGTAGCGCTTCTGAATTTCGAAAGCGACTTCGTTAGCGCCGCCGTGCTTAGGACCACGCAGCGCACCAATGCCACCACAGATAGCCGAGAACATGTCGGAACCCGTGCCCGCGACCACACGCGAGGTGAACGTGGAGGCGTTGAATTCGTGCTCCGCGTAAAGGATGAGCGAGGTGTGCATGGCACGGACCCAGCTATCACGCGGCTTTTCGCCGTGCAGCAGGTGCAGGAAGTGACCGCCGATGGAATCATCATCGGTTTCTACTTCGATACGCTTACCGTTGTAAGCAAAGTGGTACCAGTACAGCAGCATGGAGCCTAAGGAGGCCATCAGCTTGTCGGCAATATCGCGCGCACCGGGATGGTTGTGATCTTCTTTTTCGGGCTTAACGCAACCGAGCACGGATACGCCGGTACGCATCACATCCATGGGATGACTGGATGGTGGCAGTTGCTCAAGTGCAACTTTCACTGCCGCGGGCAGACCACGCAGCGCTTTCAACTTGTTCTTGTAGCCCGCCAATTCAGCTGCATTCGGCAGCTTGCCGTGAACCAAGAGGTGAGCAATTTCTTCAAACTCGCTGGTCGCCGCCAGATCGAGAATGTCGTAGCCGCGATAGGCCAGGTCATTACCGGTACGGCCAACGGTGCAGAGCGCCGTATTGCCCGCAACAGTGCCGGACAGGGCAACGGATTTCTTGGCTTTCGGCAAAACTTGTTGTACTTCAGTCATGGTCATTCTCCGGATCGAATTCGGTTTTTTTATAAAAAGTGGCTTATTTGTTTTTGGAAAACAGCTGGTCAATCTTGTCTTCATAGCTGTGGTAATTCAGGAACTCGTAGAGCTCCTTGCGCTTCTGCATGAGGTCGAGCACGTTGACCTGCGTACCGTCCTTGCGCACCGCCTCGTACACGGCCAGCGCGGCTTTCTGCATGGCGCGTGTGCCCGACAGCGGGTACAGAACCATGGCGATGCCCTGCTCGCCCAGCTCGCTCGTGGTGTAGTACGGCGTGTCGCCAAACTCGGTGATGTTGGCCAGCACTGGCACATTCACGGCATCGCAGACCTTACGGTACATGGTGATGTCGGTCATGGCCTCGGCGAAGATGGCATCGGCACCGGCCTCGACATAGGCGCTGATGCGTTCGATGACGCCGTTCAGGCCTTCCTTCTGCAGCGAGTCGGTACGCGCCATCACGACGAAATCGCTGTCGGTCTTGGCATCGACAGCGGCTTTGACGCGGTCGACCATCTCGTCGACCGGCACGATTTCCTTGTTCGGGCGATGACCGCAGCGCTTCTGCGCGACCTGGTCTTCGATGTGCACGGCAGCGACGCCGGCGCGGATCATCTCCGTGACCGTGCGCGAGATGTTAAACGCCCCGCCCCAGCCGGTGTCGATGTCGACCAGCAGTGGCGTGTCGGTGACGCTGGTGATGCGACGAGCATCGATCAACACATCTTCCAGCGAGGTCAGACCCAGATCCGGCAGACCGTAGGAGTAGTTGGCGCAGCCGGCACCCGACAGATAAATGGCCTTGTAGCCGACCTTGGTCGCCATCATCGCGGCGTAGGCATTGACCGTGCCCATGACCTGCAGTGGCTTTTCGGCAGCGATGGCATCGCGAAAACGACGACCGGCACTCGGGTGATGTGGGTGGTTATGGCAAGACATCAAGCACTCCTGGCCGGGGCATCCGGCGTTAACAAAGGGGGTGATACCCGCGCCTCAATATTGGCGCGGGCAGTGGCAATGTGGCGACGCATAAGGAATTCGGCGAGCTCGCCATCACGTGCGGCGATGGCTTCAACGATGCGACGATGCTCATCCAGCGCTTTTGCCGGGCGACCCTCGGTGACCGAGAACTGGCCTCGGTAAATACGCACGCGGTGGTAAAGCTCGCCGCAGAGCATCTGAATCAGCACAGCGTTGTGGCTGCCCTGGATGATGCAGTAATGAAAGTCGACGTTGCCTTCTTCCTGGATGTAGGCGCGGCCTTCGTGCTCGGCGATCTGCTGCTCGTGGCGGGCCAGAAGTTCCTTCAAACCCGTTATTTCGGCATCGCTCATGTGCTGCGCAGCCAAGCGGCAAGCCAGTCCTTCCAGCGTTTCGCGAACCTGATAGATCTGCAGCAGCTCATCCAGCGACAAGGCCATGATGCGCACGCCGACATGCGGGATTCGGGTGATGAGCTGGCGGCCTTCGAGCCGGCGCAGGGCCTCGCGCAACGGGCCGCGTGACACGCCGTAACGCGCGACCAACTCGGCCTCGGACACACGCGAGCCAGCAACAAGCTCACCTTTGACGATGGCATCTTGGAGTTGAGCAAAGACTTTATCGGCGAGGGTAAGACGGGGCTCACTGCTATTCAGCGATGACACGACCAGATCGCTGTCAGCGACCACAGGGGTGTCAGGTGATGGCAATGGCGTCTCAGTCATGCAAGCGGCTCAAATTGTCGACAATCTGCGAGGTGTCGAGACGATACGCCTTTGAAACTGAGGGGTCAACCGATATGGACATCCCCGGCCGGATAGCGAATGCGATGACGCTTAGGCTTGGCCAGCAAAAACACCAACGTTAATGGCCCAATGCGACCAACAAACATCGCCATCATCAAGACGATACGACCAGGTTCAGACAGATCACCCGTGATACCACGCGACAATCCTACCGTGGCGCAGGCCGACACCGCCTCAAAAAAGAGATTGAGGAAACCGAGATGAGGATCCGTCAACGTCAGCGAAAATAAGGTCGCCAACACAATCATCATGGCAATAAATGCCATCGCTAGCGACTTAAGCACTAGTTCCAAGGGAATACTTCGGCCAAACACAGATGGCGAAGTGCGCCCACTCAAAAACGCTCTTGTCGACAATATCAGCACCATAAAGGTGGTGACCTTGATGCCGCCACCACTGGAATTGGTACCGGCACCGATAAACATCAGGACGATATAGAGCATGGTGACAGCGAGCGTGAGACTGCCAATATCAACCATATTGAAGCCAGCTGAGCGGGGAACAATGGCATGAAAAAAACCAATCGCCAGTTTTTCACTGGTGTCGTATGACCCTAAAGTGGCCGGATTACTCCATTCACAAAGCAGAAACACGACAAAAGTGAACAACAACAAGATCGCGGTACCGCTGAGCATGAGACGACTGTGCAACGACATCGCAGACCAGCGTGTTCGCAATCTCAACTCCGCCAATACGGTAAAGCCAAGACCGCCAATAACTGCAAGCGAGCCCAAAACTAAGGCCAAAGGCCAGTGCCCAGCCTTAGGAACGAGGCTTTCACTGGTCAGCGCAAAGCCAGCATTATTGAACGCTGAGATGCTGTAAAACAGGGCGTGATAGCTTCCGGTGAGCCAACCCTGATCGGGTATTAAAATAACGCTTAGCAACAGAAAGCCGACCAGCTCAATGGCAAAGGCCAGCACAAAAATGCGTTTAATCAGCCAACCCAGATCCATCACTCGCGTATGGTTCATGGCCTCTCGCACCAGGCGTTGCTCGCCTATCCCCAACTGATGTCCTAACAGCAATAAGGTCAAGGCAGCAAACGTCATGATGCCAATGCCGCCAAGCTGCACTAACACCAGTAAGACCATCTGACCTGCTGTGGTGAAATGCGTATCGGTGTCCAGCACCGCCAATCCCGTCACAGTGACGGCTGAAGTCGCGGTAAAGAGTGCGTCTGACCAACTAATCGGCACGTTGGTCGCCCAGTCACTGCGAAGTAATAGCGCACCGATGATGATTAAAATTAAAAAACTGCTCGCCACCAGCGATGCCGGGTTTGTACCCTTCATCAGCGCTGAGTTGTCACCCAAAAAGGGTAAATGTGGCAGCCAACTTCTCACATAATTCTCTTAGCAAATTTCAGCAGATTCTCGAGCAAACCGGCCAGCACAATTTGGTCGCCCACTTGCAATAACAGTCCCCGATAGGGCGGCGGCACCACGATAGAGCCACGTTTCACTAAGACCATTTTTAAGTCAGCGAAATCCAACTCCTGTTCATAGGACTTACGCGCAGCTATGTGTTCGTTGACATTAATTTCAACCACAAACCACCCTTGACCAAGGGAAATATAGTCGAGCATTTGCGGATGCGTCAGGCTTTGCGCTACCCGCACACCTATCTCATGCTCGGGATGAATAATGCGATCCGCCTGCAATCGAGACAAAATTCGATGATGTGTGTCGTTAGTTGCCTTGACCCACACCCGCTCGCAACCACTGCTTTTTAGCGCCAACGTGCTCAGGATGCTGGCCTCCAGGTTTTCACCAATCGCGACCACAACGGCATCGTATTTTTGTAACCCTAACTCCTCAATAACCTTGTCGTCGGTGCCATCCGCGATCAAGGTTTGTGTGAGGCGGTCGGCGTGCTTGTTCACGCGAGCCTCATCCACATCAATGCCCAACACTTCATGACCCAAACGAACCAGTTCGCAAGCCACCGTACCGCCAAAACTACCTAGCCCAATAATGGCAAACTTTTGCTTCATTTCTTACCCTCGTTTGGCTCACACCATTGATCCGCAGCGGCCCTGCCCCGAGTTTCATCAACACTCGACACTACCCACATGGACGCCGCAAATAACACCAGACAAAACAAGATGGCATCGGCCAATCCGAAAAAGGTCTGCAACAAACCCAGACCGAGCATACCGAATACGGCGGCCAGTTTCGCTGCCGTCCCCCACATGCCGAAGAACTCTGCCGACTTACCCGCTGGCGTCAACAAACCGACCAAGGCACGCCCGGCCGATTGCGCTGACCCCAAGCTCAGACCCGCCAAACAGCCAGCAAACAAGAAAACATATTGTGCCTGCCAGTTCACACCCAACTGTTCACGCGCCAAAGCGGCAATTTCCGGCGTAAGCCAGATCGCCAGAATCGCGACCACCCAAAGCCCTTGCGACAACATGTA
>DDPD01000074.1 GCA_002342025.1 Moraxellaceae bacterium UBA2477 | reverse complement strand
AACCTAAAGTAAGCATGCATGGGGGTGTGAACCTGCAGTCAGGGTTGGACAGCGGGGCCACTTCCGCGTAAAATCGCCGCTCAAATCGTGCCTGTGCGCAACACTGCTGAAATAGGCAGCCTAAAGCGAGAAGGAGTTCCTCTTCCTCGCTTTTTTTGCGCGCACGCCCAGCCCATTACTCTGCTCGGAGGTCGGTTTGAGCCAGCCAGCCATTCTCGCTCTGGAAGACGGTAGCGTTTTTCGGGGTCGTTCCATCGGTGCCGCAGGGCAATCCAGCGGTGAAGTCGTTTTCAATACGGCCATGACCGGCTATCAAGAAATCCTTACTGATCCTTCGTATTGCCAACAGATGGTCACGCTGACTTATCCGCACATCGGCAACACCGGGACTAACCCAGAAGATGTTGAGTCGACCCAAGTCTGGGCTGCTGGCTTGATCATCCGTGATCTGCCGCTGTTGGCCAGCAACTGGCGCATGACCGAGACCTTGTCGGACTACCTCGTGCGCAACGGCGTGACCGCCATTGCTGATATCGATACGCGTCGCCTGACGCGAATTCTGCGTGAAAAGGGTGCTCAGAATGGCGCCATCATCGCTGGGCCTGCTGCCGCTACCGAAGGCGCGGTTGAGGCTGCGCTGGCGGCTGCCCGTGCCTTCCCTGGCCTGAAGGGGGCCGACCTCGCCAAAGTGGTCTCGGTCAAAGCCGCGTATCAGTGGACTGAAGGTAGCTGGACGCTAGATAAAGGCTATGTCACGCCGTCGGCTGCGCCGCAATTCAAGGTTGTCGCCTACGACTTCGGCGTGAAGCACAACATCCTGCGTTTGCTGGCGGATCGCGGCTGCGAAGTGACCGTGGTGCCTGCGCAAACGTCGGCGGCCGATGTGCTGGCGATGAACCCGGACGGCATTTTCCTGTCTAACGGCCCTGGCGACCCCGCACCGTGTGATTACGCCATTGCCGCCATTGCCGAGTTCCTGAAGACCGATATTCCAGTTTTCGGTATCTGTCTTGGCCATCAACTGTTGGCACTGGCTTCCGGCGCCCAGACACTGAAAATGAAGTTTGGCCACCACGGTGCCAACCACCCAGTTCAAGATATCGACTCCGGTCGCGTCATGATTACCAGCCAGAACCATGGCTTCGCTGTTGATGAGGCTTCGCTGCCAACGAACTTACGCGTTACGCATAAGTCGCTGTTCGATGGCTCGCTGCAGGGTATTCACCGCACCGACAAGCCCGCGTTCAGCTTCCAGGGTCACCCAGAAGCCAGCCCTGGCCCGAATGATGCGCAACCACTGTTCGACCATTTCATTGAATTGATGCAGGCCCGGAAATAAGTCATGCCAAAGCGTTCTGATATTCAAAGCATTCTCATCATTGGTGCCGGCCCCATCGTTATTGGCCAGGCCTGTGAGTTCGATTACTCCGGCGCCCAAGCCTGTAAAGCCCTGCGTGAAGAGGGTTATCGCGTCATTCTGGTGAACTCGAACCCTGCCACGATCATGACCGATCCATCCATGGCCGACTCGACGTACATCGAGCCGATTACTTGGCAGACCGTGGCGCAGATCATCGAAAAAGAGCGTCCCGATGCGCTACTGCCAACCATGGGCGGTCAAACTGCGCTGAACTGCGCGTTGGCACTGGATAAAGAAGGTGTGTTGGCTAAGTTCGGCGTTGAGCTGATCGGTGCGTCGAAAGAAGCCATCCGCATGGCCGAAGACCGCCGCTTGTTTGACCAAGCCATGCGTCGCATTGGCTTGGAATGCCCGCGCGCAGGTATTGCAAACACCATGGAAGAAGCCTTTGCGGTGCTCGAAAGCACCGGCTTCCCATCCATTATCCGCCCCTCGTTCACCATGGGCGGATCGGGTGGCGGTATTGCTTACAACCGTGAAGAATTCATTGAGATCTGCGAGCGCGGCTTCGATCTGTCGCCGACCCACGAGCTGCTCATCGATGAGTCGCTGATTGGTTGGAAAGAGTACGAGATGGAAGTGGTGCGTGACCGCAACGACAACTGCATCATCGTTTGCGCCATCGAAAACTTTGACGCCATGGGCGTGCACACCGGCGACTCGATTACGGTTGCGCCAGCACAGACCCTGACCGACAAGGAATACCAGATCATGCGCGACGCCTCTTTGGCGGTGCTGCGCGAGATCGGCGTCGAGACCGGCGGCTCCAATGTGCAGTTCGGCATCAACCCGGCCGATGGCCGCATGGTTGTCATCGAAATGAACCCGCGCGTGTCGCGCTCCTCGGCTTTGGCCAGTAAGGCCACCGGCTTTCCCATCGCCAAGGTCGCCGCGCGTCTGGCTGTCGGCTATACACTCGACGAGCTGGACAATGACATTACCGGCGGCATGACCCCGGCCAGCTTTGAGCCCTCCATCGACTATGTCGTCGTCAAGATCCCGCGCTTTGCCTTCGAGAAGTTCCCCGGCGCCGACAATCGCCTGACCACCTCGATGAAGTCGGTCGGCGAAGCCATGGCCATCGGCCGCACCTTCCAGGAA
>DDPD01000009.1 GCA_002342025.1 Moraxellaceae bacterium UBA2477 | reverse complement strand
GATGCGCTGGCACGTCATCCCTCACAGCTCTACGAGGCCGTCTTGGAAGGCTTCGTCCTATTTATTGTGATGGTATGGTTTACACTGAAGCCACGACCCCGCATGGCAGCCTCAGCGCTCTTCCTCATTGGCTATGGCTGCGCGCGCTTTACGGTTGAATTCTTCCGCGAGCCCGATGCCAACCAAGGCTTTGTCTTATTTGATTGGATGACCAAGGGGCAAATGCTCACAGCGCCCATGATTGTGGCGGGTGTTGTGCTCATGCTAGTGGCTTATCGCAAAACGGCGATGGTGAAATAAGATGCAAGAGTATCTCGATCTTTTGGCGCGAGCGCGCCATGAAGGCAGCTTCAAAACCGACCGAACGGGCACCGGCACTTACTCCGTATTTGGCCATCAGATGCGCTTCAATTTGGCTGACGGCTTTCCCATGCTGACCACCAAAAAGCTGCATCTGAAATCCATCGTCCATGAGCTGCTGTGGTTTTTGAGCGGTGACACCAACATCCGTTACCTAAAAGAAAACGGCGTGCGCATTTGGGATGAATGGGCCGACGAGCAGGGCAACTTAGGCCCCGTCTATGGCTACCAGTGGCGCTCTTGGCCGGCACCGGATGGTCGCCATATTGATCAAATCGCCAACGTCGTGGACATGATTAAGCGCACCCCAGACTCCCGCCGACTCATAGTCAGTGCGTGGAATCCGGCCTTGGTCGATGAAATGGCGCTACCTCCCTGCCATGCCCTGTTTCAGTTCTATGTTGCTCCTTCGGCCGTGCCGGGCGAGCCTGGCAAGCTCAGCTGCCAGCTTTACCAGCGCAGTGCCGATATTTTCCTGGGCGTACCCTTCAATATCGCCTCCTACGCGCTCTTAACCCTCATGGTGGCGCAAGTCTGCGGCTTACAGCCCGGTGATTTTGTTTGGACCGGCGGCGACTGCCACCTCTATAGCAACCATGTCGAACAAGCCGATTTACAGCTCACACGCCAGCCCGGCCCCTTGCCGGTCATGCGCATTAACCCTGAGGTCACCGACTTGTTTGCTTTCCGTTTTGAGGACTTCACGCTGGAAGGTTATGACCCCCAACCACACATTGCTGCCAAGGTGGCCGTATGAGCCAGCCCAGTGATCACATGCTGACTGGCACCGCCGGTGATGATTACGCCACACTACCTGACGATACGGTGCGACTCGCGCTCATCGTTGCCATGGCTGAAAATCGCTGCATTGGGGTAGGCAATAATTTGCCCTGGCGCCTACCCGCCGACCTGCAATATTTCAAGCGCATCACCAGCGGCAAAGCCATTGTTATGGGTCGCACCACCTATGACTCTCTGGGGCGACCGCTACCCAATCGCACCAATATCGTGGTCACACGCAACCCAACTTGGGATGGCCCCATTGGCATCCGCCTGGTGCACTCTCTGGAAGCTGCACTGGCGCTGGCCGAGGCTGTGGCGGTGGTGAACGCGCAAGATGAAGCACTGATCATCGGCGGCGCGGAAATCTACGCGCAGACGCTGAGCCAGGTCTCGCGTATGTACATCACGGAAGTGGAAACGACGGTAGACGGCGATGCCTTTTTCCCCGAGTTTGACCGTAGCCAATGGCGCGAAACCAGCCGCGAACGGCATCACGATGAAGCCAGTGATCTCTGGTTTAGCTTTGTGGTGTATGAGCGCGATTAACGGCAGTCCGCACGGTCATCGAGCTGAAAGCGTGTGACTACGGTCAGCAGTCAGCCCTTACGCTGTCATATCTTTTGCACCGTCATCGACAACTATGGTGACCTCGGTGTTTGCTGGCGCTTAGCGCGGCACTTAGCGCATGCGCACGCTGTGGCCGTGACGCTCTTCGTCGATGACCTAAGCAGCTTTCAACACCTCGCACCCGCGCTTGACCCCAAGCGGCCAGTACAACGCTTGGGCGATATCACCATCCAGCATTGGTCTTCGGATTTTCCCGCAGCTGCGCCGGCCGACCTCGTCATTGAGGGCTTTGCCTGTCACTTGCCTGAGAGCTACATCCTCGCCATGGCAGCGTGTTCGCCGCCACCCGTCTGGATCAATCTCGAGTATCTCAGCGCGGAAGACTGGGTCGAAGGCTGTCATGGCATGGCGTCTACGCATCCGCAAACGGGGATGGAAAAGGTTTTCTGGTTCCCGGGGTTTTCGCCAGCAACCGGCGGGCTGCTGCGTAGTCCGTCTGAAATGCATCTGTTCGCTAAGGTTCATGAGCAGCCAAAAATCGGTCGGCATATTTCATTATTTAGCTATGAGAACCAAGCTATTGCCGGGCTATTAACGGCGCTGGCTAGCGACTCCATTGCAACCACGCTCTCTGTGTTCTCCGGCCGCGCACTGACCGACGTCAGCGCCTGGCTAGGCCAGTCGCTCGCCATTGGCGATACCGCCCAGCGCGGCGCGCTCAGCATCCATGTTTTACCCCTGCTCGATCACGCCGATTACGATCACCTCCTGGCACGCAGCGACTTAAATTTGGTGCGCGGTGAGGATTCCTTTGTGCGCGCCCAGTGGGCGGGTGCGCCCATGCTTTGGCATATATATCCGCAGGAAGATGAAGCGCACTTAATCAAATTGGCTGCCTGGCAAGCACGGGTAGAGCGCGTCGCTGCAGCGTCCGGCACGCCACTGCCGGCCATCTGGTCAAAGGCGTTAGCGGCATGGAATTGCCACGCCGAGACCGCTAGCGCTCCACCCGAAACTCACTGGACACAGTTGCTGGCAGACTTACCCGCCATCCGTAACGCCATGCGAAGTTGGCGAGACCATTTATTGACGCAGCCCGATCTCGCTACGCAACTGATGCGTTTTTATGCAGATCGGGTAGAATCGCGGCCAAAATAATCCCGCACTCCACTATTTTCGGAAGCACACGATGAAAACCGCAATGGAATTCCGCGCCGGCAACGTGATCGACATCAATGGCCAGCCCATGATCGTCATCAAGACCGAGTACAACAAGTCCGGTCGTAACGCCGCCGTTGTTAAGATGAAGATGAAGAACCTGCTTACTGCCCAAGCGCAGGAATCGGTTTACAAAGCCGACGACAAGTTTGACCAAATCATCTTGGAACAGAAGAAGGCCACCTACTCGTATTTCGCTGACCCCATGTACGTGTTCATGGACGAAGAGTTCAACCAGTACGAAGTAGAAAAAGAAAACCTCGGCGACACCATCAACTTCATCGAAGAAGGCATGGATGATGTTTGCGAAGTCGTGCTCTATCAGGGCAAGGCCATTTCCGTAGAACTACCCACCACCATCGTCCGTGAAGTGGCTTACACCGAGCCGTCTGCTCGTGGCGACACGTCCGGCAAGGTCATGAAAATGGCCAAGCTAAACAACGGCTTCGAGCTGCAGGTTGCCGCCTTCATCGAATCTGGCGAGCGCATCGAAATTGATACGCGCGATGCCACTTTCAAGTGCCGCGCCAAGGGCTAATGCCGCCCTAAGCAGCTTTGCAAGACTCGAAAGAACCGGCCTTTGTGCCGGTTTTTTCGTTTATGCGGATGCCGAAGCCGATGGCCACGCGCGGCTCACTAACAAGGCCAGCAAGATGACGACGCAGCCAGCGAGCTGCTGCGATGTCATGCGCTCACCTAACCAGATTGCCGCCAGCGAAGCCGTCCAGACCGGTTCTACAATCATGATGACCACGCCGTGACTGTGTGAGGACAGGCTTTGCGCGTAAGTTTGAATCAAGAAGCGGGCAGCCGAGCCTAGCAAAGCACTGGCCAGTACCCACATCACCAGCGTGCCACTCACCTTGTTTAGCGTTGGCAGCCAAGGCTCATAAACTGCTGACAATACGGTGGTCACCACACCCACCGTGAGCATGACAATGGTGGTCAAAGCTAAGGCTGGCACCTTAGTCACTGCACCCTCCGCATGACTCGCTCGATGATTGGCCGCGCGCGTGTTGAGGGTGTAATAGAGCGCAAAGAGCGCCGCTGCCAGCACGAAATACCACTGCCCCGAAGCCAGCGTGAAGCCATCGTGCAAGGACAGCAAAGCAAGGCCTGCGGCCGCAATAGGCAAGGCGACCCAGGTACTCATCGGCACCTGCTCAGCAAACACCCAGCGACCAATGACGGGCACCAGCACTACCCCTAAGCTGGTCAGGAATGCGCCTTCCCCTACATGCGTGCCGTGAAACAAGCCCAAAATCCAAACGCTCATCCCCGCAGCAAAGCACAAGCCGACGCGCAAACTTCGGCGCCACTGCAAGGCATTCAATCGACGCAGCTGTGGTAAGCCCCAAAGTGCTAGAAACAGCCCGGCCAATAAGAAGCGCACGGCCATAAATAAAAAGGGCGGCATCAGTCCAATAGCTTCTTTCGAGAAAAGCCAACTCATGGCCGCGAGTAGTGTTACCAAGATCAATAAGATGTCGGCCTTTCGTGCGTTCGATAGCGCCACAAGAAACCCCAAATGCCATAATGCAGAACGAACAGTTTACGGCAGGTCATCATGCAAACGCTTCCATCAACACAAGAAGTTACCCCAAAAAATCGGGTGCTTTTTGCCAGCTTGATTGGCACCACCATCGAGTTTTTTGATTTCTACATTTATGCCACGGCCGCCGTTCTTGTTTTTCCCATTTTATTTTTCCCGGCCGATGACCCTGCGGCGGCGACGCTACAGTCGCTGGCCACGTTTGCCATCGCCTTTTTTGCTCGCCCATTAGGGTCTGCCGTCTTTGGTCATTACGGCGACAAGTTAGGCCGTAAAGCCACTCTCGTGGCTGCGCTGTTAACCATGGGCCTATCTACCGTTGCCATTGGTCTCTTGCCCACCTATGCGCTGATAGGAGTCTGGGCACCATTGCTGCTGGCCCTGTGCCGTTTTGGGCAAGGCCTCGGCCTCGGCGGGGAGTGGGGCGGAGCCGTTCTGCTGGCCACCGAAAACGCACCACCCGGGCAACGGGCTTGGTATGGCATGTTTCCACAGCTCGGCGCGCCCATTGGTTTTATTCTCTCGACCAGCCTGTTCTTACTGCTGACTAGCCTGCTCAGTAGCGAGGACTTTATGTCGTGGGGTTGGCGCATTCCTTTCCTTGCCAGTAGCTTGCTGGTCTTGGTCGGTCTCTATGTGCGCTTACGCATCACCGAAACGCCAGCCTTTCTGGCGGCAAAAGAGAAGCAAGAGGCCGTGGGCGTGCCCTTGGTCAAGGTGTTCAAAGATCACAAAGCCGCCATGCTCGCTGGCACACTCATCGCCATTAGCGCCTTTGTGATTTTCTACCTGATGACGGTGTTTACGCTGAGCTGGGGCACCAGTCAGCTCCGTTACAGCCGCGAGGAATTTCTACAGTTCCAGCTCTTTGGCGTGGTGTTCTTTGCCCTAGCCATTCCGGTTTCTGCGTATTGTGCCGACCGTTTTGGCTGGCCCGTGACCATGCGCTGGGTCGCCATCATCATCATTCTCTTTGGTGCCAGCTTCTCGGTGCTCTTTGGATCGGGCCATATCGCCGGCGTGCTCGCCACTCTGGCCTTAGGCTTCACCTGCATGGGCCTTACCTACGGCCCCTTGGGCACTCTGCTCAGCGATTTATTTCCTACCCATGTGCGTTACACCGGCTCGTCACTGGCCTTCAATCTCGCGGGTATTCTGGGCGCATCCATTGCCCCCTTTACCGCCACATGGCTGGCCACCCATTGGGGGCTGATGGCTGTTGGCGCTTACATCGCGCTGGCGGGTGCCTTGGGATTGCTGGGGCTTAACAGTCGCGCAGTGCGGTACGCGCGCGGCGACTGACCCGTCCAGCGGCGAAAGGCACGTCCAAAATTGGATGGATCGACATAGCCCAACTCCGTGGCTATCTGATCGACCGACAAGCCACTGTGCAGCAAAAGCTCGACGGCGCGGCCTCGCCGTAACTGCTCCAGAATCATTTGAAAACTGGTGCCTAACTCAGCCAAGCGTCTGCGTAAGGTGCGCGGCGACAGGTGCAGATCATTGGCCACAGACTCCAGCGTAGCGGTTTCAGCTAAACGCAGCTTGGTGATACGGCGAACATCCGGCAGCAGGCCGCCTTCATCATGGAGACGCTGTAACTCTACCTCGCATTGCACCTTCGCCATCGCCAGCAACTGGGGATCAGGCAGGCCCAAGGGAATCTGCAAACCAGCACGGGGAAATCGCACCTGAGTGAACGCACAGTCGAAACTGAGGCGATCACCCAACTGGGCACGTAACTCGGCGTGATGAGCTTGCTCAGGATAGCTCAAGCGAACTTCTGCGTTGAATTTCCGGCCAGTAATTTGCTGTCCGCAGACCATAAAGAGACTAATAAGCGCATCAAATACGATAACTTTAATGGAGCCTAACGGCACCCGCTCATCGAGTTGAATGACCGCCATTTCGCCTTCTCTATACAGTCGAATTTCTAGCAAGCTAGTGCGTGTTCGAAAGTAGCGAACAGCCAGATCTGCAGCCTCACCTATTGTGCGGCTGGACAGCACGGCATAGCCCAAAAAACCGTGGCTGCGAATATTTAGTAATTGCCCTAGATGCAAACCCAATCCAGGATCGCGCAATAGCCTATGCGTGTTGTCAAAAACTTTAATACAGAGCGCCAAGGAAACTTGTCGGTTGGGCTGCTCTAAGTCTGCAAGAGTAAGTGCCGTGCCCTCTAACACTTGCTCAGAACTAATGCCGCGAGAGTGCAAATGCTGACAGAGCAGTAATAGATAATGAGCCGACAGAGTTTCTTCCGTTAACTTGCGCGCCGTGGTCATTGCCACTGGCCTCCAATGACCGATTTTGTGAAAAATATACCCTACGAACCAGCCACTGCCCAGCACGAAATTACAGCGCGCCCTAAACGCAAAAAGCCCCAGCTTTCGCTGAGGCTCTATGCACAAAAATAAATGGTGGCCGGGGGCGGAATCGAACCGCCGACACGCGGATTTTCAATCCGCTGCTCTACCAACTGAGCTACCCGGCCACGGGAGGGGCGTATTAAAGCGGGGCAAAGTGGATGCGTCAAGCCTTGCTGGGAGGTTGCGTGGATTTTTCTGCGGTTTTTGCCTTCTTTAAGGCCGAGACACCTAAGAAACCCTGCCAATCCCGTCGCCACAGTCGAAGCAACCAGCGCTCAATGAGTACTAACTGAACAATAAACCACAGACTGGCAAACCAACATAAGGCCGCTAGCGTGAGACTTAGCTCTACCGACGTCTTACCCCAACTGACTAAGACATAGCCTGGATCTTGTCGCAGCGCGACTGCCACCAAGATCAGCAGCACCGTAATACTGAAGAGCGCACCCAAATGCCGGCTCACAGACGTGTCTCCGGCGTTTGCATGAGCGCATCTAACGCAGCGCGCGTACTCAGGGAAGGCATGGATAGCTGAACTTGCAGGGCCTGCAATGAAGCCAGTTCATCGAGGAGTGGCATTAGCGTTGCATTGGGCAATGCCGATAACTGCTGCTGCACCCGCAAACTCAGGGTCTCTAACGCGGCACGATAGACCACACCATCACCACGAAGTAGGGCAAGCTCCGCCTGATTAATCAGCAGACTCAATTGATCACGCAACAGCTGGAGTCGCGAGGCATCCAATAGTGGCTGCAAAGGCTCGTCATACTGGCGAATCACAATCAGTGCGCGAAACTTGGCTAGTCCCTGTTGCCATAAATTCTCCATTTGATCTTGCGCACTCACCTCGCGCGCTACGGGGCTTTTCTGACGGCCAGCCTCGCGTGGCAAGGCCAATGTGGTGACTCGGCGATCCAGGTTTTGTAAGCGCAAATAGATCCCAGCCACATCGACACGCGGCAGCCCGGAAAGCACGCTCAAGTCTTGCTGCAAAGCTCGTCGTAATGACATCAGTGAGGCATCAGACTGACTTGCCAGTAGTCGATCGGCAGCTAAGAGCGCTTGCTGAGCCTGCGTGGCATTGTGATTAATAAGTAGGGCCTGCTCGGCCACCGCAACACTGTCTGCCACACGACTAATTAGCCAGCGTTTACGCACTTGCGTGCCTTGCGCAAGCAAGCTATCCAGACGATCTTGCTGCAACTTCAGCATTTCTTTGTTAAGCCCTGCCTCAGTTCGCAATTCCGCCAACTGCTTGCTCAATTCGCCGTACTCTGTACTGACGCTTCGCAGCGCCTGCTTTGCACGCCGGTGTTGCTTTTCGCTATGCCAAGCGACAGCAGCTGCTGCTATTGCCAAAATCGCCACGATACTGAGCAAAACTTTAAAGCCAGGTGTTAACGGTCGCTTAATAGACACCGCTGTTACTAACGATTGCCGACTCTTGCTACCCACCATGTGCTTTCCCTATTTTGGCTACTAAAGGCCCTTAAAAATCAGACGAAGAAACCCGCCACTGATGCAATGCCTGCAGCCATGCCTCAGGTGTGGCTCCCTGACTGCACAACACCCGTGTAGCACCCGCCGCACGGACTTGTGTAGCTAAACGCTGGCTCACAGCAATTAGTACGGGTTTTATGGCAAAGTCACCCGCAACATATTGCCAATGCTGCCATATCAGCGCACTGGAGAGCAGCACCACATCCGGCTCTTGGGGTCGATTTTCCCAAATCGTTTCGGTAGCTTCTGGCAGCTTGCGCGTATAGAGCGGCAATATATCTACCTGCGCACCCCGTGCACGCAACGTATCAGGCAAAAGTTCGCGCCCTGTGTCTCCCCGAAACAATAACACGCGATGGCCTGTTACGTGGCTCAATGCCGGCAGAGCTAACATGCCCTCGCTGTCCTCTTGGTCCGGTGCGACTGCGCTTAAGCCGGCTTCATCTAACAAGGATAGGGTTGCGGGCCCAACCGCGACAATCGACAGGCCCTGCGGCCACTGGGGCCAGTAATCGGCAACCGCTTCCAAACCAAGTCTCGCCGCATTAGCACTAACAAAAACTACCGTCTGATAGCGATCAAGATCCATTAGGTATTGCTTTGCTGTCGAATCCAACGCCAGTGAAACAATATCCAGCAGAGGAAGCTCTAAAACATTCGCACCAGCGCTTTTTAAGGCTTGCGTGAGTGCTTCTGCTTGGCGAGCAGGCCGTGGGTTTAGCACACAAACCCCCGATAGACTCGGGTCAGATTTAAGGGGCAACATGCCCATGATCACCGTAAACCGCTGCGAGAATTTCCGCTGCACCCGCCGCCAATAATTGCTCGGCAACCTGCTCACCCAGCAACACGGCCTCTGTCATTGAGGCAACACAGCTGGCTTCTAATAATTGACTACCATCGAGACTGCCAACACGACCCTGCAGATGCAACTGCCCCTTATTCAAGGTAGCAAAACCTGCAATAGGCACCTGACACCCCCCTTGCAACCGGGTGTTCATGGCTCGTTCGGCGGTCACACACAGCGCAGTATCGGCATGATTTAACGGCGCAAGTAAGGCGCGCGTACGGGCATCTTCTAGGCGGCATTCGATGCCCACGGCACCTTGCCCCACGGCCGGGAGCAATACGGCCTCGGCAAGCGCAGTACGAATCCGTTCAGACATGCCCAGTCGTATCAACCCGGCACTCGCCAAAATCAGCGCGTCGTACTCACCGTTGTCTAATTTCGCCAAACGCGTGTTCACGTTGCCGCGCAAATCTTTAATGACTAAGTCCGGGCGATGGCGGCGGAGCTGACATTGGCGACGCAGACTGGAAGTACCGACCACGGCACCCTGAGGCAAGTCATCCAAACTGGCAAAATGATTACTGACAAAGGCATCGCGCGGATCTTCCCGCTCACAGATTGCTGTTAGGCCTAAGCCTTCGGGAAAAGCCATAGGCACGTCTTTCATGGAGTGCACTGCAAGGTCCGCGCGGCCTTCGAGCATGGCCACTTCCAGCTCTTTAACGAAGAGGCCTTTGCCACCAATTTTCGCCAACGGCGTGTCGAGAATTTTGTCGCCACGAGTCACCATGGTGAGTAATTCGACGTTCAGGCCAGGATGATGTGCACGCAAGGCATCTGCCACGTAATGCGCCTGCCAAAGCGCTAAAGGGCTTTGTCGTGTGGCAATTCGCAGGGTGCCAAGATCGGGAAGGGAAGAAGCAGAAGATGTCATAAAAACCTCAGGGCCGGCCACTGCGCGCAGTGTAACCAGCCCTGAGGTTTGTGTAACGCGAGAAGCGCATCAAACGCGATGCAGCGTCTCACGCAATTCGGGCAAATGCCGGCGGCTCACCACGAGGCGCTCGTCCAAGCCGCGAATACGCACGCGATACTGACCCGTCGCAATCAGCTCTAAGCCTTCGAGATAGGTAAGCGACAGCAAGGCATTGCGGTGAATACGAATGAAACGATCGCCAAACTCTTCTTCGAGCTCTTTCAGCGTTTCATCAATCAAGACCTCACCATGCTCATGACGCACCGTAACGTACTTGTGATCCGCAAGGAAATAACGAATTTCATCGATTGGAATCAATTCAATGCCGCGATGCGTGCGCGCCGTAATGTGACTGCGGCACGAAGCCGCTTGCTCGGCTGCCACCGGCTGTTGGCGCATGCTTTCCAATTGCAGCTGGTTTACACGGCAGGCTCGGGCCAGTGCTTCGCGCAGACTTTCACGGCTCACGGGCTTTAACACATAACCCGAGGCTTGCACGGAGAAAGCCTCCAGTGCGTGCTCATCGAAAGCCGTGCAGAAAATAATGGCGGGCGGGACGTCCATCAGTCCGAGTTGACGGGCGCAGGTCAGGCCGTCCATCACCGGCATACGCATATCCATCAGGATAATGTCTGGCTGATAGTCTTGTACGAGCTTCAATGCAGCTTCGCCGTGCTCAGCCAACCCCACAAGTTCATAGCCACCGATGTCTTCCAGTAGCCGCACTAAACGTTCGCGGGCTAAACGTTCATCGTCACAAATAATGACTCTTGGTTTCATCTGCCTTACCCTCTATTTTTCTTTTTATGTCCGATGATTTCCTATCGTCGGCTCTTTTGTTGTGCCGGACTTTGTCCGTGCGGATAACGCAAACGCGTTACAAACATCCCGTTACTCGCGCTGGCTTGCAGACTAGCCTGCTCACCGAAACGCGCTTTCAACCGCTCCGTAACATTACGCAATGACATTTGATTGCCACTGCGCGTTGCACCCTGAGCCACTGGATTGGTCAGTTCAATATCAACCCATTCAGGGCCACAAACTACCTTTAGCGTAATGTCGCAGCGAACGGCGGAAAGTTCAACACCATGTCTAATCGCATTTTCTAAAAGCGGCTGTAAAGAAAGGTGGGGGATTCGTAATGACTCCACGCCCGCGCCCACCTGCCAATCAATCGCCAATCTATCACCCAAGCGCAGTTCTTCGATATTGGCATATCGGCGGCATAAGGCAATTTCTTCTGCCAAACTGACATCGACGGTATCGCGCAAACTGGCGCGAAACAGCGTAGCTAGGTCCTCTACTGCCTGCTCCGCCTTGTCGGGGTCAACCGCAATTAAGCTGGCGATAATATTCATCGAGTTGAATAAAAAGTGCGGCTGAATACGCGCCTGCAACGCTTCCAATCGCGCTTGCAATGCCGTTTTCTCACGTATTCTGAGTTGCGCCTGCAGGGCTAAGTAGCGCAAAAATAAACTGGCAAACAGCGCGACAATAATTAAATGCCGAGCCAGCGTGCTGTATTCGTTACTGACAAACGACATCAGGGGCAGCTGCAGCCAGTCCAGCAGATAAATCCCCAACACACTCAGCCACACCAAATTGAACATAATGAGCGCGACGGACGCCACACCAATGGTCAAGTGCGGCCAAGACGCCATAGCCACGCGCCAACGACAAATCAGAGCAAAACTAATGGCAATGACCGCGCCGGAGAGCGTTGCTAGCAGAAAAAAGTCCCACAGCGGGAGAGGCCAGAGACTCGGCGCCTGAGCCACTAACAGAATGAGTGCAATAAGGATGGCCAAACTGGCTAAACGACGCGCCGCTGCCGTCGAGCAAAAGTCGGGCAGCCAAAAATCGTTTAGTTCGTCACTCTTTTGTCCGCTGCTGGTCGCTGCGACGGGTGGGTTTGTTGTTTTTATTGACATATCGCGAGTCTGCACGGACACGAGCAGCGCGGCAAGCCTTGTCGAGCTGCTATAATGCGCGCACTTTTTGACCCGCTAGCTGAACTGCAAGCTAGCGAAACATCGGGTTATTTCATGAGCAATACATCCTCATCCATGTGGGGCGGCCGTTTTTCTGAGGCCACCGACCAGTTTGTCGCCGAATTTACGGCCTCTGTGCGCTTTGACCAGCGCATGTATCGCCAAGATATTCGCGGCTCTATCGCACACGCCACCATGCTCGCCAAAGTCGGCGTACTCAGCGTGGCCGACCGTGATCTGATCATTGCGGGTCTCGAACAGATTCTCGGCGAAATTGAAGCCGGACAATTTGAATGGCGTGTCGATCTCGAAGATGTGCACATGAACATCGAGCATCGGCTCACCGAGCGCATCGGTATTGCTGGCAAGCGCCTGCATACCGGCCGCAGCCGCAATGACCAGGTCGCCACGGACATTCGTTTGTATGTGCGCGATGAAATCGATGCCATCCGCGCGGAACTCAAGCGCCTGTTGACCGGCTTAATTGACCTTGCCGAACGAGAAGCCGACACCATCATGCCCGGCTTTACGCATCTACAGACGGCGCAGCCAGTGACCTTTGGCCACCACCTGCTGGCCTGGTTCGAAAACCTCAAGCGTGACGACGAGCGCCTCGTGGATCTGCGCCAACGCGTTAATCGCCTGCCGTTGGGCGCTGCTGCCCTGGCCGGGACGACTTACCCGATTGATCGTCATTACACTGCCGAGCTACTGGGTTTTGATGCCGTCTGCGAAAACTCGCTGGACGCCGTGTCGGACCGAGACTTCGCGATTGAGTTCAGTTCCGCCGCCGCACTAATCATGATGCATCTGTCGCGCTTCAGCGAAGAGCTAGTGCTGTGGGCGTCGGCACAGTTTCAGTTTGTTGATCTGCCAGATCGCTTCTGCACCGGCTCTTCCATCATGCCTCAGAAGAAAAACCCGGATGTCCCCGAGCTGGTTCGCGGCAAGGCCGGGCGCGTCTTTGGGCATCTCATGGCGCTGCTGACCTTAATGAAAGGCCAGCCTTTGGCCTACAACAAAGACAACCAAGAAGACAAAGAACCGTTATTCGATGCGATCGACACCGTGCGTGGCTCGCTGCGCGCATTTGCCGACATGGTGCCTGCACTGCAACCGCGTCGCGACATCATGCGTGAAGCCGCCCGTCGTGGCTTCGCCACGGCGACCGACTTGGCCGATTACTTGGTCAAGCGCGGCGTTGCTTTCCGTGATGCCCATGAAGTTGTCGGCAAAGCCGTGGGGTATGGCGTGCAGACCGGCAAAGACTTAGCGGAAATGACGCTGACCGAGCTACAACAGTTCTCGTCCATCATTGCCGATGATGTATTTACGGTACTGACACTGGAAGGCTCAGTCAGCGCCCGAAACCATTTTGGCGGCACTGCACCGGCTCAAGTCCGTGCCGCCGTTGAGCGCGCCCGCGCTCGCATTAACTAATCAAGGAGTTGTTCATGCGTGTTTTATCGATACTGACTTTGACCCTTGTGCTGGCAGCTTGCGCAACAGCACCTGCCGGTAATGGCACAGCACCAGCGGCTAGCAACACTGCAACGCCCACGCAAACGCAATCGTTTTTGGCGGCCATGGAAGCCAAGCGCGGCAGTGCGCTAACCCTTGCAGAGCGCTTGCAGGTTCAAGGCCTTACTGGGACTGCCAAGGTTGGTCTGAATAATGCTCAAAACAACTTCCTCAACAAAGTGGGCGCTCAAGTTGGCCTCAATGGTGCGGTGCTTGCAGCACTTTTCCCAGAAGCTGGTAAGCCCTTAAGTGAACATGCGGCTGTGGCCAAAATTGAAAGCAGCCTTGGCAAAAAACTCACGGCAGCCGATCAAGCCGCCGTGAAATCAGCCACCGTGCTGCGCAATAACTCCCTGGCCAGCCTGAAAACAGGTCTGGCCGCCAGCATCGGCAGCCGTACGGGCATGAGTACCGACGTTGTTCTGGCACTGATGCCCCTGCTAGGCCTGTAAGCCAAGCAACCCCGGAGAAATGCCATGAGTCTGCCTTCAGAAAAAGTCACCGTCGGCACGCAGGAAGCGCCCCTGCTGTTCGGCTTCGACCGTTACTGGGCGGAGTGCTATGGCACAGCTCCGTTTTTGCCGATGTCGCGCGATGAAATGGACCAGCTCGGCTGGGACAGCTGCGACATCATCATCATCACCGGCGATGCCTACGTAGACCACCCAAGTTTTGGCATGGCCATCATCGGTCGTCTGCTCGAAGCCCAAGGCTTTCGTGTAGGCATCATCGCGCAGCCTGACTGGCAATCCGCCGAACCGTTTAAGGCGCTGGGGAAACCGAATCTGTTTTTCGGCATCGCCGCTGGCAACATGGATTCGATGATCAACCGCTACACAGCGGATCGAAAAATCCGCTCCGACGATGCCTATTCGCCCAATGATGAAGGCGGCCGTCGCCCCGACCGCGCCAGTCTGGTCTATGCCCAGCGCGCGCGCGAAGCCTTCCCCGAAGTGCCGCAGGTTCTGGGCGGCATCGAAGCGTCACTACGACGTATCGCGCACTACGACTACTGGCAGGACAAGGTGCGTCGCTCCATCCTGCTCGATGCCAAGTCCGACATCCTGCTCTACGGCAATGCCGAGCGCGCCATCGTTGAGATCGCGCACCGTCTGGCGCGTGGCGAGCTGATTCGCGACATCACCGATGTGCGTGGCACTGTCTTTCTGCGTCGCGACACGCCCGAGGGCATGTTCGAGCTGGATTCGACGCGTGTGGATGCGCCGGGCAAGGTCGACCGCATCCTCAATCCGTATGTGAACACCGCCGACCTCGACGCCTGCGAAATCGAGCAGAAGAAAGGTCCGAAGGAGTATGTCGGCGGCGCCAGCTTTGCTGGTGCCAGTTTCTCGGATGGCTCCAGTACGGGGCTTACCATGCCCGCTGCGAAAGACATCGGCGCGCCGATTGAAGTCACGCCCGGCGCTTGGGGCGAACTGACCGCGCTGCCAGAAGACACCACCGTGGTCACGCTGCAGCCGGCCAAGTTCAAAATGCCGCCACGCGACAAAACCGTGATCCGCCTGCCGTCCTTCGAGAAGGTCAAAGCCGACCCCGTACTCTATGCCCACGCCAACCGCGTGCTGCATTTGGAGACGAATCCGGGCAACGCACGCGCCTTGGTGCAGCGTCACGGCGACAGCGATGTTTGGCTGAACCCGCCACCCATTCCGCTAACCACGGAAGAAATGGATTACGTCTTCGACCTCGAATACGCCCGCGTGCCGCATCCAGCTTATGGCGACGCGCGCATTCCGGCCTACGAGATGATCCGCTTCTCGGTCAACATCATGCGCGGCTGCTTTGGCGGCTGCACCTTCTGCTCAATCACCGAGCACGAGGGCCGCATCATCCAGAACCGCTCGGAAGATTCGATCATCCGCGAAGTGGAAAAGATGCGTGATGTGCCGGGCTTCACCGGCATCGTCTCCGACCTCGGCGGCCCGACCGCGAACATGTATCGCCTGGCCTGCAAAACGCCGGAAATCGAGGCCGCCTGTCGCAAGCCGTCCTGCGTGTATCCGGGCATCTGCGAGAACCTGAATACTGACCACTCGCACCTGATCAAGCTCTACCGCCGCGCCCGCGAGCTCAAGGGCGTGAAGAAGATCCTGATTGGCTCCGGTCTGCGCTACGACCTCGCCGTGCGCTCGCCGGAATATGTGAAGGAACTGGTCACGCACCACGTCGGCGGCTATCTCAAGATCGCGCCCGAGCACACCGAAGGCGGCCCATTGTCGATGATGATGAAGCCGGGCATCGGCAGCTATGACCAGTTCAAGCAGCTGTTCGAGAAGTTCTCGAAAGAGGCGGGCAAGGAACAGTATCTGATCCCTTACTTCATCGCCGCCCACCCCGGCACGACCGATGAAGACATGATGAATCTGGCGATCTGGCTGAAGAAGAACGGCTTCCGCGCCGACCAGGTGCAGACGTTCTATCCGTCACCGATGGCGACCGCGACCGCGATGTATCACAGCGGCAAGAACCCACTGCGCAAGGTCACCCGCGACTCGGAAGATGTGGACATCGTGAAGGGCGATCGCCGTCGCCGCCTGCACAAGGCCTTCCTGCGTTATCACGACGCTAACAACTGGCCGCTGCTGCGCGAAGCGCTGAAGGAGATGGGCCGTGCCGATCTCATCGGCAACAGTAAGCAGCACCTGATTCCGACCTGGCAGCCGAAGAACGAGGGCGAGTACGTCAGTCCGCGTAAGAAGAATTCGAGTGTCGTGGAAGGCGTGTCGGTGAAGGTCAAAACGAGCGTTTCTGACAAGAGCGCGCCTCGCAAAGAGGCTCCTCGTAAAGGAAGCATCCAGACCCAGCACACCGGTCTACCACCGCGAGATGATGGCAGCCGGCCGAATCGTCAACGCCCGTCGGCTCCGCGCGCAGGCCGTTAAGGCTTAGCGCGCTGATCAACGAGCACTTTGGCGATGGTGCGAAACACCTCGGCATCGTACACCAGCCCAATGTGCGAGCTGTGCACCTCAACATGACGTGCCTGCGGAGTGAGGCGGTCGAGCGTGGCAGGCCAGCTCACGATCCCATCTACCCTACTGAAGACCACCGTTAAGGGGCAGAGAATAGGGATGCCATCGCGCTTTGCCATTTCGGTCTCAATCACATCCAAATTAAAGCCTTTCTTACGATAAGCTGCTGCGGTGATGGTGTATTTCGGGCCACCAACCGCCGGCGAGCCCAGCGTAATAACACCCGCGATGTGCTCAGGCAGATCTCGCGCCAGCTCACGCGCAATGTATCCCCCCAAACTCCAGCCGATGAGCGTGATGGGCTGACCACTGTGTTGAACTTGGTCTTGAATCTTCTGCTTAAGCCTGGGCAATAACTTATGCACGGCTCCGTTGTTTTTGCCCTGCCCCCAATGGCTCACCACATAGCCAAGCTGGCGCAGTCGCGTCGCTAGACTGTTCATGGCTTTCTCATCTGCGCCATAGCCGGGCAATAACATCAGCGACTGGCCATCACCGCGCTCAAGACCTTGAAGCACGCGATCGCCCAAGCGCTTAGCGCGCAACCACTCCAGGGCAAATCGGCTTTCTGCCACCACCTCTCGCCAACCGGGTGGATGCTCGGGCAGGTCTTCTGGCAGATGAGGCAAATAGGTCATAGCAAGCTCGTTTGTGCGCTGGGCAACAGAATTCAGTCAGCGCAGAATGCAGACTCTACTGACGATGTGCAAGCAAGGGCAAGATCATGAAAGAAGCTCAACTTATACTTGGCGGCGGCTGCTTCTGGTGTCTGGATGCGGTTTATCGTGAAGTACCCGGTGTGCTCGAATGCACCTCGGGCTATGCGGGCGGCGCCCGACCTAATCCCAGTTATGAGCAAATATGCAGCGGAGCCACTGGCCATGCCGAAGTGGTGAAATTACGCTTCGATGCCGATCAAACCAGCCTTGAACGCTTGCTTGAGATTTTCTTCACCATCCACGACCCAACCACGTTGAATCGCCAAGGTGCCGATACCGGTACGCAATATCGCTCGGTGATTTTTTGTGGCGATGATGCCCAGCGCGTAGCCGTGGAAGCCTTTATTGAGCAGCTCAAACACGCTCAGCTGTTTGACAACCCCATCGTGACTGAAGTCAGTCCTGCTGTGCCATTTTATGACGCCGAGGAGTATCACCAAGACTACTTCCGCCGTAATCCAGGGCAGGGGTATTGCCGCATGGTGGTGAGTCCGAAAGTAGCCAAGTACCGCAAGCTATTTGGGCCCGGTGCCGATCGCTAACGTGGGCTTATGACGCCCGTGCATAAGCTCAGCCAGATAAACGCTAAATTGTGGGCCGGCACTGCTGCGCTAGCAGCGCCGGCTTAGCCCCGAATGCCATTAATGTAAGCGGCAGTTAGGGCATCCACAGGCGCTTCAAAAAGCTGCTCACACGCACCAAACTCAATGAGTTGACCGACGTGATTTTGCGTCCAGAAAAATGCGGTGTAATTGGCGATGCGGCGCGCCTGAGCCAAATTGTGCGTCACGATGACCACGGTGTAACTCCCGCCCAAACGCAAAATCAGATCTTCAACCACACCCGACGAGATCGGATCGAGCGCACTGCAGGGCTCATCCATCAGCAGAATCTCTGGTTCCAACACCAATGCCCGCGCAATACAAAGCCGCTGCTGCTGCCCGCCGGACAGCCCCAAAGCTGGCGCATCCAAACGGTCAGACACCTCTTGCCAAAGTCCCACATCGCGCAAGGCTTGCTCGATGCGACGTTCGCGATCTGCCTTATCCTTAAAGCCGTGCTCTTGTAGCGGCATGTCGAGATTTCGGCGTATCGATAAGGGAAAGGGATTAGGTCGCTGGAAAATCATGCCGATGCGGCGACGCAGCATCAGCACATCGGTTTTCGATGTCAGGATCTCTTCGCCATCGAGCAGAATACTGCCGTTCACGGCACAGCCCGGCACCATGTCCACCAACCGGTTCAAGCTCGACAAGAAGCTAGTCTTGCCACAGCCCGAAGGGCCAATCAGCGCCGTGATACAGCCTCGCTGAATTGCCAACGACACGCCGTTTAGAACTGTTTTCGGGCCATAACGAACACTCAGATTGTGAATCGCCAGATGGGCTTGTGGCACGCAGCACGCCGCCTGCTGACGAAGCTCGCTAACGGTATAACTGGTGGCGCTATCAAGTGGCGTGTTCATGCGTGCGTTATTCTCCGGGCAAGCCAACGATCAGACAGGGCGATGGCCAGGCCATTTACCACCAGCAGCAACGCCAGCAACACCAGCGCCGTTCCGTAGGCCGCTTGGTCACCTCCGGTCACATTCATCGATAAGTCAAAAATATGCACGGCCAACACGCGACCGGAATCCAGCCACGACGAGGGCATCCGATCGACATAGCCACTGGTAAAGAGCAACACAGCCGTTTCTGCCAGCGCACGGCCTATGCCCAACATCAATCCGGCGGTCAGCGCCGGAGCCGCCGCCGGCAATAGCAAATACCGTAACGCGGCCCAGCGTGTTAATCCCAACGCGGCAGCGCCCTGACGCCAGTCATCCGGTGCCGCGGCCAAACCCGCTTCGCTGGTCCGGATCAGAATGGGCAGAACCATGCAGGCCAGCGTCAGGCCGCCCGCCAGCAAGGAGTAGCCCAGCCCTAACCAGACACAAAAGAAGGCGCTGCCAAACAGGCCATAAACTATGGAGGGCACTCCAGCCAGAACATCTAGGCTAAAGCGAATAGCCGCTGCGCTGAGGCTATTCGCTCGCGTAAATTCGCTCAGCCAAATTGCCGTTGCCAAACCCAACGGTACGGCCACCACAAACGTAATGGCCAGCACGACCAGCGTCGACACCAACATCGGTGCGATGCCGCCACGCCGGCCCGATCGCTCCGGCTCCGTGGTGAGAAAGTCCCAGCTCACACGCTCAAGGCCCTGGCTGGCCATATCGGCCAATAGCCACACAAAAAAGCCCGCAATAATGGCGGCGCTTAGCCACACCAAAGCGCCCAATACATGATCACTGTAGCGTCGAGAAGCCAAACTCCGCCACGCCGTCATTGCTTAGCCTCCAAGCGCCGACCGAGGAGCACAATGGCCACCACAACCAGTGTCAGCATCAAGCTGCTGACATACAAACTGGCACGATGGGCTTCGGTGGCATAGGCCATTTCCAAGGCAATATTGGCAGTCAACACACGTACGGAATCGAAGATGCTACCCGGCACCTGCACCACATTACCCGCGACCATCAGCACCGCCATAGTTTCACCTAGGGCTCGCGTAGTCGCTAATAGCACGCCTGCCACTATGCCGGTTCGCGCCGCTGGCAGGGCAATTTTGAGCAAGATGGCTTGCGCCGACAGCCCCAACGCTTGCCCGCCGCGCCAATAATTCACAGGCACGGTTCGTAGCGCCGCCTCACTGGTCAACGCCACCGTGGGCAAAATCATCACCGCTAAAATCAACATGGCCGCGAGCAAGCTGGCACCAGGCGGCGCTACACGCGTAATTAACGGGACTAATACGGTCAGGCCCCACAAGCCATAGACCACCGACGGAATACCCGCCAACAACATCAACAAACGACGAAAGGTGGAGGCTAATGGCGCTGGGGCGAAGAAGCTGACAAAGAGTGCGGCAGCTAGACCCATAGGAACCGCTAAAACCAGAGCACCCAACGTGGCTAACACGGTCGCCAGTAACATGGGCCACAGATTGAACTGCCCGGCACTGGGAAACCAACCCGGGGAATTAAAGAAGCGTAGCCAATGGCCATCGACCACGGCTAATCGCGACTCATTGATCAAAAACAGAAATATCAACAGCAGCAATGCCACCGCACTGCTGGCCAGCAGCCAGAGCGACCGTGATAGCCAGACTTCAGTGTGCGACGGGGACAAAGAACTGATCCTGAATCAGGTCATACACGTGACGGCTCTGCGCGAAGCCTATGAAGCGCTTAGTCAAGCCAGTGGCCGGCGCACGCGTGACAAGAACGAGTGGTCGCGACAAGGGAAAGCTGCGATTGCGAACATTGGCAACCGTTGCAGCCACGCCATTAATCGGTAACAGCTTAATGGGTGTGCCGCCCTCTTCCTCGTATTCCGCCGCACCGATTGAGACATAGCCTATCGCCCCCGGATTTCCGGAAACGGTCTTAATGCCCTGCTGATTGTCGCCAATCACCACCTGCGCTTTGACATCCGGAGACTTCAGCTTGAAGTACTGCAGGAACAGCTCCAAGGTTGAACGTCCTTCGGCCTTATTGACGATAGTGATGGGCTGGTCTTTTCCGCCGACTGCTTTCCAGTTGGAAATTTGGCCGGTATAAATCGCAACAATCTGCTCATTGCTCAGTGCTTTTACCGGATTGCTTTTATGCAGAATGATGGTGATGCCATCTAACGCTAAGACATAGCTGGAAAGATCTGATTCTTCGGGCTTGAGTGCACGCGACACCATGCCCATGTCAGCCAAGCCCGCGCGCGCATCTGCTAGCCCCCGTGATGAACCACCCGCTTGAACATCCACGCGAATACCGGGATTTAGCTTTTCAAAACGCTTACCCAAATCCACTGCCAATGGCGCGACCGTACTGGAGCCCGTGAGCGTGAGCTTATTCGCGTCAGCGGCGGTTGCGGATACAGAAATGAGTGGCAAAGACAAACAGAGTGCAATCAGCACAGAAGATACGCGCATGCGACTAACCTTTATTATTTGCTAACAAAGCATAGACGCAGTGACGAAGGGTTTGTTACAGCTGAAAAATGATCAGACGATCTATTCGCCGACCAATAGTCGCCATTCCTCCGCGCTCAGGCCCGCTGCACGTGCAAGCTTGGCAAAATCGCTTTGCAGGCTTTTTTGCACTTTGTCTTTATGCTGATTCAACAAGGATTTGGCTTCAGCAACCAGCGCCTCGAGCTCTTCCAGTGTTAGGTCTTCTAAATTCATCACAGGCTAACGCGTACTCAGGATTAAATAGCAAAAGGAACGAGCGCCATTGTAATACATAGCCTCAGAACCCGATCAAGTATGGACGTCCGTGGCTGTTTCGCCAGTGAAAATTGTACCCCTGCGCCCCTAACTGCTCGGAATGTTCTCGCTTTGTCCGCCAAGGCAGTCTTTTTAGCCTGCACGAATGCGTCTATACTTCGCGCAAACGTGGGATACACCTACGATCTCTCCGGCTTTTGAGTGAGGTTATCGTGAAAAAGATTGCAATGTTGTTGGCTGCTGTCGGTTTTGTATTGGCCACTCCGGTCGTGGCTAAGTCCACTCAAGAAATTTCTGATCGTCCGCTGGGTGAGCGCTCACTTTTTTCGCAACGCGCCATCATTGAACGCATCACTATGGCCGGCAGTGTTTGTCTAGAAGGCGAGCCCTGCGCCGCCGCTGTAGCTGCCGCGCCCGCTGCCGGTGGCGCACCTCGCTCCGGTGATGAAGTTGTGTCTGCCGTATGCGCCGGCTGCCATAATGCTGGTGTCATGGGCGCACCCATCATTGGCAACAAAGGCCAATGGGGGTCACGTATTGCCCAAGGCAAGTCCACGCTCTATACCCATGCGATCGGCGGTATTCGTGGCATGCCAGCCAAGGGCGGCTGTGGCACTTGCTCGGATGATGAAATTAAAGCCGCTGTTGACGTGATGATTGCTAAGTCTAAGTAACGTTTAACCTTAAGCGCCGAGGCCGGGCTTAGTCTACAAACCACGCCGTGTATCCCTCCCTGAAGGCTACACTCGCCATCCTTGGCTCGTGACGGTTTGCAGACTAAGCCCGGCCTCGGCGCTTTCCTGTGTGCCTTGCTGCCTTGAAATCTAGTCAGCCGAAGAGGTTTTTCAGGTTCGAAAGATGGGCATTTCCCAACGCCTGCTTCTGCTCGACACTGCGGCCACTGCTGCGTCCTTCCCACTCCAACTCATCTGCCGGTAGCTCTTCTAAGAAGCGGCTGGGCGTGGTCGGCATGGATTCACCGCCGAACTTGCGTTTAGACGAATAGGTCAGGGTTAGCGTCTGCTTGGCGCGAGTGATGCCGACATACATGAGACGGCGCTCTTCTTCGATCGTGCCTGACTCGATGCTGTTGCGATGCGGCAGCAGGTCCTCTTCTAGTCCCATCATGGTCACATGTGGGAACTCCAAACCCTTGGCGGCATGCAGCGTCATGAGCTGGACTTTGTCGCTGTTATCTTCTTCGGCTTGTTGTTCGAGCAGGTCTAGCAAGACCAGTTTGCGAATCACCGCTTCAATGTCGCGATCTTCTTCATCTTCGACCTTGTCCCAGAGACGCTGCACCGAAGCCAGGAAACTGTTTACCGACTCCATACGACGCTCAGCTGCCTGCGGCGTGGGTGACGAGTCGAGCAGGTAGTCTTGATATTGAATGTCGGAAAGCATCTGCTTAATCGCGGCAAGTGGATCATCACCATCGATGATGGCACGCGCAGTGTCTTGCAGCCATTGCGCGAAATCCTGCAAACGGCCATGAGCACGCTCGCCAACATGAAGCCCCAAGCCCATCTCGTCGCAGGCCAAGAGCATGGCGCACTCGCGCTGCTGCGCGTAACCGCCCAACTTCTCCAGGGTTGCCGGGCCAATCTCACGCTTAGGAGTATTAATGATGCGCAGGAAGGCGTTGTCGTCTTCCGGGTTGATGACAAGGCGTAAGTAAGCCATGACATCTTTAATTTCCGAACGGGCAAAGAACGACTGGCCGCCGGAAATTTTGTACGGAATCTGCAACTCGCGTAGCTTGGTTTCCAGCACACGCGCCTGGAAATTGCCGCGATAGAGCACGGCGTAATCGCGGAACTCGGTGCGCTGCATGAGCTTGTGATTGAGGATCTCGGTGGCGACCTTTTCTGCCTCCGAATCTTCGCTGCCGCACTGAATGACGCGAATCGGCTCGCCCATGCCGTGCTGGCTCCAGAGCTGCTTCTCGAACACATGCGGGTTGTTGGCGATGACCGCGTTGGCGGCCTTGAGAATGCGGCTGGTGGAGCGATAGTTCTGCTCCAGCTTGATCAGCTTGAGCTGCGGATAATCCACCGCCAGCTGCGCCATGTTCTCGGGTCGCGCACCACGCCAGGCGTAGATCGACTGGTCATCGTCACCCACGGCGGTGAAGGTGGCGCGTGCGCCGACCAAGTTTTTCACCATCGAATACTGGGCGGCGTTGGTGTCTTGGTATTCGTCCACGAGCAGGTAATGCACGCGGTTTTGCCAATGCTCACGCAAGGCGGCATCGTTTTGCAGCGCCAGCGTCGGCCGCACAATCAGATCATCGAAGTCCACGGCGTTATACGCGCGCAGATGGCGCTCGTATTGCTCATAGACCGTCGCCGCGAAAACATCAACATCGGTTTCGGCGCGGCTCATCGCTTCGGCGGGCAGCAACAACTCATTTTTATAGCCGGAGATGAGATTCCGAACGAGGTCGACCTTGTCGCTGGCATTTTCTTTGTGTAGCAGCTCACCGAGCAGCGTGCGCGAATCTTCAGCATCAAAAATGGAAAAGTTCTTTTTCAGGCCAAACGTTTCCGGATGCCGCTTGAGCATAGTCAGACCCAGCGTGTGAAAGGTCGACACCATGAGGCCGCGTGCTTCCGGGCCATGCACCAGCTTGGCGGCACGCTCTTTCATTTCTCGCGCGGCTTTGTTGGTGAAGGTCACGGCGAGAATCTTGTGCGCCGGCACGCCACAGTCCTGAATGAGGTAGGCGATCTTGCGAGTGATGACCGAGGTCTTACCTGAGCCCGCGCCGGCCAACACCAATACCGGGCCGGTAATGGCCAGTACAGCTTCGTGTTGACGGGGGTTTAGGTTGTTCACAGCGGCATCCGGCGAGCAGTTCAGCAGGCCGGTGATTGTAGTGAGCTGGCCTCAGTGAGGCCAGCACTCCCTCACGATGATTAGCAATCGTTGTTAAACGATGCCGTACACCTGCTTCCAGTGATTCATGGCTTGATTGGTGTCGCGCTGCCAGGGGTGAAAGCTGGGCTTATAGTAAGACCAGTAAGCCTTGCCCATTTTGCGCAACCAACCCGGGTTATTGCCGAGCATTTCATTGAGACCTTTTAGGTGCATGCGCCAGTCCCGCTGAATACCTCGCGCCTTAAATAAGGAATAAGTGTGCAGGGTGGTGAAGAAAGCAAACTCCAGCGTGTTCAACGCCATTTGCGAGCTGCGAATCCAGTAGCTGCCAACCTGATCCTGAAAGACATCAAAGGCCACCGCCTTGTGCTCACTTTCTTCAATGGCATGCCAATACCAAAGCGCCTTCACGCGCTCATCCATTGGGCCAAAGAAATCCGGATTTTCCAGCGCCATTTCCGCCAAGATCGCCGTGAAATGCTCCAGTGCACAGGTCATGGCCAGCTGTCGCTCCGGCGACAGGCGCTTACGCATAAACTTCAGTCCACCCTCTACAAACTGCTCAATGCGCTTCATGGGCAAGCCTTTGCGCTGCATGAACTGGTTGAAGGCATCGTGCTCGCGGCCGTGATGGGCTTCTTGACCAATAAAACCACTGACTTGCGCGGCCAGCTCTGGCGAGACGTTCTTTTGATAGTGGCGCACGGAGTCGACAAAGAACCGCTCGCCTTCAGGGAACGTCGCCGATAGCGCGGTTAGTACCATGGTCTTGAAAGGATCACCGCCAAACCAATCCATGGGAATGCTGTCATCGAAAACAAAATCCATGCGGCGCGGCTGCGGGCGATTAAATTTACTGAGCGCGGAATTAACGACCGTCATGAGGGTGCTCCCAAAATGTACTGACTAGTAATTAAGCACATTAGTTGTTGAGTGACAATTCGTTCTGTCAAATTAATCTGCGGACTTTAGAGACGGCGCGAGCAAATAACCTGTAATCATGTCGATTAAACCCTCCGCCACGGCATCTTCCGTAATCCAAGCGCTCTGCTGACCAACTTGCCTGACTAACGTAAACAAGGTGCTGTTGGTAATGATGAAGAGCCTGACCTGCAAATCGGCAATGGGGTATTCACGGTAATGCTTGAGGAAATACAGGCGCGCAAGCTCTAAGAAGTGCTGTTGTAAAACATCTGCCACCTTCTCTGTGGGCAGGCGATGCCAATTCCGCACCAGCTCCAAATACAAGCCATCCTGCGAGTGCAGGGTAGCAAAGCCAAATCGAATCGCCACGCTGACCAAGTCTCGCAGGCTGGCTTCCGGTGCTATCGGAAGCCGCGACAAGCCGGTGCCGATATCATTCGCCAGCTGTGCGACCATTGCCTCGATCAGGGCATCTTTGCTGCTGAAATACTGATACAGCGAGCCCACACTGACGCCAGCGCGCTCTGCAATCATTGGCGTACTGGTGTTATCCAGTCCCCGCTCTGCGATACAGCGAGCCGTGGCCTCAATCAATGTTGACACCATCTGACGCGATCGCTCCTGTTGCGGCAGTTTGCGCATCTATCCTCTCCTCAAAAAAATGCGAATTGAATACGAATAGATATTCACATTATGGTCGAGCTCTCGCAATGAGCTGAGCACATTTCATGATTGAGTCCCGCCCGATTCCTACTCGCGTTCGCCCCTTCGAGAAGACTCAGCAAGCCACCCCTGCGCTGCTTAAGGTCATTTTGGGTCGTCCGTTAGCGCCAACTCGTCGGGAATATGATGAAGCAGTTGCTGGCCTGAACGTTGGCGATACGCTGATGGATCCCGTTGCTGACTGGCTCATGCAGTCGCCCAAAGCCCATCGCGGCATATTCCAACAAGCGCTCACACAGGGCGTGGAAAGTCTCAGCGACTGCCCGCCCGAACTTCAGGCCTTGTTTGCGGAGGTCGATCGTGTGCCCGCCTGGGTAGATCGCCAGCTCATGGACGAAGGCATACGTTTTATTCACGCCAGTGGCCTAACTGCACTTCAGGTCATGCGCGACCTGGCCCTAATGGGCGGCTATTTACTGTCTGGTTTTAATCAAGCACTGGTGATGACCGGTGCGCTCACCAACGGCACATCACAGCGCGTCGCCGAGACCGGCAAATGGTGGATGGATTGTACTGAAAGGGGCGGCCTTGAGCGCTTTGGCGCCGGCACGCAATCAACCCTACATGTCCGACTCGTGCATGCCATCGTGCGCCGCCAGCTCAATCAACGAGAGGACTGGGACCATGCGCAGTGGGGCCTGCCACTCAACCAAATTGATATGGCCGCAACGTATCTGGGCTTCAGTGTGGTGATGCTCGGCGGCCTGCGTAAGCTCGGCATTCAAGCCACACCCCAAGAAGCGCGTGGCGTGATGCAACTGTGGAGTTATGCCTGTTGGTTGATGGGCGTAGACGAGAAGTGGTTACGCTTCAGCGAATCCGAGGGCGTGATTTTGCTCAATACCGCCCTCATGACACAAAGCCGGGCCGACTGGACCAGCAAGGCCTTGGGCAAAGCCTTGTCGGAAGAGCCGCTGGTGAGGCGCTTTCCCGCATTCGCCAAATATGGTTTAGAGCAGCCCATGCGAAAGTTTGTTTATCACCAGCATCTCAGCGTAAGTCGCTACTTTCTTACTCCGGAGCAATTTGACCAGCTGGGCTTACCCACCCATATCAGTGCTTGGTATCCCTGGCTAACACTGGCGCCGCGCGCATTCACCTATACCGCTCAACGCCTACTGCCCCGCTGGCATCAACGCCAAGTTTCACGCGGTCGCGCAGCACAACGCGCAGCAGTTGGTGCTGTGTTTGGCAAAAAGCCCCATCAACTTACGCCAGTAGCACCAGGAGCATCGGCATGACCAGCAGCACCCGAATTCGTGATTTTTCAGAAATTCCAGTCGCGGGCGGCATTCCCGTCCTGAGCCACACGTTCAACTTTCTGTTTCAACCCCTGAGCAGTGGTCTAAACCTATATGAACGTTTTGGGCCCGTCATTCGAGGCGATGCCTTTGGCCTCAATTCAGTGGCCTTAGGAGGCCCGGATGCCGTCGAACTGGTATTACGCAACGCCGATCAAGCGTTTTCCAACCATCAAGGCTGGGCCTATTTTATTGAGCGATTTTTCCATCGCGGACTCATGTTGCTGGACTTTGATGAACATAAGTTTCATCGCGGGATATTGCAGGCCGCCTTTAAAAAGCCGGCGCTGACGGACTACTTGCATCGAATGCAGCCGGTGATCGGGCATGGCTTAACGCGCTGGCATAAACAGGCTAAGCGTCTGCGCAAAGCCGACTTTATGGTTTACCCCGAGCTGAAACGACTCACGCTAGATATCGCGACAGAAGTGTTCATGGGCGAACCGCTGGGCAAAGAGGCCGACGCCATCAATGAAGCCTTCGTGGATTGCGTCAGGGCCGGAACCGCATTAATTCGCTACCCCGTACCCGGCGGACGCTGGCACAAAGGGGTACGCGGACGTGCCACCTTGGAAGCTTTTTTCCGCTCGCGTATTGCCGCTAAACGCCAACAACCGGGCTCAGACCTCTTTAGTCGTCTGTGCATTGCTGAAGATGAGCACGGCAATCGCTTTAGTGACGACGACGTGGTTAACCACATGATCTTCCTGCTCATGGCCGCGCACGACACCAGCACCATTACCCTCACCAGCATGATGTACCAGCTGGGCAAGCACCCGGATTGGCAGCGGCGTATACGTGCAGAGGCGCTCGCGCTGGGTAAATCCTCGTTGGTCCACGACGATCTGAGCCAGCTTCCTTTAATGGAGTTAGTGCTGAAAGAATCGCTGCGCTTGTTATCCCCGGTTCACGTTTTACCGCGAAAAACAGTCAAGCCGGTGGAGTTTGCAGGCTATCGGATTCCCGCTAACACTTATGTGATTATCAGCCCGATTGTGACGCACCATTTGCCGCAGTATTGGACAGCGCCCACTCAGTTCGACCCTGAGCGATTCAGCCCCGAACGCCGGGAACACAAGCAGCACGCCTATCAGTACCTGCCTTTTGGTGGCGGCGCGCATATGTGCATTGGGCTGCACTTTGCTGAGCTGGAAATTAAAGCCATTCTCTATCAGCTGCTACTAAAGTTCCGTTGGTCCGTGCCCGACGACTATGTCATGCCAATAAATTTCACCTCACTACCTACTCCTCGGGATCATCTGCCCGTTAAGCTCCATGCACTCTAAATAGATCCCACACTAAGGACGCCTTCATGACCGACACTTCTAAGCGCTGGCAAAACCGTACGCTATTCATTACCGGCGGGAGCCGAGGCATAGGCCGCGAAATTGCCCTACGCTTTGCACGTGAAGGCGCCAACATTGTTATCGCAGCAAAATCGGATCAGCCTAACCCGCGCCTACCCGGCACTATTCACTCCGTTGCCGAGGAAATACGCGCGGCCGGCGGCCAAGCGTTGCCAATTGCCTGCGATGCCAGAGACGAAGCACAACTCACTCGCGCCATTGAAGAAACGGTAGCCCACTTTGGCGGCATTGATGTGCTGATCAACAACGCCGGTTTTCTCGGCGTCACGCCAGTTGCTGTCACCAACACCAAGCACTACGACCTCATGCACGCCCTCAATACACGCTCGCCATTCATTACGATGCGTGAATGCCTGCCGCACCTCAGCGCACGCCAAGGGCAAGTGCTTAATCTCTGCCCACCGATCAATCTCGATCCTGGCTGGCTCGGAGCCTTCGCACCGTACACATCCACTAAGTACGCCATGACACTGCTCAGCCTGGGCTTCGCTCAGGAAGCCAAGCCACGCGGCATTCGGGTAAATACCCTGTGGCCAGCCACCCTGATTGCCACCGCAGCCGTCGGCATGACTGCCGGCGAATCGGGGCTGGCGGCGGCTCGCAAGCCAGCCATCATGGCCGATGCCGCTTTTGCCTTGCTGAATCAAAGTGACCGCTTTAGCCATGAAGTCTGCTGGCTGGATGAAGATGTGTTGCGGCATCTCGGCGAAACCGACTTCTCGCATTACGCCAACGTGCCGGAAAACGCCGCCAACATTCAGCGTGATTTCTACATCGGCACTCTTTGAAACTTAGTCTGCAAGCACACTACCGCGATAGCACAAGGCCTCGGCTAGGTGACTTGTGCTAACGCAATCTTCCTCAGCGAGATCCGCAATGGTTCGCGCCACCCGCAACACGCGGTGATAGGCACGCGCTGAAAGACCTAAACGCTCGCCGGCAGCCTGGGCAAACTCTGTCACCTCTGACGCTAACGCCTGACCGAGCTCATGCCCCGGTAGATAGGCATTGGCATAGCCTTGGCGTTGCAATTGTCGCTGCCGACTCGCACACACTCGCGCCCGCACTACGGCACTGCTTTCTTGGGCTTGGGCTGCGGTGGCCAAGGCCGATAAAGGCACTGCCTGAACGGGCACGCGGAGATCCACACGATCTAATAACGGTCCTGACAACTTGGCTTGATAGCGGGCTATTTGCTCCGGCGTACAACGGCAACTGCCGCCCAACTGCCCGCGCTGTCCACAAGGGCACGGATTCATGGCCGCTACTAACTGAAATCGGGCCGGGTAACGTAGCTGCTGGCGCGCTCTTGCTAACACAATTTCGCCTGACTCCAAGGGCTCACGCAGTGCCTCCAGCGCCTGTCGGTTGAACTCGGGCAATTCATCCAGAAACAATACACCGCCATGCGCCAGACTAATTTCTCCAGGACGTGGAATTGTCATGCCTCCGCCAATTAATGCAGCCATTGATGACGAACTATGAGGCGATCGAAAGGGCGGCAAACTATCGTGCTCGCGCGACAGCCCACGCAAGGAATACAAGGCTACCGACTGCAACCTCATGTCAGGAGAAAGCGGCGGCAGCAGCCCGGGCAAGCACGATGCCATCAGCGTTTTTCCTGCACCCGGCGGCCCATAAAACAAAATCGAATGCGCGCCTGCTGCGGCAACTTCTAAAGCCCGTCTCGCCAAGTGTTGCCCGCAAACCTGCGCTAAATCAGGGTGCATGACCTGGCTTTCGCTGACGCCCTCGGCCTCACTAGCGTCGTCAGAAATCGGCTCTATACCGCGCAGGTGCCGAATCAATCGCGATAAATTTGGCGCAGCGAGAACGCTGGTTTGGGTGCTGAGACGCGCTTCACGTGCGTTGGCTTGTGGCACGACCAAGGTCTTCCCGGTGGAAGCACTGGCCAAGCTGGCCGATAGCACCGCATTCACCGCGGTGAGCTCGCCGGATAATGCCAACTCGCCCATCACGATCAGGTTTTCTAGGGCCTTTGCGGGCAATTGACCACTGGCTGCCAGCAAGCCAAGCGCGATGGGCAAGTCATATCGCCCGCCTTCTTTGGGCAAATCGGCCGGCGCTAAATTGATGGTGATGCGTTGCGGAGGGAAGTCAAAACCACTGTTTAGCAGCGCCGATCGAACACGGTCTTTACTCTCACGCACCACCGCTTCGGGCATGCCCACAATGGCGAGACCGGGCAAGCCGGTCGACAAGTGAACTTCAACACGTACGCGTGGGGCCGCCAAGCCAAGACTGGCGCACGTTTCCACCGTCGCTAATGACATCCTGTCCCGCTCCCGAGCTTCCCTGCATCAGGTATAGGACAGCCTAGGTCACTGCGCTAGGTCTGCTGAAAAATTAGTTCGGGCGACGCACCAGTTGCACCAATGCCGCCAGCAGCAAGCCAACAAATAGCATCAGTGTCCACATGGGCAGGCTAAGGCCTAGCAGGGTCCAGTCGACTTTGGCGCACTCACCCGAGCCTTGAAAGACCTGCTGCACCACTTGCTGCCAAGGCAAGGCGGCAATCCAAAAGTCGAGGCCGGGCCCGCAAGAGGGCACTTGATCCGCCGGCAAGTGTTGCAGCCAAACATGGCGACCGGCGACCACGACGCCTGCGAATGCACTCAAGGCCATCACGCCCGCATAGACGCGCTGCCCCCAAGCCTGCGGACCATGCACGGCAGCGGTCAACGCCGTAACGCCAACACCGATCACGGCCACGCGCTGAAAGACACAAAGCGGGCAGGGTTCAAGGCCTTGGTAATACTGCAAGTACAGTGCCACCAGCATGGCCAGCAGTGCCACCAGTGCCACCAAGGCATTGCAAATGCGCGCATTCGGCAGTTTCGGCATGTCACACCTCATGAGTAGATTCAGGCGAAATACGCCGCTAAAAAGTCATCAAACGGCAATTGTGGCAAAGCCTCCATGTCCGCTTGATCGGCCAGAGACTTTTCTGCCAGCGCCTGCAGTTCTTTCATACGCTGATCCGGCAAAGGACGCGCCAGGAAACGCTCACGCATGCGATCGGCACAGTCCTGAGCAAAGCTATAGAAGCAGCCTTCGTGATCTTGCAAGCTGCGTAGCACCATGGCCGATCCGGTCATGGCAGGCTCTTTAAGCTTATCGATTTGCAAGGCCAGCGCTGAAGAGTACCCACCCGTGGTGTGCGCCGCATCGAGCAACTGTGCTACAGGAAGTAACTCGCCAAAAAGCTCGGCGGCCAGGCTACGGAAATCGGCCTCGCCGGCCTTGCCTTGCAGGCGCAATGAGGCATCGCGTCCGCGCTCAACCATGGCCTGCTGATTCAATGGCAAACGATAGTATTCGTCATCCGTGAATAAGGGGCTGTCGCTGAGCAGGCAATGCAGCGCAAACACTTCGAGAAAATGTGCGCTATCACGGCTGATACCCAGTGGCTCGAATGGGTCGAGATCGACGCAACGCAGCTCGGCATATTCCACACCCCGACGCGCCAGCGCCTGCGTCGGGCGTTCGCCACTGCGAATAGTGCGCTTAGGCCGAATCAGGCCGTAATACTCATTTTCGATCTGCAGGATATTGGCGTTGATCTGCTGATACACGCCATCCTTGACCACGCCCGCCGCCACATAGGGCGCATACGGCGTGCGAATAGCGCGATCGAGGTCATGGATGTACTCACCCAAGGCGTTATAAGACACCTGCAGATCAGACTGGGCATCGTTCTGATAGCCCAGCGAGCTCATGCGCAGTGAGGTGGCATCCGGCAGATACAAGGTACCCGATGGCATGGCCTTCAGGCCGTGATCGCGACCCTCCAGGAAAGTGCCACAGACCGCCGGACTCGCGCCCAACAGGTAGAGTAGCAACCAGCTATGGCGCTGGAAGTTACGCACCAAACTCAGGTACTTCTCCGATTTGAAATCTTGCAGCGAGCGGGTATCGCCCGCCTGCTGCTGCCAGCGCTGCCAGAAGCTGTCGGGGAACGACAGGTTGTAGTGAATGCCGGCGATGGTTTGCATGCGACGGCCATAGCGCAGACCCAGGCCGTGTCGGTACAGCGTCTTCATGCGGCCGATGTTGGAGCTGCCGTACTGCGCCAGCGGGATATTGCTGTCCGGGCCGAGCTTGCACGGCATGGAATTGACCCAGAGGCGCTCGCTGCCGATGTTGGCATAGACATAACGATGCACGTCATCAAGCCAGCCCAGTGCCGAAGAGATGCTGTCGCAGGGTGGCGTGATCAACTCGATGAGTGCTTCCGAGTAATCCGTGGTGATGTTGGGATGCGTCAGTGCAGAGCCCAATGCGGCGGCATGAGGCGTCTGTGCCAGCCATCCATCGGGCTGTACACGCAGCGCCTCTTTTTCAAGGCCGCGTTGCATGCCTTGCAGACACTCAGGTTCGCGCTCTAACCAAGCTAATTGCTGCATCAATGTGGCATCCATCAGTGTCTCCCTCGCCATGCCATCATCATCGGGTCACGCCTGCTTTGCGGAACAGGTCACCGAGTGTACCGCCAACCTGTCCAGCAGACGTTGGCGCAGAGGCACGCTGACCGCCTCGCGCTGGCTGGGCGCTACGCGTCGCCGGCTTATTGTCGTCACGACCTGCGCGCGCGGCGGGTGCTGGGGTGTCATTTAAGCGGCAGGATAGAGCAATGCGTTTACGCGCCACATCCACCTCCACCACTTTCACCTTCACGATGTCGCCCGCTTTCACCGCCTCATGCGGATCCTTAATGAATTTATCGGACAGCACGGAAATGTGTACCAGTCCATCCTGATGCACGCCAATGTCCACGAAGGCGCCAAACGCCGTGACATTCGTCACCACGCCCTCCAGCACCATGCCCGGCTTAAGGTCGCTAATTTCAGTGACCGTTTCGCTAAAAACTGCCGCCTTGAACTCAGGGCGTGGGTCACGGCCCGGCTTCTCCAATTCACGCAAAATGTCACGCACGGTCGGCAAACCAAAACGCTCATCGACAAACTGCTCAGCATTCACCGCACGTAAGTAGCGTGGATCGGAGAGCAGCTCTGGCAGACTTTTTCCCGTGCTTGCCAGCAACTTGTGCACCACCGGGTAGGACTCGGGATGCACGGCCGACGCATCTAGTGGATTACTCCCACCTGACACGCGCAAGAAGCCCGCTGCCTGCTCAAAGGTACGCTCGCCAAAACGCGGCACCTGCAACAGGGCTTCACGCGAGGCAAAGACGCCATTGGTGTCACGGAAATTCACGATGTTTTGCGCCAGCGTCGCATTCAGGCCGGCGATGCGAGCAAGCAGGGGTGCGGAGGCCGTATTCACATCCACGCCAACCGCGTTCACACAATCTTCCACGACGGCATCGAGCATGCGCGCCAGTTTCACCTGATTCACATCGTGTTGATATTGACCGACGCCAATCGCCTTCGGTTCGATCTTCACCAGCTCCGCCAATGGGTCTTGTAGGCGGCGAGCAATCGACACCGCTCCACGGAAGGTTACATCCAGATTTGGAAACTCGCGCGCCGCCAACTCAGACGCCGAGTAAACCGACGCACCGGCTTCGCTGACGACAATCTTGGTCAGCTTCAGCTCGGGATGCTTCTTCATGAGTTCGGCCACGAGCTTATCGGACTCGCGCGATGCCGTGCCGTTGCCAATCGCCACCAACTCAACTTTATGCTCAGCGCACAGTTTGGCTAGTGTATGCAACGAGCCGTCCCAGTCCTTGCGTGGCTCATGCGGGAAGATGGTGGTATTGGCGACGAGCTTGCCGGTGCCGTCCACCACCGCCACTTTGCAACCCGTGCGCAGGCCGGGATCCAGCCCCAATGTCGGACGCAAACCGGCCGGCGCCGACATCAGCAAATCTTTCATATTGCGCGCAAAGACGCGAATAGCCTCTTCTTCGGCACGCACTTTCAATTCGGTAAGCAACTCGGTTTCGAGATGCGTGAGCAGCTTCACACGCCAGGTCCAGCGCACCACTTCACGTAACCACGCATCAGCTGGACGGCCCAAGTCAGCAATACCCACGGCAGAGGCAATCACCGCCTCGCAGGGATGCACGACGCTTTCAGCGGCATCCGGCAAGGTCAGGCTCATGCTCAGAAAGCCCTCGTTGCGGCCACGAAAGATAGCCAGCGCCCGATGCGACGGCGCATCCGCCCACTTCTCGTCATGCTCAAAATAGTCGCGGAACTTCGCCCCTTCGTTTTCCTTGCCGACGATGACGCGCGCACTGATCTGCGCTCTGTCTTTCAAATACTGCCGCAGAGTAGCGAGCAGGTCGGCCTGCTCAGCAAAACGCTCCATAAGAATATGCCGCGCGCCTTCCAGCACCGCTTTCACATCCGGATACGCCACGCCACCTTCGTCCGCCACCGGCTTGATGAACGCCAGCGCCTCCTGCTCCGGCACGCGCGTGGGCTCTGCCAACAGCATGTCCGCTAATGGACCGATGCCAGCGGCCAAGGCCTGCAAGCCTTTGCTGGTGCGCTTGGGCTTAAAGGGCAAATACAAGTCCTCTAAACGCGACTTGGTATCGGCTGAGAGAATTTGTGCCTTTAGGGCGTCATCAAGTTTGCCTTGCTCCTGAATGCTTTTCAGGATGGCGGCGCGGCGATCTTCCAGCTCACGCAAATACAGCAGACGCTCTTCGAGATTACGCAGCTGAGTATCATCGAGCTCACCGGTCACTTCTTTTCGATAGCGCGCGATAAACGGCACAGTGGCACCGCCATCAAGCAGCGTAATGGTGGCTTCGACCTGCTCGGTACGGACGGATAATTCGCGGGCAATCTGTTGGGCAATCGATGACATGTACACACTCGGCAAATCAATAAGCAGCGCCGCAAGGACGCTTGAAGAGAGCCGGATTATACGCAGAATGGCTCGCGCGACATCTGCCGCGCTGACATAGGCAAATGCGCGAGTGCTGCGTACACTCTGGGCTAACCTACATCCGCTTAGCTTGCCCGAGGACACGCATGGAATCCGCCAGCAGCGAATCGCCGAAAGAACAACTCCGAATTCTAGTCGTCGATGATGATGTGCGACTACGCAACCTGCTCCAGCGCTTTCTCGAGGATCAGGGTTTTGCCGTACGTACCGTCGCCGATGCTATCCAGATGGACCGCACGCTGGCTCGCGAACTCTTCGCGCTCATCGTGCTCGACTTCATGCTGCCTGGCGAAGATGGCCTGACCATCTGCAAACGCCTACGGGATGCCGGCAACAACACACCCATCATCATGCTCACCGCCCGTGGTGCCGACAGCGATCGCATTAGCGGTCTTGAAGCTGGAGCCGATGACTACCTGCCGAAACCGTTTAATCCGCAGGAGCTGTTGGCGCGGATGAAGGCCGTCATGCGCCGACAGTCTCGCGAACTGCCGGGAGCGCCATCACACACCGCCGAGACCGTCAATTTTGGCCCTTGGAGCCTCGACCTTTCGACCCGCCAACTCACCCGTGATGGCGAAACGGTTAACCTCACCACCGGCGAGTTCGCCGTACTCAAAGCGCTGGTGCAGCATCCCCGCGAACCCCTCACCCGCGACAAACTCATGTCGCTCGCTCGTGGTCGCGAATGGGGCGCTATGGAGCGCTCGATTGATGTTCAGGTCTCGCGCCTGCGCCGGATGATTGAAGAAAACCCCGCACGCGCACGCTACATCCAAACCGTGTGGGGCATAGGCTATGTCTTTGTGCCGGATGGCCAAGGCTAATATGAAGCAAGCGTCGGTGGCATTACCCCAGAAGGGCTGGATTCAAAACCTGAAACCGCGCTCCAGCTTCATGCGCACGACCTTGGTTATTGGCATTGTGGTGCTGGTCAGTCAGGTACTGTCTATCGCATTCTTTTGGAAAAATTTATATCTGCCCGAAATAAAGCAACATGCGCATAGCTCAGCCATTCGCTTGGATCTGCTGCGAAACGCTGATGCAACGGGCTCTCCATCTCCAGAAATTATCGACACCGAACTCAAGCAATTCGGCAATTTAAATGTCATTCGTGATCCTGCAAAATTTCCACGCCCTAGCGACAAATGGTTTGCCGAGCTTTTTACCGATCGCTTTCAAAAACAACTTGAAAGTGAACTGAATGCTTCGGCGCAGGTTTATTTCGAATTCAAACCTATTCCAACGTTGTGGATTAAAGCGCCGACCCAAACGCCGATGTGGGTCTCTGAGGAACTGCGCTTTATTCAGCAATACAGCCCAGCCATTATCTTAGGTTGGATCCTCGGCGTACCTTTATTATCCGTCATGGCTATTATTGTATTGGCGAGGCAGCTCAACCGCCCATTGAAGCGCCTGCAACTCGCGGCCATTCGCGTCGGTCGTGGCCTGCACAGCACGAAACTCGATATTCATAGTGGGCCCACCGAAATTCGCGCCGTCAATCGCGCCTTTAACTTGATGACCGACCAGATTCGACAAGCTGAGCGCGAGCGAACGGTCATGCTCGCCGGTATTTCACACGACCTGCGAACACCTTTAACACGCCTGCGTCTCACCGCAGAAATGCTGCGTGATACTGATCTTGCTGAAGGCATGATTCTTGATATCGAAGACATGGATGCCATCCTCGACCAGTTCATAGCCTTTATGCGGGATGGCTCAGAGGAGCCAATAGAGCCCGTTGATCTCAACGAACTTCTACTGGAAGTAGCCCATCAGGTTCATAGCCAATTAGAAGTGATTTTGGACCAACAACCCCTTCCTATCATTTCCCTGCGCCGCCTGTCCTTCAAGCGCGTGCTAGCTAACCTCATTCAAAACACCCTGCGCTACGGCGCTGGGCCGTTTGAGGTAAAAACATGGGCGTTGGCAGATCGCATCTGCTTGCGTTGTCGAGATCATGGACCGGGGATAGAAATGTCGCGTGCAGAAGAGCTCATGCAGCCCTTTCAGCGTGGTGAGCAAGCCCGAAGCACGCAAGGCTCGGGCTTGGGGCTAGCAATAGTTGCGCGCATTGTTCGTCAACACCGTGGCCGCATTCAGTTGGGCAATGCTCAAGATGGCGGCCTAGAGCTGCTGATAGAGTTACCGTTAAAAGCGAATTTACGTCTGTCACGCTAGGCTTTATTGAACGCTATCAGGCGCGATAGCTGCGGGCAGGTGCAATTGTCGTAAGTCGATACTGTCGAAAACATATTTTTGCCGACAGAACTGGCAATCCACCTCAATTTGCCCTTGTTGCTCATCCGCAATTTCAAGCAACTCGTCCAAATCAATGGCACGCAGGGCATTTCCGCTTCGCTCCCGCGAACAACTGCAGTGAAAGCGCAACTCAGCCTCGGGGTAGAGTTCCACCTGCTCTTCATGAAAGAGTCGATAGAGCACTTCTTCGGCCGATAGGCCCAATAGCTCTTCTTTTTTTAGCGTTTGTGCCAATCCCTGTGCTCGACCCCACAAGTCGTCGTCTTGGCTCTCATCTATTTGCGGCAGCACCTGCAACATGAGGCCGCCTGCGTGCTGGCCATCAGCGGCTAAATTGAAGTAGGTCGGTAATTGTTCAGATTGAGCAAAGTAGCCGGCCAGCGCGGCAGCTAAGGACTCGCCCTCTAATGCCACGATGCCTTGGTAACGCTCGCCGTCTTCTGGATCTATCGTGAGAATCAGTTGCCCCTGGCCCGCTAAAGCAGTCCAGCTGTGGTCGAACTGCAAGGCCATTTCGGCTTCATCATAGCGAGCAATGCCACGAAGTTCGCCCAAGTGATTACACTCAACCATGAGCACCGACATTGGGCCATTGCCCTGTATTTGCAGAATCAAACAACCTTCGAATTTTAGATTCGCCGCAATGAGTGCAACGCCGCTTAATGCCTCGCCTAGTAATCCCTTAATCGGCGCAGGATATTCATGTCGCGACAGCACCGCTTGATAGGCCTCGCTCAGCTGGCATATCTCACCGCGCACAGCACCGTCGAGAAATTGAAACCGCTGCAAATGATTCATTACGTTGAAATCTCGCTTATGTTACAGTTTGTGTGTAAACGACAAGGGTTTGATTGCGTTTTATCTACCTCGTCGGATTTTGTTTGACGAATTTAGCGTGGGCTCTTACCCTTGCTTCGCATTATACAACCTGCAAAAGGACTAAATGACTATGAAATTGCATCAACTCGCTGTGGCCACAATCTTGGCTTCTTCCGCCATGGCAGCTCATGCCGAATTCACTGTTAGCCCGATGGTTGGCTACCACATGTTTGATAACGACCTGCGTGGCGGCGCAATGGAAGATGGCACCAACACTGGCTCCATCGCCTTAGGTTACCGTGTAAACCCAAGTGTTGGCTTGGAGGCGCGCTTCGGCCAAACCCAAGCTGATCTGCAAAACTCCGGTGGCGACGCACGCTTCCAAAACACCACATTGGATGCTTACTACCGCTTTAACACCGCTAACAACTTCCAGCCGTATGTTCTGGTCGGTGGCGGTCAGTCGCGTGTGAAAGTTGAAAACGCTGGCGCTAACAACGGCACATTTGACACTACTATTGTCAACGCTGCAGTTGGTGCCTTTTACCAGCTCGCTAACAACCTGTCCCTGCGTGGCGAAGTTCGTGGCGTTCAATACGTTGAAGACTCCATGCAGAACAACGTAGATGGCATCGCTTCGGTCGGTGTGCTCTACGCATTCGGCGGCTCCAAGACTGTTGCTGCTGCTCCAGCCGTTTTGGCTCCTGTAGCTCCTGTAGCTCCTGTAGCTCCTGTAGCTCCTGTTGTCGATGGTGATGACGATAAAGATGGCGTTGCCAACAGCTTCGACAAGTGCCCAGGCACACCAACCACGGTTGTGGTTGATGCCAACGGTTGCCCAAAAATGTTGACTGAAACGGTTGCCAAAGAAATTCGCGTGCTCTTTGACACCAACAAGTCGATTGTTAAGCCAGCCTTTAATGCTGAAATTGAAGCCGTTGCTAAGCTGATGAAAGAATATCCAACAGCCAAAGTTGAAGTGCAGGGTCACACTGACTCACGCGGTAGCGCTCAGCTCAACGACCAGCTCAGCCAAGACCGTGCAAACGCCGTGGCTGACGTTCTGACCAAAACTTACGGCATCGCTGCAGATCGCGTTTCCGCTAAGGGCTACGGTGCTTCGCAGCCAGTAGCTGACAACAAAACAGTTGAAGGCCAGACCAAGAACCGTCGCGTTGTTGCGGTGGCTCAAGGTGAAGTAAAGGTCATCATCAAGAAGTAAGTCTCGCGCTGCTTCGGCAGCCACTGACTGAACCGAAAAAGGTCGCTCATTGAGCGGCCTTTTTTGCTTTCGGGCTCAGGGTAAAACCGCGTCAACAACTGAAAGCAAATATCGGCTATACTTCGCGCCCAAATTTTGACCGCTGTCCGAGACCCACTGTGTCCATCAAACAAATTCGTAACATCGCTATTATCGCCCACGTTGACCATGGCAAAACCACGCTGGTAGACAAGCTCTTGCAGCAGTCCGGCACCTTTGGTGATCGTGGCAACGACGTAGAACGCGTGATGGATTCCAATGACTTGGAAAAAGAGCGTGGCATTACCATTTTGGCCAAGAACACCGCCATCCGCTGGACGGATGCTCGTGATGGCCAGGAATACCGCATCAACATCGTCGACACCCCAGGTCACGCCGACTTCGGTGGTGAAGTGGAACGTGTACTGTCCATGGTTGACTCCGTCTGCCTGCTCGTAGACTCGGTTGACGGCCCCATGCCACAGACTCG